>JAFZWD010000019.1 GCA_017617495.1 Bacteroidales bacterium
GATAATCACCACGTCACCGGTATAGGTGCTGCTGAGAAGTCCGGCCCAGTGACCGTTGGTGATGAAGGACTTGGTGCTTCTGCCGCCTACTGCAAGGTTCATGACTTCGGCGTTGTTGCCGAGCTGTTCCGCAAACTTCTGGCCCCAACCTGCCCTCGGATACTCGCTGGATGAGTTGGTGCGGCAGACAGAGTCGCTGGCGAGGAGGAACTTCTTTTTGCCGGCCGGATTGACGGGGTTGTTCTCGTCGGATATCCAGTAGAAAGGCCAGTAATGTACCTGGGCGGCGGTGTGGTACAGGTATACCGTAGCGGCTTCGTCGATGCCTGCAATATCCTCCTCGGATACTGTCATGGTATTCCAGTACTTGGCCCAACCGTCGGAATTGATATTTGAGTCGGTGCGGTTCTCGGTAACGGACGCATCCGCCACTTCCGTGGGAGTCAGTGTCTGCACGACCTTGGCGGTGGTAACGCCGTCGACGGTCTTGACTACTGCCAGCGAGAAAGTGGGAATCGTGCCGCCCCAGGGCGCTCCGTAGAACTTGATTCTGCCGGGCCTGTTGATCTTGAACGAGATGTAGCGGTTTGCAGGAACGACATTGGGATAATCTGTGCTCCAGGTAGTAAACTTCTCGCAGGACATGCGGTTGCCGTAGAAACTCAGTCCGGGTCCTCCGTAGGTGACATTGTTTGAAATGACGGGTTTGGTGATAGTCCTGTTTTCCGCGGCGCTGGTTACGCCATAATCCTTAAGTTCTTCGGTGTCGTATGATGCTCGGCGGGATACACCGGGCTGCAGGCCGTAGTCGAAGGCGGTAGCCTCGCTGGGCCAGGGATCTGCCGCTGCTGGTGTCGGTTTGACGTTCGGGAGCGTATGAGCCACCGCAGTGAACTTTCCGCGCACGATGACCATCTCGCCGGGAAGGCTGACGGTGAAAGGCTCGAGCGAATTTGAACCATCTTCATCTTTGGCTTTAGGGTCTTCCTTAAAGGCGGTAATCGTCAGTTTTACGTTGTGGTAAGTACCGGGAAGCATGCCTACATAAACGTAACCGGGTTCGTAGGTAACCCCGTTCTTGTTTGCATAGCGTGTGTTGGCGGTAATGCTCTTTACGCCGTCCGAAACTATGCTGGCAACAGGATCCTTGCCGGAATAATCGATGCTGATCTTGCCGGCGAGATTCTCGTCGGCAGAAATGGTGACGGATTTGATGGCTGCCGAGACGCCGTCCGGGAACTTGCCGACACTGTAGCGCAGATATCCGAGCACCGAACGCATCTTTTTGTCGCCGGGCTTCATCACCGCGATGCCCGTGGTGGCGTCGAACGAACTGCTCATGCTGGGCGCCTGGGTGGTCTTGATCGCGAGACTCTCGCCGGAAAGCGTCCATCCGTTGAGAACCGACTTCTCGCTGCTCGAGCCCTTGCCGGACCAGAGGACCATCTTTATCTTTGCATCGGTGGGCCAGGTGCTGCAGGAGAAACTGCGCGTGGCCGATGCCGACGTAGCCGTGCTCGTGAAGTCGTAGCGCTTGCCGGACTCGTCGAACACATAGATAATCTTGTCGGTGCCGGAGGAACTCCAACGGATCTGGGCGTTGTTCGCCAGATAGGTCTTGGAAGCGTCTGCGTTGTCTTCACTGTCCTCAAAGCCGACCTCGATGGTCTTTGTGATGTAATCTCCCTTTGCTGCCTGCACTTCTTTTGCGCAGGAGAAACCGGTCATCATTGCGATGGCGAGGGATGCGATGGATATAGTTCTAAGTTTCATCATATGCGGATTAACCCACAAATATGCGAATTATTCCGCACTAATGCAAGAGCATTAGAACTGGAAGTAGATGAAGCTCTGGAGCCCTGCGGTGATGAACTGATAGATGATAAAGACCGCCAGCAGCACTGCCAGGGCCATCAGTCCGACAGGCATCCGCGAGAACCAGATGCGGTAGCGGCGCTTGAAGCGGTCGGGCAGCCAGTGCACCAGCATGCCCAGCGCGAATACGATGAGCACCGCCGCGTGCTGCTTCGCCATCGCCGGAATCAGCGACAGGTCCCACGCTCCGCCGATGCGTTCAATCATGTTCTTGGCGGTATTCCAGGCCGTTTCGTTGGCTATTGCCGGGTCCAGGTTCGACCCGCTCCGGAAGAACAATCTGGTAAACGTTATAAACACGAAGGTTTGCGCCACCGCCCAGGCATTGCCCAGCCATCCGGCCGCCGCAGCGCTGGCCTTTCGGGACGGCAGGCGTTTTGCCTGCCAGCAGCCCTTCGGCTGCATTATTAGGGGTTCCTCCCCTAATGTACCCCGTTGCCCTTTGCCCAACGCGGAGGGGACGAGGCGGCAGGAAGCTTGTAACAGCGCTCCAAGCGTAGTGATGAGCATCCAGACGAAGAAGATGTTCCAGACGGGAGCGGGGAAGTAGCGGGCAATGAGCCAGAGCGCAAAGGTGACGGCGGCGGAGATGAGGACGCGGGTGCGGGGCGACCAGCCGCTCCAGAACTTGTAGATGATCATTCCGAGCCCGTTAAGCCCGCCCCAGATCATAAAATTCCAGCTCGCCCCATGCCAGAGCCCTCCCAGCAGCATAGTATTCATCGAGTTGACATTGGTCACAATCTTGCGGGTATTCTCCTTCGAGCGCCGCGCGGCAATAACCAGCACCAGCGCGATAACCGCTACAATCACCCCGACAACGGGCATGCCGCTGAGGAACACTCCGATGAGGGTAATGGCGCCGATACAGATCCAGGTGGCCGGAGTGCCGTTGCGGTTGCCTCCGAGAGGGATGTAGAGGTAGTCCTTGAGCCAACTGGAGAGCGAGATGTGCCAGCGCTTCCAGAACTGCCCGGCGTTGGTGGCCTTGTAAGGAGAATTGAAGTTGAGCGGCAGCCAGAAGCCGAGGAGCATCGCCACGCCGGTGGCAATGTCGGTATAACCCGAGAAGTCGGCGTAAACCTGCAGCGAGTAGCAGAACAGCGCGCAAAGATTCTCGAAGCCGGTGTAGAGCAGCGGATTCTCGAACACCCGGTCGCATAGGTTTACCGCAATGAAGTCGCTGAGTATCAGCTTTTTAGCAAGACCGTTGAGAATCCAGAAAACTGCGATTCCGAACCAGCGCCGGCTAAGGTTGAACGGCCTGTGCAGCTGCGGGATGAACTCCGGCGCGCGGACGATCGGCCCCGCCACCAGCTGCGGGAAGAAGCTCAGGTAAAAGCCAAAATCGAGGAAGTTCCGTACGGGCTCGACCTTCCCCTTCTTTACATCCACCACATAACTTATCGCCTGGAAGGTAAAGAAAGAGATGCCTACCGGCAGGAAAATGCTTCCTCCGGTGAAGATGTCCTTGACCTGCAACTCCAGCCCGAAGAGGCTGTTAACCGCGTCCGCGAAGAAGTAGGCGTATTTGTAGTAACCCAGCACCAGCAGGTCCACCGCCACGCTGAGCACCAGCAGCGCCGTGCGAAGGCGTTCCCGCCGGATGCGCGGCATCAAATGAGCCGCAAAATAATTATAGGTAATGACGAACAGCAGCAACAGCAGGAACACTCCGCTGGTCTTGTAGTAGAACCAAAGGCTGCAGCCGAAGAGCCATGCGTTGCGGATGTGCAACTTGTCGCGGCGGATGAGCGAGAAGCCGCCGTAGACCAGTGCCAGGAAGGCCCAGAACCAGAACTGCGTGAACAGCAGCGGATGGGCCTGGTCGAAGCCGAACAGGCGGTGGCAGAAATCCGTTATGAGGGCTCCGTCGTTCATTCGCTGCGCAGGTATTCTTCTGCCGCGCTCTCGCCGAGCTGTCGGCGCAGGCGGTAAAGGTCGTAATAAAGAAGGATGGCGTCCGCAAGCTTGCGGCCCATTATATCGGCCCCGGCGGGGGTGAAGTGGATGTAGTCCTGCCCGGCGAGCGGCGGATTATGGGCCACCCACTGCTTCATCGAGCCGCTTCCTCCCATAATTGAGAAGATGTCCCAGTAGGCGTCGCCGTGGCTGAGCGCAAGGTTGCGCAGGGAGTCCACGACCTCGGGCAGACGCTTGTAGGAGAGGATGCGGCCGTCCGAGTCGCGGCACATGTCCGAGGGGCCGATGAAGAGGATTTTAACTTCGGGCGCTACCGCCTGGAAGTAGTCGAGCTGCCGCCGGAGCTGGTCCATATAGTCCGCGATGCGCTTGTCGCTGCGCAGATAAGGCATGGAGTTGCCCCCGAACTGCAGGATCAGCAGCCTGGTGCCGCCTATGCGCAGGGCGTCACCGATGGAGGCCTTGTCAATGGCGGTAAATTCCGTGCCGGAGGAGCCGCGCAGGGGCATATTGTCCACCGCGATGCCACCGGCCGCATCGTCCAGCATTATGCCGTAGATCTCTGCCTGTCCTTCGAAGCGAAGCGTCCCCTTCCTGGCGGGCCGGGGCAGATTCCAGGAGAGAAGCTTGACCCCGCTCTCGCCGGCGGGAACAGCCTGCGGCGCGAGCCTGAAAGTATCTACCTGGAGCCTTGCGCGGATGCCGAATCCTGCCTTGGGCGCGAGCAGCACGCTCACTTTGGAGAAGTTGCGCACGTTGTCGGCGGTGCTGCGCTGCATCGGGGCGCGGAAGGTAACCGCGGCGCTGCCGTGCACCTCGCAGAGCTGGGCCATCAGGCCGTAACGCCGGTGAGGAGCCTTGCGGGTGGTGGAATCGCCATACATCGTATAGTGCACGATATTGCCCTCCGCCGAATGGAAGACGGAGGCCGACGGCACGTTGCTCATTGCCGGGAAGATGCCGGTGCCGCTGCCGCCGAAGCGCTCCTGGAGCGCGGTGCGAAGGTTGGCCGACATGCGGTCCATCTCGATCTGGGAGTCGCCGTAGTAGCTTATGCGCAGGGTGGTGCTGTCGCGGGCGGCCGTCTCGAAGGCCTCGAACACGCCGTCCAGCCAGCGCCAGTCGCCGTCCGGGAAATAAATTCTTGCAGGATTGCTGCGGATGAATTCGCGGCAGCCCGAGAGGCTCGCCGAGTCGGCCCCGCTGATGCTGCGCAGGGCCGCTTCGAGGTCGGGAACATCCTCGCCAAGGCGCTCAAGGTCGGCTTCGCGCGACAGGAAACGCCAGGTCCTGCCCGCCATCCTTACCCCCGAAGCCGGAAAAACCGCCCACGCGATTCCCATCAGCGCCAGCACGGAAAAGATGAAGGCGAGGACCCCGGAGCGGTTCATTATAAGTTTGTATTAGTCGCCGAGCGTGGCAACCATCACAGCCTTGATGGTGTGCATGCGGTTCTCGGCCTCGTCGAACACTATGCTCGCCGGGCTTTCGAACACGTCCTCGGTAACCTCAATGCCGTCCAGGCCGAACTTTTTATGAACGTCGCGGCCGGCCTGCGTTTCGAGGTTATGATAAGAGGGAAGGCAGTGCATGAACTTGCAGTCCGGGTTGCCGGTGCGCTTCATCAGCGAAGCGTTCACCTGGTAGGGCAGAAGCATTGCGATACGTTCCTTCCAGACCTCGTCGGGTTCGCCCATCGACACCCAGATGTCGGTGTACACGAAATCGCAGCCCTTCACTCCGGCGTCCACGTCGTCGGTGATGGTGATGCGGGCCCCTGTCTCTTTTGCCACCTCGCGGCACTGTGCCACGAGTTCAGAGGCGGGCTGCAGGGGCTTCGGAGCCACGATGCGCACATCCATTCCCATCTTCGCGCCGCCTACCAGCAGCGAGTTGCCCATATTGTAGCGGGCGTCGCCCAGATATGCGTAGGTGACCTTTTCAAGCGGTTTTCCGGCATGCTCACGCATGGTCAGGAAGTCCGCCAGAATCTGCGTGGGATGGAACTCGTTGGTGAGGCCGTTCCAAACCGGCACTCCGGAATACTCCGCAAGTTCCTCCACGGTCTTCTGCGCGAAGCCGCGGTACTCGATGCCGTTGTACATACGCCCAAGCACTCGGGCGGTGTCTTTCATCGACTCCTTGATGCCGATCTGCGAGCCGGTGGGGCCCAGATAAGTGACGTGCGCGCCCTGGTCGTAAGCCGCCACTTCGAAGGAGCAGCGGGTGCGGGTGGATGTCTTTTCGAAGATGAGGGCGATGTTGCGGCCCTTCATTTTCTGCACTTCGGTGCCGGCCTTTTTAGCCGCCTTGAGCTCGGCGGCGAGGTCCAGCAGGTATCGTATTTCTTCCGGGGTAAAATCCAGCAGCTTAAGGAAGCTGCGGTTCTTGAGATTAACTGCCATTGTATTGATAATTAAGGGATTATTCTTGTTCCGCAGGCGCTGTCGCCAAGCTTGCCCGCCTCGGTTATTATGCACTGCCGGCCGCTTTCGCGCACGAACCTGATGCCTGCGCGCACCTTGGGGGCCATGGAGCCTTCGGCGAACTGGCCCTGTGCCAGATACTCTTCAGCCTCGGCCACGGTCATGGTATCGAGAGCTTTCTGGCCGGGTTTGTTGAAGTTGATGTACACCTTCGGTACGTCCGTCAGGATGTAGAATTCGTCGGCGCCTATGCAGATGGCCGCCAGCGCGCTCGCCAGGTCCTTGTCGATGACCGCCTCCACTCCGTCGTGGCCCTCGGCCGTCGCCACCACCGGTATTCCGCCGCCCCCGACCGTCACCACGATGTTCCCCTCGCGTGCTAGCTTCTGGACTATGTCAATATTGTTGATCTTTATTGGCTTGGGGCTGGCAACTACTTTTCTCCATCCGCGACCTCCAGGGTCTTCGCGATAGGCGGGGGCGCCATTGCCCAGCGGGAGGGGAATGCCGGAGTCGGGCTCCCCTTGCGGGACCCGGACCGGCCCTTTTCCCGACGCGGAAAGCCTTGCGGGTGCGCCCCCGACAGGGCATTCCTTGTAGTAAGGCCCTACCGGCTTGGTGGGATTGGCAAAGCCGGGGTCGTTGGCGTCGACTTCGACGCGGGTGACGAGCGAAACGACGGGGCGGTCGAGCCCGGCGAGGCGGAGCTCTTTTTCGAGCCCGGTCTCGATAAGGTATGCTATCGAACCCTGCGTTTCGGCACCGCAGAAATCCATCGGCATGGCCTGAAGGCCGTGCAGCTGGCGGCCGGCATCGTGCCGCAGCAGGGCGTTGCCTACCTGGGGCCCGTTGCCGTGACCGATAACTATGCCGTATCCCTGTTTGACAAGGCCGCAGAGCTGGCGGCAGGCGTCGCGCACATTGGCGAGCTGCTCTTCGTAGGTGCCTTTCTGTCCGGCGCGGAGCAGCGCGTTGCCGCCGAAGGCGATCATTGCAAGTTTATCCATATCAGTCGCGCCTTAAAGGAAGGGTGGAGCAGCGCAGAAGGCCGCCCATCTTGGAAATCTCGCGGTAAGGAACCGTCTCCACGGTCATGCCCCAGATATTGCGCAGGTGGTCGTTCAGGCGGGTGAAATGCTCCTCGGTCACAACCACATCTTCGGAAATTGAAAAGACGTTGCTGTTCATCCAGTACATCTCGTCCTGGGTGAGTTCGAACACATTCTCGGGCCCGAACAGGTTCACCAGATGCTGTACGTCGCGGGGGTTCATGAAGCCGTCGCGGTAGATTATGGCCTTGTCGCGGCCCACCGGCATGAATGTGCAGTCCAGATGCAGGATGCCCTCGCGCGGGTCGGTATCGCTCTTCTTGAGGTTGAGGGGGATAATCTTCTTGTCGGGGAAGATCATCTTAAGATAGTCGACGGCCAGGCGGTTGGTGCGGGCGGTCTTGACCGACGGATAGTCCGCAAAGTCGTACTGCCCAAGGAAGATGAAGTCGTGCCAGAGAATGACGTCGCCGCCCTCAACATGCACGGTTTCGGGCAGGTTGTAGATATTCTTGTAGTGGATGCGGCTGTAGATGCTGCCGTAGGCGTCGATCTCGGCCTGACGGTCGGGGATTATGTTGGAAACGATAATCTTGTCGTCGATCACAAAGCCCACGTCGCGGGCGAACACCTGGTTGCAGTCGGGCACCAGTTCGGGGCGGTAGACCGCCACGTCGTATTTGTGGAGCACCGCCAGGAAGGCGTCCATCTCGTGCACGATATCTTTTTCGGCGGGGTATACGCCGTTCGCTACGGATTCGTAGGATTTACTGTCGAAGGTTTCGTCAAGTGTCGGAACCGGACCGTTGGAATACGGCAGGCCAAGAACAACTTCGCGCAGCCTTCCGGTCTCGGATGTTACATGCAGTTTCATAGAATGCAAAGATAAGATAAAATAACGTATCTTTGCCTACGGCATATGGAAAGGAAGAAGTATCTGATCGTCGTTGCCGGAGGGCGCGGTACCCGCATGGGCGGGGATGTCCCCAAGCAGTTCCTGCTTCTGGGCGGGATCCCCATTCTGCAGCGCACCATCGCCGCCTTTGTGGAGGCGGTGCCGGAGCTCGAAGTGATAACCGTGCTGCCCCGCGACCAGTTCGCCGTGTGGAAGGAACTCTGCGTGCAGTACAGCTTCAACGTGCCCCAGAAGCTGGTGGCCGGAGGCATCTCCCGTTTCCATTCGGTAAAGAACGGCCTTGCGAAGGTGCCCGCCGGCGCCATTGTGGCCGTTCACGACGGAGTGAGGCCGCTGGTGGGGAAGGATTTCCTGCGCAGGCTTTTCGCCTCCATCGCCGAAGGCAACCCCGTCACCCCCGACGGCAGGCCGCTGGAACGGGGCGTCCGGGCCCTTATCCCGGCACTCAAGGTGACGGACACCCTGCACAGCACCGCCGGCCCCGACCCCGACCGCAGCACGCTGCTCGCCGCTCAGACTCCCCAGATCTTCCTCTCGGAAGACCTTAAGGCCGCTTACGACCTGCCTTACGATGTTCGCTTCACCGACGACGCGAGCGTGGCGGCGGCAAAAAAAATTCCCCTCACCTTCGCCGAAGGAGAGAGGATAAATATCAAGATAACTACTCCGGAGGACCTGCCCCTCGCGGAGCATCTACTTCTTCTTGGATGAGGCGCGGCCCTCTTTCTTGAACACGTTGTCCTTTACCCACACCTGGCGCTCGAACACTTCTTCGAGCGAGATCATCGTGTCGGTGCTCTGGATGTAGGGGACCTCGCGCAGCTTGTGCATAATCACGTCCATCAGGTGGTCGTTGTCCAGGCAGTAGACCTTGACGAGCAGGGTATAGCGGCCGGTAACAAAGTGACATTCAACCACTTCGGGAATCTTCTTAAGCGCTGCGATAACCTCGGGGCTCTTGTTGGACTCGGTCACCACGATGCTGATGAAGGCGCATACGTTCAGTCCGATGGCGCCGGGCTTGATGAGCAGGCGGGAGCCGGTGATTATGCCGCTCTCCTCGAGCTTGCGCATCCTCTGGTGGATTGCCGCGCCGGACACTCCGCACTCCCTCGCGATTTCGAGGTAGGGTTTGCGGGCGTCGTTCACCAGGAAGAAGAGAATCTTCCTGTCGATGTTGTCGAGTTTCAACTTTGCCATGGGTTATTTCTTTGAAGATTTGATGATGTCGAGACACTGCTGGAGCGTGAGCCTGGGAGCCATGTTCCTGCGGGGAATCTTATAGTTGGCGCCGGCGTGCCTGATGTACGGACCGAAGCGGCCGTTGAGGATGGTCACGTCGGCATCCGGCCACTCCTGGATAACTGCCGTGCCTGCTCCTGCGGACTGGGCCTGGATGAGCTTGATGCACTCTGCGAGGCCGATTTCCGAAGGGTTGGCGTGCCTGGGCAGCGAGATGAACTTGCCGTCGTAGCGGATGTAGGGACCGAACTTGCCCTTGCCTGCGACAATCTCCTTGCCCTCGAACTCGCCCACTGTGCGCGGAAGCGCCAGCAGCCTGATTGCATCTTCCAGGGTGACGGTTTCGATGAGCTGTCCCTTGGCAAGGCTGGCGTAGCGGCGGTTTTCGCCTTCGCCCTTCTGCACGTAGGGGCCGTACTGACCGTATTTGGCCACTATGAGCTGGCCGTCGGACGGGTCGATTCCCAGCTCGCGCTGGATGTTGTTGTACTGCCCGTCGTGCATACGCAGTTCCACTTCCTTATGGAAAGGAGGATAAATCTGGCCCAGATATTCCACCCACTCGAGTTCGCCCTCGGCAATCTTGTCGAGGTTTTCCTCCACCGTGGCGGTATGGTTGTAGTCCATTATGCCCGGGAAGTTCTCCACCAGGTAGTCGCAGACTATGATTCCGATGTCCTGGGGCAGCAGTTTGCCGCGGTCCTCGCCCACCAGTTCGTTCTTTACGGAACTGGTTATGTTTCCTCCGCGCAGAAGCAGGTTGGTAACCTGAACCTTCGTGCCCTCCTTGTTGCCCTTGGTCAGGTAGCCGCGGCCGCTGGTGAGGGTGGAGATGGTGGGTGAATATGTGGACGGGCGTCCGATTCCCAGCTCTTCGAGCTTGCGGATGAGGGTGGCCTCGCTGTAACGGAGCGGTGCGCGGGTGTACTTGCACTCGGAGCTCATCTCCCTGAGTTCCAGCACTGAGCCGGTCTCGATGTTGGGAATGATTTCGAACTCGTCCTGCACCTCGTCGTCGGTACCCTCCAGATAGACCTTGAGGAAGCCGTCGAAGAGTATCTGCGATGCCTGCGTGTGGAATTTTTCCGGCCTGGTGCTCACGCCGATGGTGACGTCGGTATTGAGCATCTTGGCCTCGCTCATCTGCGATGCGACAGTGCGGCGCCAGATGAGGTCGTAGAGGGCCTTTTCCTGGGCGGAAAGCTTGAGGTCGCGGTCGTTATCTATAAAGGTGGGACGGATGGCCTCGTGGGCTTCCTGCGCTCCCTTGGAATGCGTCTGGTAGTTGCGGGGGTGCGAATACTGCTCGCCGAAATGCTCGCAGATATACTTCTTGGCGGAGCCGATGGCAAGGGCCGAGAGGTTGGTGGAGTCGGTGCGCATGTAGGTGATGATACCCCTTTCGTACAGGCTTTGGGCCACCCTCATCGTCTGGCTGACGCTGAAGCGCAGCTTGCGGGAAGCCTCCTGCTGAAGCGTGGAGGTGGTGAAGGGCGCGGCCGGCCAGCGGACGGCATCCTTCTTTTCGATATTCTCTACCCTGAAGCTTGCGCCGATGCAGTCCTGCAGGAAGGCGTGGGCCTGGTCGATGCCGGAGAATTTCTGCTCCAGCGTGCTGCGGAAGCGGGCGTCTCCCGTGGAGAAAACCGCCCCGGTGCGGTAGAACGCCTCCGGCGTGAACGCCTGTATCTCCCTCTCCTTGTCTACCACCAGCCTGAGCGCCACGCTCTGCACCCTTCCGGCCGAAAGGCCGCGGTTGATCTTCTTCCATAAAACGGGGGAAAGCTCGAATCCGATGAGACGGTCGAGAACCCTGCGCGCCTGCTGCGCGTTGACCAGGTTCATATCGATGTCGCGGGGATTTTTGAGCGCTTCGAGGATGGCGTTTTTGGTGATTTCCTGATAAGTGATGCGCCTTGTCCTTGCGGGGTCCAGACCGAGAGTGTCCTTGATGTGCCAGGCGATTGCCTCTCCCTCGCGGTCGGGGTCGGCGGCCAGATAAACGGTGTCCGCCTCAGCCGACAGGGCCTTGAGTTCGGCCACCGTGCGCTTCTTGTCCGAGGGGATTTCGTATTTGGGCGCGAACCCGTGCTCGACGTCGACGCTGAGGCTTTTTTCGTTGAGGTCCCGGATGTGTCCCTTGCTCGAAACAACCCTGTAGGGCACAGTTTCGTTCTTGAGAAAATGAGTTATTTCCTTTGCCTTGGTAGGCGACTCCACTATTATCAGATTACCCTTCATTTCGTCGGAAGTTTATCAAAATCGCATGCAAAGTAACACACAAACTGCCGAATTTTCAAAATATGTAAGAGGAAATTTTTTACATTTGTAGACTAATCGAAGATTAAAAAAATGGACATAGCGACCAAGAAAAAAATAATCCGCATATTCTGGCTTCTTTTTGCCGCTCCGTTCGTGCTGGTGTTCCTCCTGCTGGTCATCGTATGGCTGTTCGCAAAGATTCCTTCCTTCGAGGAACTGGAGCATCCCGACAACAAACTGGCTACCCAGGTGCTGGCCGAGGGCGGCGAAGTGCTCACCACCTTCCATATAGAGAACCGTACCTATGTGAGCTTCGAGGATCTGTCCCCGAATCTCGTGGCCGCGGCCATCTCCACCGAGGACGTGCGCTTCCGCAAGCACTCCGGCGTGGATACCAGGGGTCTTGCGCGCGTGGCGGTGAAAACCCTGCTGATGCACGACAGCAGCCAGGGCGGAGGCTCTACCATCACCCAGCAGCTTGCAAAGACTCTCTACCCCCGCGGCGAGAACCAGGGCAAGCTCGGGATGGTCTGGGTAAAGCTCAAGGAGTGGATTACCGCAGTAAAGCTCGAGCGCAACTATACCAAGGACGAGATCCTGGACATGTACCTCAACTCCATCTTCTTCGGTAGCAACGCCTACGGAGTCAAGGCTGCGTCGGAAACCTTCTTCGACAAGGAACCGGCCGACCTCACAGTCGAGGAGGCGGCTACGCTCATAGGCATGGTCAACAAGCCCACGCGCTACAACCCGGTGCTCAACCCCGAGAAGAGCCTGGCGCGCCGCAACTTCGTCATCGGCCGCATGCGCAAGCACGGTTATCTCACTAGGCATCAGGCCGATTCCATCCAGGCGCTGCCCATCGACCTGCACTACCGCGTGCTGGACCATAACGCCGGCCTGGCGCCCTACTTCCGCGACATGCTCCGCCGCGACATGAACGCCAAGAAGCCCCGCCGCAGCGACTACCAGTTCCACGAGGACTACACCGCCGATTCGCTCCGCTGGCGCGACGACAACATCTACGGCTGGCTCAACAAGAACAAGAAGCCTTCGGGCGAGCGCTACGACCTCGACCGCGACGGCCTCCGCATCTATACCACCATCAATTACAAGATGCAGAAGTATGCCGAGGAAGCGGTGGCCAACCATCTGGGCAAGCGTCTGCAGCCCGCTTTCAACAAGGAGATCAAGTGGAAGCGCTATCCTCCCTTCGCTTCGGATACCGAGAAGGCGGTGCGCGACCGCCTGATGAGCAATGCCCGCAAGTGGAGCGAGCGCTATCGCACCCAGGCCAGGGCGGGTATCCCCGAGGCCGAGATCCTGGAGTCCTTCAAGAAGCCCGTCAAGATGCGCATCTTCGCGTGGAACAAGCAGGGCTACATGGACACGGTGATGACGCCCAACGACTCCATCCTTTATTATAAGAGTATACTCCGCGCCGGATTCGTGGCGGTGCAGCCCAACACCGGGCATATCAAGGCTTACGTGGGCGGCCCTAACTACCGCTATTTCAAATACGACAACGTGCGCCAGGGCAAGCGCCAGGTGGGTTCGACCATCAAGCCCTTCCTTTATACACTCGCAATGCAGGAGGGTATGAGCCCCTGCGACAAGGTGGTCAACGTGCCGCAGTCCTTCATTGCAGGCGACGGCACCGACTGGACGCCGCGCTCAACCGACAAGGACGAGTGGATCGGCAAGACCGTCACCCTCAAGTGGGGCCTCACCCACTCCTCCAACAATATTTCCGCCTACCTGATGAAGCAGTTCGGCCCCGCGGCCATGGTGGAAATGATGCACAGGATGGGCGTGAGCAGCCATCTGGACGAGGTGTATTCGCTCTGCGTCGGCCCTGCCGACATCGCCCTCTACGAGATGGTGAACGCCTACAACACCTTCCCTTCGGCTGGCGTGTATGTGTCGCCCATCTATGTCACCCGCATCGAGGACAACCAGGGCAACGTGATAGGCGAGTTTACCAACAAGAAGCGCGAGGCCATCGGCGAGCGCACGGCCTACCTCATGGTCAACCTGATGCAGGGCGTGATCAACCACGGAACCGGTTTCAATCTCCGCGCAAAGTATAAGTTCAAGGGCGAAATCGCCGGCAAGACCGGAACCACCAACGACAACTCCGACGGCTGGTTCATCGGTTACACCCCGGTTATCACGGCCGGCGCCTGGGTAGGTGGCGAGGACAGGCAGATTCACTTCAACTCCATCGCCCTCGGAAGCGGCGCCAACATGGCCCTGCCCATCTGGGGTGACTTCATGAAGAAGTGTATCGAGGACGGCACCCTGGGCATTACCGACAGCGAGGCGTTTATCGGCCCTTCGGGCTTCTCGCCCAATCTTGCCTGCTCCGGCGGCGACATGGACGAGGGCGACGGGGGCGAAGTCAGATCAGAAGATTACTATTTCGAATAATGGCAGCATACAAGACAATCGCGGTAGTTTACGGCAGCGACTCTTCCGAGTGGGAGGTTGCATGCCGCAGCGGTGAGTTCACCGCTTCCCGCATCGACGGCTACAAGTACGACATTTACGAGATTTTCGCCCGTTTCGGACGCTGGCAGCTCGTGGCTTACAAGAAGAAGGACGCCATGCGCGTGCCGCTTCCCGAGGGGGCCCGTCCCGAGGTGGACAAGACCGATTTTTCGGTGAACGTGCTCGGCGAGAAGGTCAGCTTCGACTATGTGTATATAATGCAGCACGGCGCCCCTGGCGAGAGCGGGCAGCTGCAGGGCTACTTCGAGATGCTCGGCATCCCGTTCAGCTCCTGCTCTTCTTCGGTTTCGGCCATCGCCTTCGACAAGTATGCCTGCAAGAGCTACATCCGCGACCTGGGTATTGTCAAGTGTGCGCCCGACGCCTTTGTGCACAAGGGGGCAGATATCGACGCCTTCGCCGCGCAGATTGCCGCCAAGCTGCAGTTCCCGGTCTTCGTGAAGCCTACCATCGGCGGTTCGAGCTTCGGCGTTACCATGGTAAAGGATCCTTCCGGCCTGGCTACTGCGGTTAAGTTCGCCTTCTCCGAGGGGCCTACCGTCCTCGTGGAGCAGGGCATCCACGGGCGTGAGCTTACCTGCGCCGCCTACCGTACCGGCGGCGTGGTGCATACGCTGCCCATCATCGAGATTATCTCCGACAACGAGTATTTCGACTACGACGCCAAGTATAACGGCCACAGCCGCGAGGTCTGCCCGGCCGACGCCACCCCCGAGGTCGTAAGGCTGGTGCAGGAAACCACCGCCCACATCTACGAGAATCTGGATTGCTCCGGCGTCGTCCGGATGGACTATATCCTCGCCGAGGACGGGCTGTACTTCCTCGAGGTCAATACCATCCCCGGTATGACGAGCGCTTCGCTCGTTCCCAAGATGGTGCGGGCCGCCGGCCTCGATATGACCGATTTCCTCTCTGATATCATCGAAAACGGCTAGTGCTGCTTAAAGATTTAATACATCAGGGCGTAAAGGCCTTGGAATCGTTGTACCCCGCTGCCGAGGCGCGGAGCCTCGTGCTGATGCTGTGTCAGGAGCGGCTGGGGGTGATGTCGTGGACGCACGTCGTTGAGCCGGGGACGGTGGTGTCGGAGGAGGAGTTGCCGGGCCTGCAGGACGACCTGGCGCGCCTTGCCGCCGGCGAACCTATCCAGTACATCCTCGGTTACACCGAATTCCGCGGCCGCATCTTCAAAACCGATCCCCGCGCCCTCATCCCCCGCCTCGAAACCGAACTCCTCGTTGATGAAGTCGTAAAGCATTGGGCGGGCGGGGCTGGCACGACTATTCTCGACCTCTGCACCGGCTCCGGCTGCATCGCCTGGAGCCTGGCGTATGAGATGCCGGGGGCGGTGGTGACGGGAGCGGACATTTCCGAGGACGCCCTGGCGCTGGCGCGGAGCCAGTTCAGGAGGCTGCCGAAGGGCGTTGTGCGGCCGACGTTCATGAAGGGCGACATACTGGATTTCGATACGCCTTTTCCGAAGTGCGATATACTGACGGCAAATCCGCCGTACATTACCTTGCCGGAGAAGCAGTATATGCGGCCGAACGTACTCGACTGGGAGCCGGAGGTCGCTCTCTTCGCTCCCGAGAGCGACCCGCTGGCCTTTCACAAGGCCATCGCGCTCTGGGCGCGCCGGCTCCTCAGTCCGGGCGGCTTCGGCATTGTCGAAATCAACGAAGACCTCGGTCCCGAGACGCTGGCGGTCTTCAAAAGCTTCAAAAACGCACGTCTGATAGAAGATTTTGCGGGTAAATCCCGCTTCGTGGCATTCGAAAACGAATAGTTTTCCGTATAAAATAAAAATTAAAAACGGCCCCACGGTGTGCTCTGTCGGGGTGGTTTGAATGTAAACGATTACATTTTTTTACAAACGGATAAATCTTGTTCACTTTGCAAGAAAAATGCGATATGGACAAGATTCGTTTATTCCGCGATTCGTTCGCGACGATTGCAGGCCTCGCGCTGGCCGTCTCGCTGGGGTCCTGCACCAAAGATTCAACTCCCGTGCGGGCACAGCTGCCCGCGGAGCCTTCCGGTTTCACGCTTAAGGACGTGGCGGTGATGCTGTCCGCCCTGCCGATGGAAAGCACCCATCTGGACGAAGTGCACACTGCAGTCACATCCTCGTCCGGCAACGGTTACGACGAGGAGTATATGATGCGCGACCTGCTTTCCGACCCTGGTGCGGGCGTGGGTGACGATGCCGCAACGCGCGCTGCCGTGCGTTCGGGTTTTTCCAATCCGCTGCGTAATCTCATCGAGGATTATTTCGCCAACAATCCGTCGGCCCGCAAGTCGGCGAGCAGCAAGGCGGGAGGGCCGGATGACGTGCAGGCGTGCATAGATGCGCTGTGTTCTTCCCAGATGCAGATTTACTGGCCGTATTCCGAGGACTGGGACGGCGAAACCTTCCCCGTGATTACCTTCGACCCCGGCTATGGAGCGGAGTCCAATTACGGCTATCTGCTGGCCCGTGGCGACGACGGGCTGATTGTGGTTGACTCGGTTTATGTGGACGAGAACCTTGCGAAAAGCCGCCCGGTGTGGGTAGTGAACAGCAACGACGACAGTTCGATGACGCCTCTGGAACTGGTAATGGACGACGAGGCCGGCACAAGGTCCGCCCTCCCGGTTGCATCGCCTCGCGGCGCCTTCTCGAAACAGCGCAACCTTTATCTGAAAAACTTTACGATGCTTCGCAACTACGACTCCTGGTTCGCAGGGGCGTCGGAGTTCTGGGTAAAATGCGGCTCGGTAAAGGGCTTCAAGGCCACTGTGGAAAGCGACCTTCAGCATTATACGCCTTCCATTACCGACCTGGTAGTGGTGGTAAAACGCAAATATCTCGGAGTGGCGGTGCCCTTCCAGGCCATACTTGTGACCGATTTTACGGAGCAGCTGGACAAGCTGGCCTTTCTCATTACCGAGGATGACGGCGGCAAATCCACCACCTGGAACTGCTCTGCCACGGTCAAGATCAAATCCAAGTCCTACGGCTTCGAGATGTCCATTCCCTATCGTCAGAACGACGACATCGTCTGGCGCGGCCAGCTCAGCGCGGGCTATTTCACCCAGGATAAGGAGGTTTCCGGCCGCTTCGGTGACGTAATGGTCACTTTTGCCCTGGAATAATGCTTGCACTATTGTAAATATGATAGCATTTTTCTACCTTTGCTGAAAATGCTGTCGAGTATGAAAAAGCAGAAAGAAAAAAGAGTTGCTGTTATGATCAGGATGAGCGAAGATCTCCGTGAGCGCCTGAAAATTCAGGCGAAAGCCAATCATATGTCTTATAATGCATATGTGGTCAGCATTCTGGAAAAGGCTGTGGAGCCGGAATGGCCGCATATCAGCCCGGAAGAACTGGAAGCGATTGGGAAGGAGCATTTCGCATGGCTGGACGAGCTCAGGGCCCTGTTCCCGAAGGGTGAGGGCGTTCAGTTACCGGAAGACTTTGATTGGAAAGCAGCAAAAGGAGCTTATTTAGAGGAAAAATGGAAAGGACAATGAAAAGAAGTCTAAAAATATATTGCGATACCAATGTCTATCTTGATATCTTGAAGGATGACAGGGAAGGATCAGAGGTCAGCCGGAGGATTATGGGTTTGATGCACTCCCTGGGGATAACACCCTGTTTGTCCACGCAGTCGATTATTGATGCCTCGTACATAATGTGCAAAGGCCATAATTACGGTATTGATAAGTTTATTGCAGCTTTTCACATAACCAAAGCACACTTCGATGTCGTGAGTATAACACCGTCGGATATAATGGTTGCAGAAGAAAACCCAATTGGAGACTTCGAGGATGCGGCCCAGATAGCATGTGCCGAAAGGCTTGGCTGCGAAGTTATCCTTTCCTCCGATAAGAATTTTAAAATCAGATCGAAGATTCCGGTTTATTCGCCAAGAGAATTCCTGGCAAAGCTGACTTGTGCTAATTAGTCCGCCAGGACGCTCATTTCGCAGGCCTTGCAGTCGAACTGCAGCGCAAGGCGGCGGCCGTTGTTAATCAGGAACAGCTCGCCCGTGGGCTTGGCGCCCTGATGCTTCGGGCAGAGGTTAAGTTCGTATTTTATGCAATATTTGCTTCGCAAGAGATTGCCGGTCGCTGCCGGCAATGACGGTGGAACGGTCGGCACCGCCTCCGTCATGCCCGACCTGATCGGGCATCTCTGCATCGGCACGATGCCGCAAGGCATCCGGTCCAGGTCCTCAGCCAACAAACGTCTCATACTGTTGATGGTGGAGGCGCTGAGCAGCGGCAGGGATGCGCCGGCGGTGATGTCGCCGACGCGGAAGCTGTAATGCAGGGCGCGCTTGCCGAGCTGCTCGCGGAGCATCGCCTCGGCGCGCTCGCGGTTCTCGGCCTTCTCGACATCGGCCTTGTAGCTGCTGGAGAGCGTCCTGCCGTCCTCGGTGGTGGCCTCCAGCACTATGGTGAACGCCCCGGAGATGCGTACGTTCAGCTCGACTGATATCTCGCGGCGGCAGGCGTTGCGCTCGAGCTCCCGTTCGAAAGCCGCGTTCACGTTGCGGTAGAGAGTCATTCCCTCGCGAAGCTCCGGCACATCCTTGCAGCAGATTTCGCTGCCGCTGGCGGTATCGGCCCGGAAGCCTACTATCGCGTTGCCGCTCACGAAAGCAAAACCGTCGCCGTTATTGAACTGCGCTCCGCCCTTCACGCGCACGGTCATGGTCTTGCCGCCGCGCCTGACGCTTGCGACAGTGCCGACGCATTCGCCCATCGACTTGGGAGCGTCCATCGAGGACCACTTACCGCGCTTGCCGTCGAAGAACAGCGAAGTGTAGCCGCGGGTGAAGGTCTTGTCGGCGTCGGGCTTGAACCCTCCGCTCACGCGGCCGAAGGACCCGCGGCACCAGCGTTCAGGTGCCGCGCCCACCAGCGCGTCAAGCGCCTTGCTGTAAAGCCTGGTTATATTGCGGACGTAGGAAATGTTCTTGAGGCGGCCTTCTATCTTAAAGGAACAGACACCCGCCGAGGCCAGTTCTTCCAGGCGGTCGTGCAGGTCGAAATCGCGCAGCGACAGAAGGGCTTTGCCGCGCACCAGGGTGCGGCCGTTCCCGTCTACCAGGTCGTACAGCGAACGGCACGCCTGCACACACTCTCCGCGGTCGGCGCTGCGCCCGTTGAGGTATTCCGACAGACGGCACTCCCCGCTGTATCCCACGCAGAGCGCACCGTGCACGAAGCATTCGACCTCGCAGCTCACGGCGTTGCAAATCTGCTTTATCTGTTCCAGGCTGAGTTCCCTTTCGAGCACTATGCGCGAGCAACCGGCGGCCTCGTACCGGCGCGCGGACTCCACGTCGCGGATGGCGCACTGGGTGGATGCGTGGAGCGGCACAGTAATGTCGTCCCAGCCGCAGATGCGCATGTCGCGGATGATGAACGCGTCGGCGCCAGCCTTCTGGGCATCCAGCATAAAGGCATGCACCGCAGGCAGTTCGTCGTCGCGCAGAATTATGTTTACGGTAACGAAAATGCGCGCTCCGAAGCGGTGGGCGTAGTCGCAAAGCCTCGCGATATCCTCTACGCTGTTGCCCGCATCCTTGCGCGCCCCGAACGCCGGCCCCGCGATATATACGGCATCGGCACCGCAGTCAATTGCAGCGATGCCGATGTCAGCGTTCCTGGCGGGAGCCAGAAGTTCGAGATACCCCATTTACTTGAGGTTCTTCAGGAGTTCCTGGGCCTGCACACCGAATTTCGGGTCGCCCACGGCCTTCTGGTAGTATTCCTTTGCCTTGGCGTTGTTGCCCTGCTTCTGGTAGATTGCACCTACGGTGAAGGCAATCTGTCCGGCGTTGCCGGCGGTAGGAGCAAGCTCGAGGTACTTGTCGAAGTACTGGATTGCGTCGGCGTTCTTGCCCTGGATCTGGCTGGCCTGTCCTGCAATCTGGTATGCCTTGGCGTTCTCGAGATACTCGTTGGACTTGAGGGCGTTGGCAACTGCGTCGGCAGGCTTCTTGGCCTTGAGTTCAGCGGCGGCTTCCTTAAGGTAGAAGGTGCTGAGCTGCTTGTTGGCGGCCTTCTCCTGTCCGTTCTCGACAGCCTTCAGGAAAGCGTCTACCGCACCCTCCTTGTCGCCGGCGGCGTTGAGGGCCGAACCGAGACGCAGGTATGCGAGTCCGTTGGCGGGAGTTTCGGCCACAACTGCCTTGTAGGCCTCGGCTGCGCTGCCGAAGTCCTTGGCCTGAAGGAGAGCGTTGCCCTTCTGCATAAGAACCTGAGGGATCAGGTCCTTGGCCTCGGTGGCAGTGGTTTCGTCCTTGAAGGCCTTTGCGGTCTCGATGGTCTTCTGGAGTTCGGCAACCGCGTTGTCGTAATCGGCTGCGTTAACGAAGTCCTTCGCAATCGAGAACTGCACTATGGGGATGTGCTCGTTGCACTTCTCTTCGATGTCTTTTGCCTGGGCATTGTCGGGCAGCGCCTTTGCAAGCTCGAGGGCCTGCTGGAAGAAGGAGATTGCCTCGGATTTCTGGCCAAGCGAGAGGGCGGTGGCCCCATTGTTGTAAGTTTCGGTAAGAACCTTAACGTCCTGTGCGGAAACCATCGCGGCTGCGATGATTGCGGCAAAGACTGTCAGCATAAGTTTTTTCATCTTTCAGAGTTTTTACTTAAACAATACGAGTGGCAAAAATAGCAATTTTTATTGTAATTTTGCAACCCAAGGTATTATGAAGCGCGATTCGATAAAATATTTCCTCGTTTTTCTGCTGTCCTTCGTGGCTCTGCAGGTCTTCGCGCAAGGGCTTCCGACTCTGAAAAGGGCACCCGAAATCAATGCCGGGAAGCTTCCGGACGGCATATCATATTACCTTGTCACCAACTCTTCTTCCAAAGGGTATGCCAATTTTGCTCTGGTGCAGAAAGGCGCCCTCTCCCCGTCGGTGGCCGCACGCAACCTGGCGAGCCTCCCGCACTTCCCCGGAAAGGCCCCCTATAAGTTCCTGGCATCCAAGGGAATAGGCTATACCCGCGACGGTTATGCGGTGTGCCGCGACGGCGCCACCATATACAGTTTCGAGAACGTGCCGACCTTCGATGCGCACGCCCTCGATTCCACGCTCCTGCTCATCTTCGACATCGCTTCGACCTACGACTCCGAGCAGGCGATAATAGTGAGCGGCGAGTACAACCTCGCGGTGATGAAGGACCGCCTCCACATGCTTTCGCTCAACATCCCCGCCGTGCGGAAGATGCGTCAGCCCTACGGCTACGAGTGGAAGCCTTCGGAGGAGCCTGTGCTGGTGCAGACCGCCAACGGATGCCGCAATGCAGCCACCCTTACGGTGGATTACTCCGCCCCGCGCACCCCTCTGGCCAGGATGAACACCCCGCAGGTGCTGGTGACGGACATCTTCGCCCAGGAAATGGGCTACCTGCTGTGCAAGCGCGTGCAGAGGGGCTTCCTGATGGCGGGCATCCCCCTCGCGGACGTCAGCTACAAGTATCTCGACAGTTCGCTTTCCGACTCGGACGAGCATCACCTGCTGAGCATTGTCACGGACGCATCGCAGCTGCTGGAGGCCAACGGCAAGCTGGCGGAAATCCTGGCGGACATCGACACCCACGGGCCGGCGGCGGACGAGTTCAAGGACGCCAAGGACCGTATCATGACGGAGGCGGGAGTGCAGGCGCGGCGCATCGACGTCAGCAACAGGGAATACGTGCGCAGATGCATCTCCTCGTATCTGCTCGGGTCCAACCTCGCAAGCTATTCCTCCGTCGGCGACTTCCTCATCGGCCGCAAGATCGCTCCCGAACGCGAGCTTGCGCTCTTCAACAGCTTCGCTTCGGCGGTGCTGGACCCGCGCAGGGCCCTTACGCTCAGGCTGGAAACCCCTTCGGGGGATGTCTCCGGCGTGCTTGAGGCCTTCGACAGCGCATGGCGGGCGGCAGCGGCCAGGCCCCGGGAGGATGTCTCCTACCATGTGCATTATGCCGATACGCTCACGCTCCTTCGCCCCCGTGGACACAAGGTCAAGATAACTTCCACCTCCAGGGAGCCCGTCACCGGCGGCAGCGTCTGGAGCTTCTCCAACGGCATGAAGGTAATCTTCAAGAAGGCCGGCAGCAAGGGCGAATTCCACTATGCGCTGATGCTCAAGGGCGGTTGCGCCGACGTGCCGGACCTCTCCTACGGCGAAAGCGCGTTCGTGGAGGATATGCTCCGCCTCTACAATATCGGCGGGATGAATTATCTGGATTTCCGCAACATGCTGGAGGCCAACGGGGTGATTTTCGATCCTGCGGTGAGCCTTACCGACATGCGCATTTCCGGGCGAGCCCCTGTGGAGAAGATTCACCTGCTGTTCAAGGCGCTGGTTTCGCTGATGCGCGACCGCAGCGTCAATCCTTCGGCGATTTCTTACTACCGCACGGGCGAGGCGCTCCGCCAGGAGTGCGGGAGGTTTGCGCCCGAGGCGATGCAGGCGGTGATGGACAGCATTATGTGCCCCGGCTATCTCTATCCCGAGACCAAGAACGTGGCCTATCTGCGCGACGACCTGCCGCAGCGGGTAGAGCAGTATGTGGCCAGGCAGTTCTCCAAGGCTAACGACGGAGTGCTGGTGATAGTAGGGCAGTTCGACGAACTTGAGCTCCAGAAGATCCTGACGCGCTACCTTGGCGCCTTCATGACTTCGGACGCCTTCGCGGTGAGGCCCAAGGTCAAGTATGTGCCCGGTTCCGGCACTTCCACTTGTTTTGTGGACGCTCCCGGCGGCAACAGTGAGCTGTGCGAGGTAAACGTGTCGCTGGCGGCCCTGAGACCCTATACCATGGATTCGTACATAGCGTTCCGGGCGGCCGTGGCGGCAATCCGTAAGGAGGTGATCGCCCATATGGCGGATATCGGAATGGAGGCCGAGGTGAGGCCTTCGATGCAGCTCTTCCCGGAGAACCGGATGGGGGTGTACATAAGGTGCAAGGCATGCAATTCCGACGGGCTTCCTGACGGAGTGGCTCCCGCCGACCCGTATTCCGGCCTGGCCGCGGTGCGCAATGCGCTTGCAGCGGTGTCGTCGCGCAGCATCAGTTCCACCGACCTTGCAGGCTATAAACAGATGGTCTCGGACGAAATCGTTACCGAGAACAAGATTCCCTCGAATATGATAAGGTCGGTGCTGGTACGCAATTCGGAGGGTAAGGATTTCGTGTCCAACTATAAGGAGCACGTTTCGTTCGTCACGGCAGCGGACGTCATGGAAATAATCAAGGCGCTCTGTTCCGGAAGCAGGGTGGAATATGTAGTCAAATAGTGCCCGGGGAATTCGGAACCATAATCGAGATTGACGGCATCCTCGTGAGCGAGGATGTGGTGTGCGAGTATTTTGCCTGCGACTACCCCGTGTGCAAGGGTGCCTGCTGCGTTGTGGGCGACAGCGGGGCTCCGCTCGACGAGTCCGAGCTCGAGGGCTTGGAGCGCGATTACCCCAAGTACTGCGGCCTGATGTCCGAAGATGGCAGGCGCGCAATCGATGCAAAGGGCTTTTTCGAGATCGACCGCGAAGGCGACCTGGTTACCACTCTGGTGCCCGGTTCTGAAGCCTGCGCCTACTGTGCCCACGAGGGGGATTCGCTGCTCTGCGCCATCGAGAAGGCGGGCTGCACCAAGCCCGTTTCGTGTTCGCTCTATCCTATCCGCGTGACGCGCCTTACCGGCGGGGGCCTCGCGCTCAATCTGCACCGCTGGCATATCTGCGGCCCTGCCTTCGAGAAGGGCCGCCGTGAGGGTATCCGCGTCTATCAGTTCCTGCGCGGTCCCCTCACCTCCCGCTTCGGCCCCGACTTCTACGAAGCCCTCGACGCTGCCGCGCAGCATCTAGGCTGTTAGCGCCCTTCCGCTCTGACCGCCCTCGCCCCGGGCGCTAACTATATCAAGCCGCTAATAATATCGTCGGCGACGAACCAGTCGCCTTCGGGGATGGCGAGGTGCCGTCCGTCGATGTCGACGCCCTCGCGGGTACGGAGGCCGAGCATAATGGTCTCCTCGCGGATTTCTTCGGGGGTCAGGAGTTCGCCGTCCCGCGTCCAGCCGCTCTGCACCTGGCTGTTCCAGCTGCGGTAATCGGGGTTCAGCGAAAGCGAATGCGCCCCGGGTCCCAGGCCCACGTAGGGCCGCCTGGTCCAGTAGGCCGAATTGTGCACGCTGCGCTTGCCGGGGAGCGCCCAGTTGGAGATTTCGTAGTGCTCGTAGCCGGCATCCGCAAGCATGCGGCAGACCATCTCGTATTGCGCCCGGCACTGTTCCTCGGGGAGTTCCTGTTCCTGCCCGGATGCAATCAGGTCGGCAAGGTAGCTGCCTTCCTCGATGCTGAGCTGGTAGGCGGAAATATGGTCGGGATGCCAGGATATAATCTCCTCCAGGGTTTCTTGCAGCACATCGTCGCTCATGCCGGGGACACCGGTAATTATATCCACGCTCACATCGAATACCCCTTCGCGAAGCATTGCGTAGGCCTTTCTTGCCTCCTCGGCATCGTGCCTGCGGTTCATCCAGCGCAGGATACGGTCGTTCAGGCTCTGCACCCCCATGCTGATGCGCGTCACCCCCAGACGGTTAAGAGTCTGCAACCATTCCTGGCCGTTCCCGACAACATCGTCCGGGTTCACTTCGAGGGTAAACTCTTCGTACGGCCCGTAGGGGAGCGCCTTGACAATGCGCTCCAGGAAATCGGAAGGCATAAGGCTGGGCGTACCCCCTCCTATATATAAAGTATTGAGTCCGAGAGTGGCTTTTATCTCGTCGCGTCGGCTTTCGATTTCGGCGCAGAGTTCATCGGCGTAGCGCCCGAAGACGGCCTCGGCATCCTGTCCGCAGCCGACGGCTTCGGAATAGAAACTACAGTATGTGCAGAAACTCCCGCAGAAGGGGACGTGGACGTAAATCATCAGCGAAGCAGGGCTTCAGCCTTGCCAAGCAGACCCTGGGCGGTGTAGGCCTCGACCGTGTAGATGCCCTTGGAGAACGCTCCGGTGTTGTTCACGAAGACGCTGATCTCCACATCCTGGCCCTGATAGTCGATTTCGCGCGATGCCGTGGCGGGAAGCGCCTCGCCGCCGAAGCTGAAGCTGGCGTTGGTGCCGTCCAGCAGGAGCATCCCCTCGGGATCCTTCACGCGCACAAAGACGCGCACGGGGCCCTTCTCGGCAAGGTCGTTTTCGAGCAGCGTCATACCGACGACCATCCTCACGACGCGGCTGCTGCGGTCGGTCTTCTTGTCGGAGCCGTTGAATGCGGTGAGGCTGAGGCCGCGGGCCTTGATGACAGAGCCTACAGCGATGCGGCTGGACAGATTCTCGACCTTCTCGCTGAGCTCGACGTTCTTGCGGCCCTGCTCCTCGGCGGAGCGGCGTGCCTCGTCGCGTTCGGCGGCAAGCTTATGGTTGAGGGTGTTGAGGGAGTCTATCTGCACGATGTAGTTGCGCATGATGCTGCGCAGGGTACCGAGTTCCTTCTCGTACTGGCGGATTTTTGCGCGGTCCACGGCCTGGGTGCGCTTGATGCGTTCCACCAGCTGCGACACTTCCTCGCGGGAAGAATCCAGCTGCGCGTTGATGCTGTCGTATTCGCTGGACAGGGAGGAGTAGTCCTTCTGCAGGGCCTCGATCTGCTGGGTGAGCTCCTGCTTTTCGGTCTCCAGCTCGCCTACCAGCTCGCTCTTCTGCAGCCACACATATCCGAGCAGCGCCGCCAGCGCCAGCGCGATGACCACCAGTATCCATACGGTGCTCCTGAGGCCGCCGTTTTCTTTACGCTCCGCTTCTTCGCGGGCTATTCTCTCGAGGGGATCTTCTTTTGCCATAGTATCAGTTATTTCTCCAAATATAGAAATAATTTTGTGTATATTTGACCTCGAAAATCATTCTGAGCCATGAAATACATAGTAAGAGTCATAAAATATTTCGTATATCTCACCGTCATTCTGGCGCTGTTCATCGCCGTGCTGATGGCTTTCCACCTTGTCGGCAACACCGTCGACGAAATCTTCAAGAACGGGGCCCGTTCGCTCTGGCAGGTCGCCGGCATCGTGGCGGTTTTCGCCGCGGTTTATCCGATGCTCGGCTTCACGCGCCGCAGCGCGACTGTTCCGGGAGATTACCCCGCGCTCAGGCAGGGCATAGTGGACGTGATGCACGACCGCGGATATGTGCTCGAAAGCGAGAAGGCCGATGTCCCCGGCGAGGAGCGCCTGACCTTCCGCAAACGCTCGCCCCTCCTGCGCCTCACCCGCATGTTCGAGGACCGCATCACCATGACAAAGGACTTCGGAGGCTTCTCCCTCGAAGGTCCCTCCAAGGATCTGGTTCGCGTAATCGGTGCCCTGGAATACAAATTCCGCAATTAAGCCGCCAGCGTTTTCTGGCGCAGCCAGGCGGCGACCTCAGGCGGCAGAAGATCCTTCAGCTGCTGATACACAGATTCGTTATAACTGTTCAGCCAGGCGAGCTCGTCGGGCGTGAGCAGTTCCGTGTGAAGGATGGAGGTGTCGTAGTGGCAGAGGGTGAGAGGCTCGAAGCGAAGCCAACGGCCGAACTCGTTCTCGCCGGCAGGCACGCACAGCAGCAGATTCTCGTGGCGAACGCCGTGCTGGCCCTCACGGTAGATCCCCGGCTCGTCCGACACGATCATTCCGGCCATCAGCGGCTGGGGGTTGAGGTTCTGGCGGATGTCCTGCGGCCCTTCGTGCACGCCCAGGAAACTCCCCACTCCGTGGCCCGTGCCGTGCCCGAAATTGCGCTGATGTTCCCAGAGCGGTTCGCGGGCAAGCGCGTCGATCCGGCAACCGGGAGTGCCTTCGGGGAAGACTGCCCTCGCCAGGGCGATGTGGCCCTTGAGCACCAGGGTGTAGTCCTCAGCCTCGAGCTCGCTGCAAGGGCCAAGGGGTATTGTGCGGGTGATGTCAGTAGTGCCGGGGGTGTTATACTGCCCTCCGCTGTCGCAGAGATAGAGCCCGTGCGGTTCCAGCACCGGAGCGTTCGAGCGGGGGGTGATATAATGCGGGAGTGCCGCGCCGGGGCCATAGGCCGAGATGGTCTCGAAACTGTCGCCAAGGTACTCGGAGGCCTCCTCGCGGTAGCGACCAAGCTGCACTGCTGCATCCCATTCGTTCACCGTGCGGTCATTGTCCAGCGATTTCTCCAGCCACCAGAGATACTTTTCCATTGCAACGCCGTCAAGCAGATGCGCGCGGCGGGCCCCCTCGATTTCGACGGGATTCTTTACCGCCTTCCAGAGAGCGACGGGTGAGGGGCTGTCCACCAGGCGGCCGGGGCCTGCCAGCGAGCAGAGATGATAATTCAGCACGCCGGAATCTGCCAGCAGACTGCCGTCGAGCTCGCTCAAGGCGATTTCAATCTCCTCGTAATAACGAAGGTTAATGCCATCCTCGCGAAGCGCTGCAAAAGCGGCCTCGGTCTGGGGATCCTCGACGGGCTCCTTGAGCACGAACCAGTCGGCAGTTTCGGCGCCGACCAGCAGCCAGGATATGACGAGCGGGTTGTATTCTATGTCGGAAGCACGCACATTGAGTGTCCAGGCAACCTCGTCCAGCGAGCCCAGCAGAATGTAGTCGCAGCCCTTTTCGGCCAGATGGTCACGCAGCCGGCCGAGCTTGCTGATGCGGCTTTCGCCGGGGGACACTTCAAAGATAGGAGTCTGGGGTACCTGGGGGCGGTCCGTCCAGAGCGCGTCCAGCAGGTTGGGCATACTTACGGTATGGCAGGCCGTGCCGAGCGCATTGAGCCCGCCCTTGATTTCCGCCACGGTGGCGGCGCCTATGCAGAGACCGTCCACGGCAATGTAGACTTCGGCCGAACCGTCGAATTTGCCGGCAATCCATTCGGGAATGGGAACCTGCTCGGGAACTCGCATCTTGTGAAGCTCCACTCCGGTGCCGTCCAGTTGCTGAACGGCCTGGATAAAGTAACGGGTATCGGTCCAGAGTCCCGCGTGGTCGAGGGTGACGACCACGTCGCCGGCCTCGCCGGTAAAACCCGTGAGCCATTCCACCTGCTTCCAGCGCCCGGCTGGATATTCGCTGCCGTGAGGGTCGCCGCCGGTGAGCACCACAGCGTCCCAGCCGTGGCTCCGCATCATTGTGCGAAGCGCTTCGATTCTGCCTGCAAAAACATTGTCCATTTCTACAAAGATAGTAATTTTTCCGTTTTTGTTAACTTATTATCCATCAACTACTTATACAAAATCGATGCTCCAAAATGGAGCATCGATTTTCAGGAAATGACTATAAATCAACAACTTATGAAAAACGCTAAAAACTTACTATCTTTGCGACACCATGAAAATCGGAAATCTGGATCTGGGCGAGAGGCCGCTGCTGCTGGCGCCGATGGAGGATGTGACGGACCGTTCGTTCCGTATTCTCTGCCGCGAGCAGGGGGCGGACATGGTCTACACCGAGTTCGTGCCGTCCGACGGGCTGGTTCGCGACGCGGCCAAGGCGCTCGACAAGATGCGCACTCTTCCCGAAGAAGCCCCTGTGGGCATCCAGATTTACGGTCATATCCCCGAGGCGATGGTGGATGCCGCGCGTATGGCGGACAAGGCGCAGGAGCTGGTCGGAGGCCATGGGGCCGATGTCATCGACATAAATTTCGGCTGCCCGGTGAGCAAGATTGCGGGGCGAGGCGCAGGCAGCGGAATGATGCGCGAGCCCGACAAAATGGTGGCCATCACAAAGGCCATCGTGGAGGCCGTTCCGGACAAGCCGGTAACTGTCAAGACCCGCCTCGGCTGGGACGAATCTTCCAAAATCATCGTTGAACTCGCCGAACGGCTGCAGGACGCCGGCATCAAGGCTCTCACCATCCACGGTCGCACGCGCTGCCAGATGTATAAAGGCAGCGCCGACTGGACTCTCATCGGCGAGGTCAAGCGCAATCCGCGCATGCACATCCCCATCATCGGCAACGGCGACATCACCGACGGACCGTCGGCAAAAAGGGCCTTCGCCGACTACGGGGTGGATGGCATAATGATAGCCCGCGCAAGTTTCGGGCACCCCTGGATCTTCAAGGAAATCAAGCATTATCTTGCCCATGGCGAGCAGATGCCCCCGCTGAGCGTGGCGGAGAAGGTGGCTCTCGCCAAGAGGCATCTAACCCTGTCGCTCGCCGAGAAAGGCGAGCACCGCGGCGTATACGAAATGCGCCGCCATCTGAGCTGCTATTTCAAGGGACTGCCGGAGTTCAAGGAGACCCGCATCCGCATGGTTACCACGCTGGACGTCGCGGAGCTCTACAGCATTCTGGATTCAATTGCCGAGCGCTGGGCCTAGTAGTACAGTATCGGCAGAACGTAGTAGCCCGTGGAGTTGGTTTTGGCGTCGAACTTCATCTGGGCCTGGCCGCTGTCGGGGGCGATGAAGGCAAGGCCGTTATTGGTGTCGTACTGTTGTGCGCACCAGAGCCAGTGGGAATAATCCAGGGTTTCGCCGCTGAATTTTTTTGCCGCCTTCTTGAAGGTGGCGAGCCTGTTCTGCGTTTCGGTTTTAAGGGCCGGGGCAGTCACAATCACGAGGAAGTGCAGAGTTGAACTGATTTCCTGTTCAAACTCATTGTAGCCGGGCATCCTTCCGCAGAAAATCGAGAACAGGTCGGCCCTGGTGGGCATGAGCCAGTAGGACGCCAGCCTGGTGGGGAATGTGTTGGGTGCGGTGGCGTTGAGCTCGGTGGAGGTGGTAAGGCCGTAGTACCATCCCGAACCGCTGGAACTGGGCGTGCTGCGGTAGTCGCAGTAGAAGTTTGGCATTATCTGGTAGCGCCAGTTGTTACCGGCCCTGGCATCGTTCCATGCCCGGAGTTCCACGCCGTTGGAATAGGCGGTGTGCTTGTCGTTTGCGTACTTGAGCAGGTCGCTCTGCGCGCCGATGTCGGAAACGTTGAGGCTGAACGGCATGCCTCCGGTATGGTTGGTGCCGCCGCCCGATGCATAGATGTACGATGCATTTACCGGGATGGCGATGCCGTGCCGGAACTCGTCGGGAGCCTGATAGACGCCGTCCCACATAGCCGCGCCCTGGAAGTTGTGGGTGCCCGTATCCTCCTGGTACCACTCGCTGCCAACGTGCCCGATCATAGCGATAACACTGTTATTGTAGGTGCTGGCCGAGACGGAATTCTCCCAGATGTCGGCTCCGCGCCAGCCGGAATCCTGGTTGCGCAGGCGATTGCTTCCCGCGATAGTTGCGTAGTAGAGGCCGTCGCCCGGTTTTGGCAGATAGGGGTCGTACTCCGAGATGTAGAAATTAACCGTATGCTCGACTCCTCCGGCGAGGAACCTCACCACTGCGCCCACCTTGTCGGACGCCGTACTGGTGGAAATGCCGGTTTTGGCAGTTACGGTGAGCGTATTGTTTTCGAATTTGCAGTTGAGCGTGCTTGACCAGCTCTGCAGGTTCAGTTTCTGGCTTGCCGTGTTAGGCAGGGCGCTCACGGAGTAAACCTGCGTGGCTCCCACACCGATATATTCCGAAGGTCTGGTGGCCCCGTCCTTCACCGCAGTAGTTGTCTTGGTTGCGGAAATCGTCAGCTGGAGGCCGGTCACGGCGTTGTAGGGCTGAATCTGGATTATCTGCTCTTCCGCATTTTTGGTCTCGCATCCCACATAAATCTTAACGAGTGAAGAAGAATACTTGACGGCCTCAATCACTCCGTCCTCGCTCACCCGTACACAGTCGGGAGCGCTGCTGCGGAAGGTGAGTTTATCGCCGGCGGTAGCCGGAAGGGTAGTCGCACGAACCTTAATGGTCTGCCCCGGGCTGAGCTCGTAATAACCGCCGTTCTTCGCCTGATATCCCTCGGTGTTCTTATTGGGCCAGTCGATGCTGATGGAAGTGAACGGTTCCACGACCTTCACTGTCACAGAAGCCGAAATAGTTTTGTTCTCCTGGCTCGTAGCGGTAACGGTGACGGTGCCGTTCTTGATGCCCGTAACCACGCCCGACTCGTTCACCGTGGCGATACTTTCGTTGCTGGAATGCCAGCTGACCTTGCGCTGCGTAGTGCCGGAGGGAGTGTAAACCAGGCTCAGCAGGGTGGTCGACCCGGCATTCACCAGATATTCGTCCTTTGCAAACGACAGCCCTGTAATGGGAACCGGCGTCAGCACCACCTGCACCTCGCAGGTAGCGTAATGCTCCGGATTCGAGTCGGACTCGGCTTTAATGTATGTGGTGCCGGTACTCTTGCCGGTCACCACGCCGTTCTCGTCCACCGTGGCCGCCGCCTTGTTGGTCGAGCTCCAATTAACCTTTTTATTATATGCGTTGTTCGGAGTAACCTTCGCGACAAGCTGCTCGCTGTCGTCTTTTATCAGCACCATACTGTCGGTGTTGAGGCTGATGCCGGTCACCTTTATATATTTGGTGCCCTTGCTGTCGATTTCCTTCTTGCAGGAAACGGCGGTGAAGCACAGCAGAGCTGCAGCAATCGCCAGGATACTCTTAGTGCGCATATTCACAGTTTTATAAGGTTAAACAGTTTGGTTTCGAACAGTTTGCGGTCCTCCTCCAGGAGAAATTCTGCCCGGATGGGGAATTCCACCAGGCGTTCGCGCAGGCCGGCGGGCAGGTCCCTGCAGTCGCGGATGCGCTGGGCGTCCTTCTCCGTAGTGGCCACGACAGCATCCGGATGCCTGCGGGCAGCCTCTGCAATGCGCGCGATATCCCCTGCGCCGTAGGCGTGATGATCGGCAAAGCGCAGATGTTCCACCACCCGTCCGCTTTCGGCCAGATGCTCTGCCAGCGGCCCGTCGCCCGCGATACCGGTAAACAGCACAAACTCCTTCCCTTCGAACGGGCGTGCCTTCCCCTCGGCATACACGGGCCTCGGGGTGTCGTAGGCGATGCGCGTAAACAACACCGGGAGCTCCTTCTGCGAGCCTTCGGGAAGATACTTACGCGCTTTCGCGCTGATAGCCTCGCGCTCTTCCTGCCCCAGGTCTGCAGGGCATTTTGTGATGATGACGATGTCGGCGTCGGCCAGGCGCTCCGGCAGGTCGCGCAGCCTCCCGAACGGCAGCAGACAGTCTTTCCAGACGGGGCGGTTGTAGTCCACCAGCACTATGTTGAGGCAGGCGCGGAGTTTATTGTACTGGAAGGCGTCGTCCAATACTATAATGCCGGGAGATTGCCGATCAAGATACCCCACAAATTTGCAATTTGCGGGGGCCCCATATGGTCGGCAATGACGCCCGTCACTCCCGGCTTGACCGGGAGTCTCGGCTGCAAGCCGTGTGCAGCCCTCGACGCGGTCCTTGTCGACGGCGACAAGGACCTCCGGGAACTTACGCTTGATCTGCAGCGGTTCGTCGCCGGCGAACGCGGCATCCGAGTCCGGTTCCACATACTGGAAACCATTGCTCTTGCGCTTGTATCCGCGCGAAAGCACCGCCGCCTGCACACCTGCAGGCAGCATTCGCAGTATCATTTCGGTATGCGGGGTCTTGCCAGTACCCCCCACGGTTACATTCCCCACGCAGACCGTAGGGACATCCGCGCCCGGAGCACTTTGCCACTTCCTCGCGCGGTGACGGAGTATGGCTTTGTATATAAGCAAATTAAACCGTGAGGATTTCTTTTTCCTTGGCGGCCACGATGTCGTCCACCGACTTCACGTTCTTGTCGGTAATCTTCTGCACCTCGCCTTCGCCTTCCTTCTCGGTGTCCTCGCTCATGCCCTCGTTCTTCTGGGCTTTCTTGAGCAGGTCGATCGCGTCGCGGCGGGCGTTGCGGATGACTATCTTGGCATTTTCGCCGGCTTCCTTGGCCTTCTTCACAAGGTCGCGGCGGCGCTCCTCGGTAAGGGCGGGCACCGTGCAGCGGATAACTTCGCCGTTGTTGGAAGGGGTAAGTCCGATGTTGGCGTCGAGGATGGCCTTTTCTATCTGCGGGATAAGGCTCTTGTCCCAGGGCTGGATGGCCAGCGTCTTGGCATCGGGGGCGGTGACGGACGACATCTGCGCAAGCGGGGTGGGCGCTCCGTAGTAATTGACTATCACGCTGTTGAACACCGACGGATTGGCCTTGCCGAGGCGGTAGTTCTTAAGATCCTCTTCGAGGTAGAGAACGGCTTCCTGCATCTTCTCGTCTGCGCCGTTCAGGATTTCTTTCGCTCTGTCTGTTAACATATCTTATTCCTTATAATTCTAAGAATACGTCATGCCCGACCTGATCGGGCATCTAAATATGGACTAACGTCCCTATTTTTTCGCCCTTCAGTACGCGCAGCAGCGCGCCGGGCTCGTTGACATCAAAGACCACCAGGGGAATGGGGCCCTGCTCGCAAAGCGCGAAGGCGGTTTGGTCCATCACCTTGAGGTGGTTCACGAGGCACTCGTGGAAAGTGAGTTCGTCGTACTTGCGTGCGTCGGGGTCCTTCTCGGGGTCGGCGGTATAAACGCCATCCACGCGGGTGCCCTTCAGAAGGGCGTCTGCACCCGTTTCAAGCGCGCGCAGGGCTGCTCCCGAATCGGTGCTGAAGAAGGGGTTGCCGGTGCCTCCGGCGATGAGCGCGACTCCGCCTTCGGACAGGACCTTCACCGCGGACTCGCGGACGTAGCCCTTTGCGATGGGCTCCATAGGCGTGGCGGTGAACACTTCCGCCGCAATGCCTTCGCTGCGAAGCGCAGAAGCCAGCGCCAGCGAGTTGATGACGGTGGCGAGCATGCCCATACGGTCGCCGGTTACCCTGTCGTAGCCCTTGCCGAGTCCCTGGATGCCGCGGAAGATGTTTCCGCCTCCGTTCACGATGGCAATCTGGTACCCGGCCTTGACGGCCGCTGCTATCTCCTTTGCAAATCTCCTGAGGCTTTCCTCGTCGATGCCCTTTCCTGCAGGGCCGCCGAGACTTTCGCCGCTAAGTTTCAACAGAACTCTCTTATACATAAATCGTGGTTTGAATTTCATTCAACAGTCCACAAATATACAAATTATCGCTATATTTGCGGAGCAAACAGTTAAAGAGATGTTCATTTTTACTTCATCAATCGGCAAAAAATTCATCCAGGCGGTGAGCGGTGCCTTCCTTGTGATTTTCCTTCTGCTTCACGGCACCATCAATTTCTTTTCGGTAATCGACAGTTTTTTAGGTAAATACGGCGCGGTGGCTGCGGACGAGACGCTGTTCTCCGCAGGAGACGGGCTGTTCAAGCTCGGGTGCGACTTCATGTCCACGCCCTTCATCAGCATAATGGTTCCGGTGCTTGCGCTGGGATTCTTCGTGCACATCGCCTACGGCTGCTGGCTGACCATCCAGAACATCATCGCCCGTGGCGGAATCAAGCGTTACGAGGTGTCCAGCCGTGCCGCCGCCGATTCGTGGAGCGCACGCAACATGTTCATCCTCGGAATCGTGATTCTTGGCGTCATTTTCTTCCATCTCACGCACTTCTGGGCCAAGATGCAGCTGCCCGAGATGTTCGGCATCGGCGCCTTCGAGAACAACCCTTACCTGCTTCTGAACTTCACCTTCGGAAAGTGGTGGATCCTGGTTATCTACCTGATCTGGTTCACCGCAGTGTTCCTCCACCTCACGCACGGCTTCTGGAGCATGTTCCAGACTGTCGGCTGGGATGGCGAGACTTGGTTCAAGCGCCTCAAGGTCATCGGTGTGATTGTCGCCGCGATCGTGTTCCTGCTCTTCGTTTCTACGGCGGTGAATGCCTTCATTCAGGCAAACTTCATATAAATTTTGATAAATAACTAAAATTATCTATCTTTGCGGCCCCTATTAAAGTAGGGGCCTAATTTTTATTAAAGTTTTATGGACACACTCAGTTACAAAACAGTTTCGCTCAACGAGGCGACTGTGAACAAGCAGTGGGTTTGCATCGACGCAACTGACCTCCCTCTGGGACGTCTTGCTTCCAGGGTTGCC
>JAFZWD010000020.1 GCA_017617495.1 Bacteroidales bacterium
ACGACAAGGATTCTAACAATTCTTTTTACTGTGAGTTACGGGATCTCATTCCGAATACACATTACAGATACAGAACTGTGATAGGTCGTGGTGATTTCGATTGTTTACAATATGGCGAGGAACGTTCTTTTACAACAAATGCATCTTCCGAAAACAGCCCCACCGGGTCTGTGGCTATGGGAACCGTAGTAGTAAGGGACGATGGCAGCGAATATGAAGTGTTCTGGGCGGAATGCAACCTGGGTGCTACGAAACCCGAAGAAGTTGGCGACAAGTACGCCTGGGGAGAGACTACCAGCAAAGGAGTTAATGAATCAACATACGACAAGTATACCTATACTGAGAATCCATCAATTCTACCTAAAACCGCCGATGCGGCCAGCGTCAAGCTTGGTGGAAAATGGCGCATGGCAACAGAGCAAGAATGGAGGGTGCTGCTTGATGATAGAATAACAGAAAAGAGTTATATTGAAGGAGGAGAAATGTTTACCAGTAAAATTACGGGCAAAAGCATTATCTTTCCATATTGCGATTGGTACGAGGATAATCAATGGTATTCGGTAAATATTTTCTACTCTTGGACATCATCTGGCGGCGACGATTGTGGTGACGCAAAGCGAGTGAATATACCTGGATGGCCTACTGATATTGAGTGGGTAGATCGCTATATCTGTTTGCCTATACGCCCTGTTACAGAATAAGGCTTTATGAATTAGAATACATATTATGCACAGCATTGATCTAACTTCATTATTGGCGCTACTAATAACAATCATTGGAGTAGTGTACACTCTTTGCTATTATTTCAAACAAAAAAGAAATCAGATTATTCGTCATCTTGCGATGCAAATCCAGTTATACTATGATGAAGAAGTCTTGTTTGCAGAAGAAGTAGCAAAGCTTCGAGAGGAACTCAAATCGAGAAAATCTCACTCGAAAGAGACGATTAGAAGAGAGTTCCGTGCTTTAGTTGAAAAGGACGATGTGAAGATTAACGAGACCAGATCGTCTGTCATCAGATTTTTCAAGTAGCCTGTTTATTTATCCAATATCTTCATACTCAGGATGACAGTTTTTGGGCGAGGTCTGTTATTTGGGTGGACACCTCGCCCACCCGATGTGCTCTACAGATACTTAGGTGGCCATTCACATGGGCGAGGTCCAGGGCATTTTAGCAGACCTCGCCCAAAAGTGAAGGCGGCGACGCGGAGAACTGGCGACCTATAGCCACAATGCGTAGGTGACGCCGCCTCCCATTGTCAAAGTCGGCGGCTACGACTCGCCGCTGCGGGGAGCAACACTCCCCGGGGGGCTCTCCTCGCGGTGGCCGCCACCTGTCGCATCGGGCGTGGCAGCTAACACCCTATCTTTCAATATATTACTCATTTCTTCTACCACAATTTCGCGTAGAAGAATTGTATAAAACATTATCAGTCAACACCTTAAGTGCCACGCCGGCTTTATTATTTTGACGCTAAGATCCTTCGCTTCGCTCAGGATGACAGTTTTGGGCGAGGTTTGTTTTTTAGGCCGACACCTCGCCCACCCAATGTGGCTCAGAAGTATCTGTAATGCCATTTCACTGGGCGAGGTCCCTGGCAATCCAGCAGACCTCGCCCAAAAGATTGCCGATTCGGTCGGCAGTGACGGCGCGCGGCGGGGATGCAGCGGCTGCGAGCGACCTTGAGCGAAAAGGTCCCCGGTGGGGCGCCAGTAAAAATGGCCGTCTCGCGGTCCGCAGTATGTCTGACGACGGTTAGGCCCGCAGGGACTGACGCTGGCACTAGTGAAAGTGCGTGAGATTTATGGCGACCATCAGGGCGCCCGGCGGAGAGCGGGTCCGAGGGTTTAGCCCAAGGACTTATAGCTCGGGAGCCGCGAGGGGTCAATTAGGGGGCCGAGCCCCCTCACAAGGTCGGGAGCGAGTGGACGCCTGCTCCACGCTGCGGATTAGCGCAGAACGCGGTCGGCGAGGCACATGTAGGAGTAGAGGGCGATGTCGATGTCGTGGAGGTCGATCTGCTCGTCGGGGCGGTGGGCGTAGCGGATGCTGCCGGGGCCCATGATCATTTTGTGCTTGAAGCCGGTAAGGTGGGGAGCGTCGCTGCCGAAGGCGACGGCAGTGGTGGGGAAGCCGTCGAGGGTCATGTACTCGGACGGAGAGTCGCCGCCGAGGGCCTTGACGACAAGGGATTGCCGGTCGGAGCCGGCAATGACGGAGGGGATGTCGGCCATAAGATCCGAAACGAACGCATCTGAAGCGAAGGTTGTGCGGAAATAGAGACGGCAGGTAAGCTCGGGGCTGAGGATGTTCTGGGGATTGTCGGAGATAAGTTTACCGATGTTCCAGGTGGTGCTGCCGAGTTTGCGGTCGGAGGGGAAATCCACCCCCCGGAGCCACTCTACGAAGTCGACGAAGGCGGAAACTGCGCTACGGCCGAACTGGGGATAGCCCGAATGGAACGCCTCGCCCTTGAATGTCAGTTCGAACGCCTTGGTACCCTTGCTGGCACTCACCATCTTATTCTCGGTGGGTTCGCCGATCACCAGATATTCCGCCTCGAAACCTGTCTTGGAAAAAGCCTTTGCACCGACGCTGCCAACTTCCTCGCCGGTAAGCAGCAGGAGTCCGAAGCCGGACCTGCCGTTTGCATGCAGCTGCCGGCAGGCATAGTACATCGCCAGAATCTGACCCTTGGCGTCGCAGGTGCCGCGTCCGTAGATAACGTTGCCGGGGTCGTCGCCGGGAACCTTGATTACATCGTACCCGGGGACTACGATCCGCTGCTCGACTCCGTTATATACCGTGACACGCTCGGGCACTGCGGGCGGGATGTAGGGAGGAACCGTATCCTGATGCGTGCAGAAGACCAGACGGGGCTCGCCCCAGCAGAACAGCAGGTTCTCGCCGCCGTTGCCGTCGGGGAAGGTCCGCAGTTCCGGGGCCTCCAGCAGGTCTTTAAGCAAAGCGGTAAACTCCGCCTCGTGTCCCGAGGTGGAATCCACTGCAAGCATCCTGCGAAATAGTTCCAAATCCTGCATAAGCGCTGCAAAGATAATTAAAAATACATCGGGATAAAAGCCTGCGGGAAGAACTCGAGTTCTACCTTGTCGCCGTCGAACACCACGCTCACCACGTCGAAAAAGACCTCGCTGTCGCTTATCGCCTTGCGGTCGGGGCTGTGCAGAAAGGCCTGTGCGGCCTTGACGAGCGTGCGCTGCTTGCCGGCGCGGACGTTTTCCTCGGGCGAAGCCATCACCGGGGCGACCCGGGTCTTAACCTCAACGAAATGCACCCCCTTGGCATCCAGGGCGATTATATCTATCTCGGTATGGCCGCCGCGCCAGTTGCGCGCCAGAATCTGCATCCCGCGTCCGACAAGAAAATCGCAGGCCTGCTGCTCGCCGGCAGCACCCAGGTTCTGGCGGGCAGTGCGCATCTACTTATAATCTGCAAATTCCGGCATCGACACCTCGGAGAGAGTATCCTGCATCGACTTGCCGTCGCGCGGGCAGACCACCAGCACGTCGCCGGTATCGATTACCATATAATCCTCGAGGCCGCGGACCACCACAAGTTTGTTCTTGGCTTCGGAGAAAAGCACATTGCCGGAGGCGTCGCGGATAATCTTGGGGCCAAGCACCATCTCGGCATTGCCGGAAGGGTTGTGGCGGGAAAAATAGCCGTAGAGCGAATCCCATGTACCGAGGTCGTCCCACTCGAACTTGACGGGGAGGACCCACACGTTGTCGGACTTCTCCATCAGGGCATAGTCGATGGAATTGCGGGGGCTGTCGGCATAGGCGCGCTGCACGAAGCCGCTCTCGGAAGGAGTGCCCAGGGCCCTCTCCCAACCCTTCCACACCTTGGAAATTTCGGGGGCGTGGCGCTGGATTTCGCTGCGGATGACGGCGGCCTTCCAGACGAAGATACCGCTGTTCCAGAGGAACTCGCCGCTCTCGATGAACACTTTTGCAAGCTCGGGGTCGGGCTTCTCGGTAAAGGTCTTCACCTTGACGGGGCAGCCGTCCGCGCCGGCGTCCTTGCCGCCAGTCACCTGGATGTAACCGAAGTTGGCATCCGGCCTGGTGGGCACAACGCCCATGGTGAGCAGTACATCGTGCGCCGAAACATACTCCAGCGCCTCACGCACCGCCTTGTCGAACAGAAGGTTGTCGCCTATATGGTGGTCGGAAGGGCTCACGAGCATAACGGCCTCGGGGTCGCGTTGCAGCAGCACACGGGCCGCCAGCGAAATGGACGGAGCGGTACTGCGTCCGTAGGGTTCCATCACCAGGTTTTCGGCCGGAAGTTCGGGAAGCTGCTCCTCGACGAGGGGCTTGTACTTTGCAAGGCTCACCACCAGGATGTTGGAAGCCGGAAAAGTGCGCCTCATCCGCTCCCAGGTGGACTTGAGGAGGGTTCTTCCGGTGCCGAGCGGATCCAAAAACTGCTTTGGGCAGTTCTCGCGGCTGATGGGCCAGAAACGCGAGCCGATACCGCCGGCAAGAATAACACAGTAATTATGGTTTGTCATATCGTTTTAGTGTTGTATGTGGTTCATTCAAACGTTACAATCGTAACCCCCGTGCCTCCGTGACGGATATCCTCGTCCGCCACGCCCGACACCCCGGGAACGGTGCGCAGGTATTTCTGTATTTCTTCGCGGAGCACCCCGGTTCCCTTGCCGTGGATAATCCGCACGCTGCCCATTCCGAGCATCTGGGCGTCGTCGACAAAATGCATCACGGCCTCGAGGGCCTCCTGAAGGCGTTCGCCGCGCAGGTCTATCTCCGGTTTGAAGCGCAACTTGCGCTCGGAAATGCTGGAGCCGAACTGCTGGCGCGGAGCCTGGAAGAGGCGCTTTGTCGCCTCGTTGTACTCGTTGGAGGAGATGCGTTCCACCGCGTCGGGCGACATTGTGCTGCTGACACTGCCGATTATTACCGTGACGCTGCGGGCGCTCACCCGGGACACCTCGCCAACCATTCCGCCGGCCTTCACGCGCACCTTCTCGCCTACTTTCAGCGGCTCGGCCTTCTTTTCGGGCGCGGGAGCGGCGGGTTTGGCCCTGCCTGAGCGGGCCGATTTCTTCTCCAGGCGCTCTATCTTATGCTCGATATATTCGTCGCGCGTCTTCTTCTGGGCGATTGCGCCGAGGAAGCCCTGCAGGTCTGCCCTGGCCTCCTTGGTGCGCTGCTTGTCGGCCTGGCTTTCGCGGATTTCGCGGATGGTGCGTTCCACCCGGCTGCCGGCTCCCTTGATGATATCCTCAGCCTCGCGCTTGGCCTGCTCGATAATGGCCTTTTTCTGCGAACGGACCTCCTCCAGCAGCTGGCGGTACTCCCCGGTGAGCGCCTCGAGTTCCTTGTCGGTGTGCTTGACCTTCTGGAGTTTCTCGTCCAGGGCCTTGCGGCGGCGGGCAATCTTGCGCAGGTTGCGTTCTATGCCCACATACTCCTCGCCGGCACGGGTTTCAGCATCCTTGACGATGGCCTCGGGGAGGCCGATTTTGCGCGCGAGCTCGAAGGCGAAGGAATTGCCGGGGAGCCCGGTTTCGAGCTGGAAGAGAGGCTCGATGCGGGTGGCGTCGAAGCTCATCGCTCCGTTGATTACGCCCGTCTGGGCGCCGGAAGCGTAGAGCTTGAGGTTGGTGTAGTGCGTGGTAAGCACTCCGTAGCAGCCGCGGGTGTCTATCTCTGCGAGGATAGCCTCGGCGATGGCGCCTCCGGCGGCGGGTTCGGTGCCCGAGCCGAATTCGTCTATCAGCACCAGGGTGTTGGAATCGGCTTCGCCAAGAAGGCTGCGCATATCAGTAAGGAAGCCTGAGTAGGTACTGAGGTCGCTTTCGAGGTTCTGGTCGTCACCGATGCTCACGCAGATGCGGTCGAAGACCGGCAGCTCGCTGCTCTCGGACGTGGGGATGAGCATACCCCACTGGAACATGTACTGCAGCAGGCCGACCGTTTTGAGGCAGACCGACTTGCCTCCGGCGTTAGGGCCGGAAATGAGCAGGATATGCTTTTCGGGGGTGAGCATCACGGTGAGCGGCACCATCTCGCGCCCTTCGCGGTGGAGGGCCGCTTCCAGCAGCGGATGGCGGGCCTTGCGAAGACGCAGGCATCCGTCGTCCGATATTATCGGCATGCCCGCCCTGTACTCGAGGGCGGTGCGGGCCTTGGCCATCAGAAAATCTATCTCGCCGAGGAATTCGGCGCTCAGGATAATCTCCGGCAGGTAGGGCCGCAGGAATTCGGTGAACTCGAAGAGTATCTTCTCTATCTCGCGGGTTTCGGCAAAGCGCAGCTGCGACAGCTCGTTCTCCAGCTCTACCACCTCGGCCGGCTCGATGAAGCAGGTCTTGCCGGTGGCGGATTCGCCGTAAACGAAGCCGGCCACCTTACGCTTGTAGGCCGCCGCCACGGGCACCAGGTACTTGCCGTCGCGCACCACCACGGAGGCATCTGCATCGGAAGCCCCGGACGCCACCGCCTGGGCCAGCACGGACGCCGCCTTCTTGGCTATCAGGCCTTCCTTCGAACGGATATCGCGCCGGATGGCGAAGAGCTCGTCGGAAGCCGAGTCGCGCACCTCGCCGTATTTGTCCAGGATCCCCTCGATGCGGCGGGACACCTCCGGGAAAACCATCACGCCGGAGGCGAGTTTCTTGAGCTTGGGATATACCCCTTCCTTGACGCCGCCGAAGAATGCGCAGATGCGCCGCACGGTGTCCAGCACGGTCTTGAGCTTACCCAGCGACAGCACGTCGATTCGGGTTCCTTCGCCCTCGAGAGTCTCCAGGAAAGGTTTTGCATCGATGTAGCCCGACTGCGGGAAGTTATCCTCGAACATGCACACGAGGCGCATCTCGTCGGTGAGCTGAAGGCGCAGGCGGATAATCTTGGGGTCGGTGCTAAAACTCTCTTCCTGCACCCTGGCGGCGGCGTAATCCGTGTTGCAACGGTCCGCTATCGCCCGCCGGACACGGTCGAATCCAAGTTTTTCCTCTACGCGCTTAAAGTCCATTACCTATTCCTCTTTCCCTGATTTCTGGGGCGCAAGGCAGGCGGCGAGTTCGGCGATGTTCGCGATGGGGCGAATGACGCCGTCCCGAACGAAGGATATTTCCCCGCGCTGCTCGCTCACCACTATTACGTCGGCGTCGCTCTGCTCGCTGATGGCTACCGCCGATTTGTGGCGCATGCCGTAGCGGGCGGGGATGTTCCCCTTGACCGTGATGGGGAGGGTGCACCTGGCGGCGATTATACGCCCGCCGCCGATGATCATCGCTCCGTCGTGGAGAGGGGAATTCTTATAGAAGATGTTCTCAATGAGGCGCTCGCGGATGTCCGCGTCGATGCGGTCGCCGTTGTCGATGATGTCCTGCAGGTCGTTGGTGTGCAGGATAACCATCAGGGCGCCGGTCTTGGAGTCGGCCATCTGCTTGCAGGCGGCGCAGATTTCGCGGAGGTCATCCTTGGCGAGCTCGGAGGTTTCCACCCCGAAAAGGCGGCCGAGGAAGTTCTGTTCGCTGCGCGACAGCCAGGTGCTCCGCCCGATTCGTCCGAGGAACTGGCGGATTTCCGGCTGGAAGATGACGATAAGGGCTATCGCTCCCACGTCGATCACTGTGTCCATGAGGGTGGATAGCAGCTTCATATTCAGCGCCACGGCCAGCACCCTCACGAGCACCAGCATAAGGATGGCGACGAAGATGTACACCGCACTGCTCCCCCGCAGCCAGCGGAAGACCACGTAAAGGGCGAAAGCCACTACGACGATGTCGACTATATCGATGAATGACAGGCGTAAAAAGCCCAGCAGTTCCAGTATCATATTCTTACTTTATACTTACAAACTTTGCCATAATAATCGGAGCGAAGCGACTAGGGGAGTTTGAGGGGAGCGCCCCTCAATCTAACAGGTTCAGATTGCGCAATTTTTGCGCAATCTGGACTGCGTTGGTGGCGGCTCCTTTGCGGATATTGTCGCTTACGCACCAGAAGTTGAAGCCGTTGGCTACGGTAAAATCGCGGCGGATTCGGCCCACGAACACCTCGTCCTTACCCCAGGCGTAAAGCGGCATCGGGTACTCGTTGGCAGCGGGGTTGTCCTGTACCACCACGCCCGGTTCCGAAGCCATAAGGGCACGGATTTCATCCAGCTCGAAGGGCTTCTCCACCTCTACGTTGATACTCTCGGAATGGCCTCCCTGCACAGGTACGCGCACCGTGGTGGCGGTGACTGCGATACTGTCGTCGCGCAGGATCTTCTTTGTTTCGTTGACCATCTTCATCTCCTCTTTGGTGTAACCGTTGTCAAGGAAACTGTCGATGTGGGGGAGGATGTTCTGGTCGATGGGATAGGGGTATACGGCCGGGTACTCACCCCAGTGAGATTGCCGGTCGCCGCCGGCAATGACGTCCTGCTCCGCCAGGTGGCGTTCGGTATTCATCTGGGCGATGGCCTTGTAGCCCGTACCGGTGACGCTCTGGTAGGTCGAAACCACTATCCGCTTGATCCTGAGCGCCTTGTGAACGGGCGCGAGGGGCAGCACCATCTGGATGGTGGAGCAGTTGGGGTTGGCGATAATCCAGTCGTCGGGGCCGAGTACGTCGCCGTTGATTTCGGGTACCACCAGCTTTTTGTCGGGGTCCATCCGCCAGAAGGAGGAATTGTCCACTACGCGGCAGCCTACCGCCGCGAACCTGGGTGCCAGCTCGCCGGAAACGCTCCCGCCGGCGCTGAATAGTGCAAGCGCCGGCTTCGCCGCTATGGCGGCTTCCGCACTCACCACGCTCCACTCCCTCCCAGCAAAAACAACCTTGCGCCCTATGGACTTTTCGGAAGCCACGGGCAGCAGTTCCGTCACCGGGAAATGCCTTTCCTCCAGCACCTGGAGCATTCTTGTTCCCACCAGTCCGGTGGCTCCTACAACAGCAACTTTCATCGCAGAATATCGTTTAAAACACTGGAGGCCGCAAGTCTTGCACCTTCGCCGGGGCCCTGGATGAGCAGCGGGTAAGGATGCATGGTACTGCGGATAATGATGGCGTTCTCGGTGCCCTTGAGGCGGTAGGCGGGATGGTTTGCATCCACGCATTCCACCCGGATGGAGGCCTTGTAGCCGAGAGGAGCCGAAGCGTCCTTTACCAGCGAGGCGACGAACCTCTGGCGGCAGCGCTTTGCGTCGGCCGCATCTTCCCTCGCGCGGAATTCGGGCTCCGCCGCCTCCAGTTTGCGGTAGAACTCGTCCAGGGGGATATCGAAGTACTCCGGTCCGATGAGGGAGTCCAGCTCCACATCTTCCTCTTCCAGGGGCACCCCGGCCTCACGGGCAAGAATCAGCAACTTTCTGAGGGCCTCGCGGCCGCTCAGGTCCACACGCGGGTCGGGCTCCGTGAGCCCTTCTTCCTGGGCCTTCCGCACTATGCCGGCAAAGGTGTCCGGGGTAAGCGTGTAGGCCGAGAGGATGCGGTTGAGCGTGCAGCTGACCACCGCTTCGAGGGAGGTGATTTCGTCGCTGGAGTTGGTGCCTGCGGCGATGCTTTCGAGTATCGGGAGGGCCGAGCCGACGGTGGTCTCGTAGCGGAGGAACACCCCGTTCTCCTGCGCCGCCGCGTGCATGGCGGCGTAATCCACGAACGGAACCGCGAACGAGCGTCGGTTGGAGCTCACTATGTTGACGCCTTCGCGCAGAAGGCCTTCGTAGCTGCGCCAGATGTCGGGACTGTCGGTTACATCCACAAAGATGCTTCCGCGCGGAGCCTGCTCCCGCACCTTTTCCGCAAAGCCGCGGTCGGTGCTGATGGCTTCGATGCAGAGGTCCTTGCCCGTGCGCTCGGCGATGGTGTCGCGGGAGGCTTCTATCATCTCCTCCAGGGCCTTGCCCACCGCGCCGTGACCGGCGATGTAGAGGTTGAGCCTGGTCAGGGGCGCCACTTCGAAGAACTCGCGGTGGATGGCTTCCAGGGCCTGACCGACCACTGCCAGACGAACCGTCGCATAGATATTGGTGCCGTCCGACGAAATGCTGAGCGTGCGGATGCCGGATTTGCGCAGGCACCCCTCGACGCGCTTGCAGGCGGCCTCGCCGTTTACCGGGCCGTCGCCAACGAGGCACAGCAGCGATTCGCCCTTGAGCGTGTCGTCCATGCCGGTGACGCCCACCCATTCGGGGGCTTTGCCTTCGGTCATGGTCGTAACCACCGTTCCGGGGCCTTCCGGCTCAAAGGTATTGCGGATGTGTATGGCGATGCCCGCTTCCATGGCGGGTGCCACGGTGGGTGCATACAGCACCTTCGCCCCGTGGCTGGCCATATCGGAAGCGGCCTGCCAGCTCATTTCGGGGATGGTTTTTGCCGCCGGAACCTGCTTGGGGTTGGCGGTCATTATGCCGGGGACGTCCGTCCAGATTTCCAGACGGGAGGCCTTGGTGGCGGCGGCGTAAAGCGCTGCGCTCAGATCGGAGCCTCCGCGGCCGAGCGTGGTGTGGCGGCCGTCGTACTCGCTGGCGATGAAGCCGGGAGCCACGAACACCTGAACCCCGGGCTCGAGCGCCACGGCTGTGGAGATGTTGTTGTAGGTGAGCTCCTGATGACCCTTGATTACCAGAATTCTGGAGTCCAGCCATTTGGTTGCGATGCCGTCGCAGGCAAGTTTGCGGGCGATTATCCTGGTGGAAAGCAGCTCGCCGAAGGTGACGGTTTCGTCGGCCGGAGCCTTTGCAAGTTCCCCGAAAAGGCCGTCGAGTTCCGCGAGGACTTCCGCCCTCTCGGCGCCGGTGAAGAGCCTTGACGCTATGTGTTCGTGCTTAGTGCGAAGGGAGGCCAGGAGCGTATCGCGCACAGCCCCTTCGCTGCGGGCGATTTCCAGCAGGGCATCGGTGCATCCGGCAATTGCTGAGCAGACCAGGATTACCCGGTCGCGCGTTGCCGCCTTGGACACTATGTCCAACACCCTCGAAATATTTGTTGCATCGGCCACCGAAGTGCCGCCGAACTTTAGTACTTGCATAGCAAGGCAAATTTAATCAAAATTCCGCAATTGACGGCAAATTGATTATCTTTGTGGACTATGAAAATTATTATCAGCGGATACGGCCGCATGGGCCATATGGTGGAAGCTGGGCTGAAGGCCCGCGGAATCGAGATTGCCGCGTGCAGCGAGGATATCTGCAGCACGCCCCCTGCGCTTGCGAAGGAGTGCGTCTGCATCGACTTCACCTTCCCCGACGCTTTCCGGGCCAACTACCCCTTCCTGGCCGCCAACTTCAAGGCCGTGGTGGTGGGCACCACGGGCTGGTACGACATCAAGGACAAGGTGTTTGCCGAGTTCGAAAAGCACGGCACCCCGATGATCTGGGCGTCCAATTTCTCTATCGGCGTTAACGCCCTGTTTGCAGCCGTCGAAAAGGCTTCGGCGGTGCTTGCAGGGCATGGTTATTCCGCACACATCACCGAAACCCACCATATCCACAAACTGGACGCTCCGTCCGGCACGGCAAAGAGCCTTTCGGTCATTGTCGACAAAGCTCTCGGCGGCGAAGCGGAGATTACTTCCATCCGCGAAGGCGAGGTTCCGGGCATCCATACCGTGGAGTTCTCCTCGGCCGTGGACAAACTCGATTTCACCCACGAGGCATTCGGGCGCGAGGGTCTTGCCGAAGGCGCCATAGCAGCCGCCCTGCTGACCGAGGGACTTACCGGAGTTCACGAATTTAAAGACTTGATAATATGATACTTAAAGGCGTCGGAACTGCTCTTTTCACCCCGTTCAAGGCGGACGGCAGCGTGGATTACGAAACCTTTGCCGCCAATGTAGACAGGCAGGTCGAAGCCGGGGTACATTTTCTCGTGCCTCTCGGCACAACGGGCGAAACTCCCACCCTCAGCACGGAGGAGCGCATCGAGATTCTGAAAATCGCCAAGGCGCATTCCGCCGGCAGGCCGGTAGTGGTCGGCGGCGGAACCAATTCGGTGCCCGACACCCTCGCCGCAATGACGGCTCTGGAGCCTTCCGGGCCGGATGTCTTCCTCATCGTGGTCCCCTATTACAACAAGCCTCCGCAGGAGGGTATCTACCAGTATTTCAAGACGGTAGCGGCGGCAACAAAAAAGCCCGTACTCATCTACAACGTGCCCGGCCGCACAGGGGCGAACATCTCCGCAGAAACCACCCTGCGCCTCGCCAAGGACGTGCCCAACATAATCGGCATCAAGGAGGCGAGCAGTAAGCGCGAGCAGATCCTGCAGATAATAGAGGGCGCCCCCGAGGGCTTCTGCGTGCTCAGCGGCAACGACGACGAAACGGCCGACCTTATGAAGGCCGGCGCAAAGGGCGTCATCAGCGTAGCGTCGAACGTGGCTCCCGCCGAAATGGCTGCCCTCACCAACGCGCTTCTCGCTGGGGATTTCGCTTATGCCGACACCCTCGACGCGCAACTGCGCGACCTCTACCGAGACCTCTTTATCGAGAGCAACCCCATCCCCGGCAAGGCCGCAATGGCGCAGCTCGGGCTTATGCAGAATGTCCTGCGCCTCCCTCTTGTGCCGGCAAGCGCCGCTACGGAGGAGGCCATGGCAAAAACAATCAAAGCATTATGGCAGAAATAGATATCAAGCGTTTCAACGAAGTGATGGACGCCCTCGAGCGGGGCGAAATCCGCGTGGCCGAGAAGGTCGACGGGGAGTGGCGCGTGAATATGTGGATCAAGGAGGTGATTCTCGCGGGCTTCAGGCTCGGAGTCATCGCCGATATGGGGCAGGGGCAGTTCCCCTACTTCGACAAGGACACCTTCCCTGTGCGCAAGTTCAGGGCCGAAGACGGTGTGCGCATCGTTCCCGGAGGAAGCAGCATCAGGCGCGGAGCCTACCTCGCCCCCGGCTCGGTAGTGATGCCGCCGGCTTATGTCAATGCCGGCGCCTATGTAGACAGCGGCACCATGGTGGATTCGCACGTCACCATCGGCTCGTGCGCCCAGGTCGGCAAGAACATCCATATATCCGCCTCAACCCAGATCGGAGGAGTGCTGGAGCCGGTCGTGGCGCTTCCTACCATCATCGAGGACGGCGCGTTCATCGGCGGCAACTGCGGTATCTACGAGGGCACAATCGTGCAGGAAGGGGCGGTCATCGCCAGCGGCGTCATCATCACCTCCAGCACAGCAATTTTTGACGCCACCACGGGCGAATTCATTCGCCGCAATGCCGACGGCCGCATCGTGGTTCCCCGCAACGCTGTGGTGGTTTCCGGCAGCAAGCCCGTCTCCAAGGGCCCCGGCGCCGCCAGCGGCGTGCATCTCTACTGCCCGGTCATCGTCAAATACCGCGACTCCAAAACCGAAGGCAGCGTCCACCTCGAGGATATGCTTCGCTAGCTAGAATTTGTAAAGATTGAGTCCCGTTTCGTCGTCGAACTGACGGCCGACGGGAGCGTCCCATCTGTCTACGACAAGCTCGCAGGCGCCGTTGATTCTGGCGCTCAGAAGGTGGCCTCCCACGCAGCTGTAGTCGTGCCTGCTGCAAGTCAGATGAATATGCAGGTAGGGTTTGCCGTCCTTTTCGGAGATGTTGCCGACCAAGGCGGTGATTTCCATCTGCTCGTCAAAGGCGCGGTCCACATATTTCTTCGTGGCGGGGTTCAGGAAACGGAAGACCGCCTCGGAAATTGCCCCGATTCCGCGGACTTCGCCGGCAAGGATGTTCTTTTCGGCGCAAAATGCGCCAAGAGCTTCGACTATTTCCTGATGGTTGTCGATGGAGAGTACGAACTGTCCCTCTGCTACCTGCTTGTATTTGTACATATTCCTGTTATTTCAAGAGTTCTGCGGGCCCGGTGAGGTGTACTTCCGAGAAGATGTCTCCGGGGACAAACTCCACCTTGAGGTCCTTCTGCCTTGCGTGGAGAAGGATAGATGAGGCTGCAACCTTGCCTGTATGGAAGGCTACCAGGGCAGAGGCGGTAAGGCCGGTTCCGCAGGCTGCAGTTTCGCCCTCGACACCCTTTTCGAAAGTGCGCACCTTGAGGCTGCCGTCCGGCAGCACCTGCACGAAATTCACGTTGACACCCTCGGGCCTGAACACCCAGTTCATCCGGATTGCCCGGCCCTCGTTTTCGACATCTATATCCTCGGTATCGTCGACAAACTTAACGAAATGGCGGGTGCCGGTATTGATGAACCATCCGTCAAGCACCTCCTGCGGGGCCTCAGCGTCGGACATCTTCAGGCGGACATTCCAGTTATTGTCTTTATGCGAAAGAATCTCCGCATCGTGAAGCCCGTCGGGCGCGGTAAAGAGATACTTGCCGCTCGCAGGCTTGATGCCAAGATAATCGGCGAACGCCGCGATGCATCTGCCGCCATTACCGCACATCATTCCGCCGCTGCCGTCCGGATTGTAAAACTCCATATCGAAGTCGGTCCCGGCCTGCAAAGGCGAGTTCAGAATCATCAGTCCGTCGGTTCCGTAGTGGTCGCAGATGATGGATATTGTCTGAGGGAGCCTCAGCCCCGACACATCGGCGCCCCGCCCGTCCACAATAACGAACAGGTTCCCCGCTCCGGACCACTTATAAAGATTTACATCCATATTATCACAAAGATAATCTTTTTGGATTAATTCTCTCCGTCGAGCTCGCCAAACTCCTTTATATAAGCAGTAACCTGCTCTTTAAGCGATTCTCTCATATATCAAGTATTTATCTTTATTTGCTGTTTTTTCGGCAAATGGCAACAGTGAACCATTTGTTATATAATCTACAGATTTGTTGAGGACGTCTTCAAGATTCAGCATAAAACCTGAATGGTC
>JAFZWD010000021.1 GCA_017617495.1 Bacteroidales bacterium
GCGCGTCTTACCGCGTCAAGGAAACTCAAAAAATGCTTAACAACTTATTATAAAATCACAGACTTTTGTTACCTTCGCAACATATCTCGGTGGTACACTTTTAAACGAGAAACTGGTACACTTTTCAGTTACTACATACAGCTCTGGGTATGCCCTTTCGTCTCCCCCGATTCCATGGAGGGCCGCGCCCTCAAGAAGAAGGGTTACCTGGTAATGAACGCCGCGGGCGACGAGCCTGCAGTAATCAAGTGGTGGAACGGCTACAGCCACCTTGTGGATATGAGCAACCCCGATGCCCGCGCGTGGTTTGTGCAGACTCTGCATAATATGGAGAAGGAGTACGGAGTGGACGGATTCAAACTCGATGCCGGCGACGGCAGCAGCTACGATCCGGCGAAGGTGAAGGTGTTCGACGGCAAGTCCTACGGCACCCTCCACACCGGCCTCTGGGCCGACCTGTACAGGGATTTCCCCTATCACGAATTCCGCGCCTGCTGGAGGCACGCCGGCGAGCCGGTAGTGCAGCGCCTGCAGGACAAGGACTACTCCTGGCAGGGAGTCTGGTCGCTCATTCCTTCCATCCTCGAAGGCGGCCTGGAGGGGCATCAGTTCATATGCCCCGACATGATCGGCGGAGGCCAGTGGAGCAAGTTCCTCGGAGTGGACCGCGGCAACATCAACCAGGAACTGGTGGTGCGCTCCTGCCAGATTCACGCGCTGATGCCAATGATGCAGTTCTCGGTTGCCCCCTGGAGAGTTCTGGACGACAAACATCTGGACATCTGCCGCAAGGCCGCGGCACTGCACGTGGAGATCTCTCCTTATATACTCGAGCAGGCGCGGGGGTGCGCGCAGAGCGGGGAGCCAATCGTCCGCGCAATGGAGTACAGCTTCCCCGGCCAGGGCCTTGCCGACTGCCTGGACCAGTTCATGCTTGGCGACAAGTATCTGGTAGCCCCGATGGTGGGCCCCGGCACCAGCCGCGAGGTCCGTCTGCCCAAGGGCACTTGGATCGACGAAACGGGACGCCGCTACAAGGGCGGACGCACCCACACCATAGAAGTTCCCATCGAAAGGATACCTTATTTTACAAAGAAGAAGTAAGATGAAAAGAGTTCTTTTCCTCGCCCTGATTCTCGCCGCAGCCTGCACGGTCAAGGAAAACCCCGCAACCGTTCAGGAAGGCGAAAACGCATCGCTCAGCATCAGCATCGCCGACCTTTCGGCAAAGACCTCATATACCCCCGAAGCAGGGGCGCTCAAGTGCTCCTGGAGTGCCGGAGACGCGGTTTCCGTGCTTTCGATAAAGGGTGGAAAGGTGGTTTCGGTGGACAATTTCACCACTACCGCAGGCGGACGTACCGCCACCTTCCAGGGCAAGTACACCGGGGCCGGTTCCGACTCCCAGATTTGCTTGTACCCTTCCCTCTCCGGAGGACAGGCGACCGGTTATTTTTCCGAGCCCCTGCCGGGCTCGAGGGGGGCCGCGTTCGGCTTGAAGATCGGCGACGACAAGATCAGCTATTACGGCCTCGACCAGGTGAGCTTCTCGCAGCCGGTGGATGCCGACGCTTCGCATATTGCCTGGTCCGACATCATGACCGGCACCGCCGACATCGCCCACCCCGAGAATCCGGTCAGCATGACCAAGCACAGCGACGTGCTGGCGCTCTCGCTTTCGATTCCCGAGCTTGATGCGGATGAAAAGGCAGGCACCCTGACACTTACGCTGTCGAACGGCGCACCCTTCGCGCTTGGAACGGCCACCATGCCGCTCGCTTCCGGCGGGCTCTGGACGCCTTCGAGCACCGCATCTTCGCTGGTGCTCAACTACGGCCCCTACACCCAGGATCTCTTCCGCGGGCTGAGCTCGGGCAACCACTCGCTCACATCCTACATCCCCATAATTCCCCTCAGCGGAGCTGCCTCCCTGCAGGGCGACCAGGCACGGGCGCTCACAGTTTCCGTCCGCACCGACAGGGGCATCTACGAGGCCACCAAGGCCATCCCCGCGCATACGGGCGGCGATTATCTCTATCCGCTCAGCGGAGGCAAGGTGCACAGCATCAGCGCCAGCCTCGTCAAGACTTCCGACGTGGGCACGCCTACCGGCACCTGCGAACCCAACCCCGGCTGGCTCTTCTTCGACAGAGGGCCTTATACCCTCAACACCACGGTGAACGCCAAGGCGGGCAGCGCCTCGTTCAAACTTGTCAGAGACGTTTCGCTGCTCACCGGCAGCCAGGAGATAGTGGTCAACACTACCACCACCGTGGGAGCGGACGGCTCCATCAGCGTGGCTCTGGGAAACCTCGACCCGGGATTCTATCAGGCGCGAGTGCGCGATACCCTCAAGTTCATCATTGGCGTGAGGCCCGACGCGGTGTACAGCCCCGTCGACGCAAAGCCCGACTTCGATTCGTTCTGGCAGAGTACGTTCGCCGAGCTGGACGCCCAGCCATGGGACGTGCAGCTGACCAAGATTGACCAGTATTCCAATACCAGGCGCACTTGCTACGAGGTGCGCTACAAGAGCCTTGGCGGAGTGATTTCCGGCGGCGTGATTTCAATCCCCGTGGCATCCGGCAAGTTCCCCGTGAAACTTAAGTTCATGGGCTACGGCAACGAGCAGTCGTACTTCAACCCGGATAATAACCCCGGCCAGATCGAGTTCGAGGTTAGCATCAGGAGCCAGGGCCTGTTCAAGACCGGCACCCAGTGGGATTGCCAGGGAATCGAGTCCAAGGAGACCTATTATTATCGCGGAGCATACTGCGACATAAAGAGGGCCATCGACTATGTGCTGGGCCTCGAGAAGGCCGATCCTACCCGCGTGGTCGCCTGGGGCAGCAGCCAGGGCGGTGCGCTCACCTATATTGCCGCCGCGCTGGAACCGCGCATCAAGGCCATCGCGCCTTCGGTGCCTTTCCTCGGCGACTTCCCGGACTACTGGAAGATTGTTTCCTGGCCGATGGGCGAAATTCTCAGGGCCGGTGAGGCCGCCGGAATGACCCGCCAGCAGGTTCTGGATATGCTTTCGTATTTCGACGTCAAGAATTTTGCGCCTAAAATCAGTTGCCCGGTCTTCATGGTGGTCGGCCTGCAGGACGGCACCTGCCCGCCGCACACCAATTTTGCCATCTACAATAACCTCAGCAGCACCAATAATCAGTACATGATCCTGCCTTACGAGGGGCACTCGGTATGGGGAAATTCGCTGACGAATACCCGCGTCAGCGCCTTCCTGAAGCCGTACTTACAGTAGTTATTTAATCCTGGCTTTGTAGTGCGTCGCAACTTTGCCGGAGGCAATGCGCTGGAGCTTCTTGACGATGAGCTTGCGGCGGATGGGAGCGACGAGGTCGGTGAAGAGCACGCCGTCGAGATGGCTGAACTCATGCTGAATCATTCGTGAAGCGAAGTTGTCGAACTCCTCTGTCTTTTTCTGTAGATTTTCGTCGTAGTATTCGACCTTGATCTTCGCCGGACGGGTGACGTCGCAAAAGATGCCGGGCACGCTGAGGCAGCCCTCGTTATAGACGGTCTTCTGCTCGCTCTGCTCGACAACTTTCGGATTCACAAAAGTGCGCTTGAAGCCCTTTAGATAGGGGTAGACGTCCGCCATTATGTCGCCGTCGACGACGCAGACGCGCTGGCTCACGCCAATCTGTGGAGCAGCAAGTCCGCAGCCTTCGCTGTCGGCAAGAGTCTCCCAAAGGTCGGCCACCAGGGCCTTGATTTCTTCCGGCTTGGACAGGTCGGCTTCTGCCGCCTTCTCCCTAAGCACTCCCGAACCGTAAAGGTAAATAGGTCGTATCATTTCGCTTGACGATCAAGATAACTTTGCAATATAATGGCCGCGCTGATCTTGTCCACCGAGTTCTTGTCGCGCCGCTCGCTCTTCTTCATCCCCCCGTCTATCATCGCCCTGTGCGCAAGCACAGTGGTAAACCGCTCATCTTCAAGCACTACCGGCACGGCAGGGAAAGCCTTGGCAAGCTTCTTCAGGAAAACATCCACATCCGCCGCCGCTTCTGCGGGCCTGCCGTCCAGATTCAAGGGGTAGCCAACCACGAAGCGCACAAGATTCTCCTTCGCCGCGTAACTTTGAAGATAATCTATTATCTTTGCAGACGGCACCGTTTCCACAGGCGAAGCAAATATGCCGAGCGGGTCGCTGACTGCGATGCCCACCCTTGCTCTGCCATAGTCTATGCCTATCGTGCGGTCCATTTAAACGAACAAAATTATCACTTTTTTCGATAATGAGCAAAAAAAGCCCCATACGGTGGAACATGGTATACCGCCTGACGCTGGTGGAAGACGAAACCCACAGGCGCATCCGGGCCATCCGCTTTTCGAGGATCGGGATGATTATCGCGGTGATTACCGTGCTGGTGGTGTTCTCCGCCCTGGCGTACTTCGTCATCGGCTACACCCCCATCCGCACCACCATCCCGGGATATCCCGACTCGCACTTCAAGCGCGACGCCATAGCCAACGCCATCAAGATAGACTCCCTCGAGAACCAGATGACGCGCTGGGAGCTGTATTCGCAGAACCTCAGCCGGGTGCTTGCCGGCGAGGAGGAACTCAGCATCGACAGCGTGCTCAAGAACAATACTCCCAAGTACCTCAAGGACCTTTCCGAGAAGGAACTTGCGCGCAGGGATTCGCTGCTTCGCGGCGAGGTTAAGAACGCCGAGAAATTCACCCTTACAACCAATCCGGAGAGGGTTCTGCCCATCGAGGGAATGCATTTCTTCACTCCCCTGCGCGGCACTGTTTCGCAGGGCTTCGACATGGTGATTCACCCCGCCATCGACATTACCGCTCCCGCCAATTCGGTGGTGGCCGCGGCGCTCGACGGCACGGTGGTTTTTGCCGGCTGGACCGACGAAACCGGCTACACCATCCAGATTCAGCACCCGAGCAATATTCTCACTTTCTACAAGCATAACCAGAAGCTGCTCAAGAAGGTGGGCGACAAGGTCAAAGCCGGCACTCCGATTGCTCTGGTGGGCAATACCGGTTCGCTCACTACGGGCGACCATCTGCATTTCGAACTCTGGTACAACGGCCAGCCCGTCAATCCTACAAAATACTTCAGCCTGTAGTGGAAGAGAAGCGAACAAGACGCCTTGCGGTTCTGGGCTCGACCGGTTCGATCGGCACCCAGACTCTGGACATTGTGCGGCGCTACCGCGACAGTTTCGAGGTTGAGCTGCTCGCTGCAGGTAATAATACCGAACTGCTTATAGCTCAGGCACTTGAGTTTGACGCTGCTGCAGTCGTAATAGGCAACGAAGCAAAGTATCAGGAGGTCGCCGAGGCCCTTCAGCCGAAGGGCATCAAGGTGTTCGCGGGAGCGGACAGCATCGCCGCACTGGCGGCCGGCGACAATATCGATATAGTGGTAGGCGCGATGGTCGGATTTTCCGGTCTGCGCTCCACTCTCGCCGCGCTGGAAGCCGGCAAGATAGTGGCCCTCGCCAACAAGGAAACCCTGGTTGCCGCCGGCTCGGTGGTTACTGCCGCCGCCCGCGCCCACAGGGGGCTGATTCTGCCGGTGGATTCGGAGCACTCAGCCATCTTCCAGTGCCTTCTGGCAGCGCAGGGCAACGAGGTCGAAAGGCTGCATCTGACCGCATCCGGAGGGCCTTTCCGCACCTGGCCGAAGGAGAAAATCGCCGCCGCCACAAAGGACGCCGCCCTGAGGCATCCCAACTGGAGCATGGGCGCCAAGGTCACCATCGATTCCGCCACCATGATGAACAAGGGCTTCGAGATGATGGAGGCCCACTGGCTCTTCGATATGGAACCCGACCGCATCAATGTGGTGGTGCATCCCGAGTCCATCATCCACTCGATGATAGAGTTTACCGACGGCGCGGTTCTAGCCCAGATGGCATGCCCGGATATGCGCGAGCCAATCGGCTTTGCGCTGGGCTTTCCGCAGAGGCTTCCGTTCGGAGGCAAGCGGCTGGACTTCAGCACTTTAGGCTCGCTCACCTTCGAGCAGGCCGACACCGACCGCTTCCCCTGCCTCGCCCTTGCATACGAGGCGGCAAAGCGCGGCGGCAACATCCCCTGTGCCCTCAACGCGGCCAACGAAGTTGCGGTGGACGCGTATCTGCACGACCGCATCGGATTCTACGACATCGCCCGCATCGCCGAAGGCTGCATCGCAGGCGCGGATTTTGCAGCGGAACCCTCACTTGAAGACATCTTCGCGACGCATGAGGCGGTTACCGCCAAGGCTCGCGAAATGCTCTGAGCCTGAACCATGACAGTTCTCCTGAAAATACTGCAGGTACTGCTTGCACTTTCCATCCTCATTCTGATTCACGAAGCGGGGCATTTCTGCTTTGCAAAGATGTTCCGCATCCGGGTGGAGAAGTTTTACCTGTTCTTCGACCTCGGCGGGAGCTATCTGTTCAGCACCAAACGCAGCCGCTGGTTCGTGAGGCTCTGCCCCGGAGCGCTCAAGTGGGAGACCGAATACGGCATAGGCTGGCTGCCTCTCGGCGGCTATTGCAAGATCGCGGGAATGATAGACGAGAGCATGGACACCGCCCATCTCGGACAGTCCCCCAAGCCCTGGGAATTCCGCAGCCACAACCCCTGGCAGAGGCTTCTGGTGATGGCCGGCGGGGTGCTCAACAACTTCATCTTCGCAGTCATAATCTATATCGCAATAACCGCCATTTGGGGCGAAAGCTATATCAGCAACCGCGATGCCGAGATTTATCCTTCCGGGCTGGCCGAGCAGATGGGCTTCCGCCCGGGCGACCGGGTGCTGTCGATGGACGGCTATGTGCCGGAGGACTTCAGCATGCTGCAGGCGGATCTCGCAAGGCGTAAGGCCCGGCGCGTGGATGTGCTGCGCGGCGCCGACACGGTGGCCCTCTACATGGACCACGCGCTGCTGCCGGACGTGCTCAAGTCCGGCCTGATGTTCGACCTTGCGATACCTTTCGTGATAGATTCGGTGGCGGCGGACAGCCCCAACGGCGCTTCCGGATTCCTGCACGGCGACCGGGTGGCTGCCTTCGAGGGCAAGCCGGTGCACTATCTGCAGGATGCCCGCGGAGTGCTTTCGGGCTTTGCCGGACGGACGGTCGACGCCACGGTTGTCCGCGGGGCGGATACGCTTCAGCTGCCGGTGGCGGTGGACAGCGCGGGGCGCATCGGCGTCTACATGGAACTCCCCCGCGTGGAATCGAAGAGCTACTCGCTGGCATCCGCCATCCCCGAAGGGATTAAACTCACGGGACGCACGATCGGGGGATATCTTCGCGACCTGCGGCTTCTCGCCCAGCCTTCGACCGGCGCGTACAAGTCGGTCGGGAGCTTCATCGCCATCGGACAGGTATTTCCCGCCCGCTGGAACTGGTATCAGTTTATGTTCCTGCTCGCGCTCTTCTCCATTATGCTGGGCGTGATGAACCTGCTGCCCATCCCCGGGCTGGACGGCGGGCACATAGTTTTCACCCTTTATGAGATTTTTACCGGGCGCAAGCCGTCCGACCGCTTTATGATAGCGGCCCAGTGGATTGGGATGTTCCTGCTGCTGGCGCTGATGATGCTTGCCTTCGGCAACGATATCGGAAGATTAATACATTAGCATATGAAAAGATTAGTTATTGCTCTGGCCGTCGTGCTGACGCTGTTTGGATGTAAGGGACGCCGCGCCGCGCTCCTGCCCAACATCAGCGGCAAGGCCGGCGAGGTTTTCGTGGTGATAGACAAGGACAACTGGGAGGGTGCGCTCGGTAACGCCGTGCGCGGACTCCTCGCGGACGACTGCCCCTGGCTGGCCACGCGTGAGCCACTCTATACCGTGGTGAACGTGACTCCCGGCGGGTTTGCCGACCTGTTCAAGGTGCACCGCAACATAGTGTTCTTCGACATCGACGCGCAGGTGGCCAAGGCAGGCGTGACCTTCCTGCAGGATAAATGGGCCGCGCCGCAGTGCATAGTGGCGGTTGCCGCGCATACTTCGGCCGAGGCGCTGGAGCTGTTCCAGCAGAACGGACCCGTGATCCTGAGCGCCATCGAGCAGGCCGAGCGCGACCGGGTGATCCGCAACACCCTGCAGTACGAGCAGCACGACATCGCCCCCGAGGTGGCGTCGGTGTTCGGCGGAGCGCCCCATATTCCCATGGGGTACAAACTCAAGAAGAAGACTCCGTCCTTTGTGTGGATTGCCGACGAGAAGCAGAGCAGCATCCAGGGCATCCTCATCTACAGCTACCCTGTGTGCAAGGACCCGGCACACGAGTTCGACCTGGACAGGATTATCGCAAAGCGCAACGAGATTCTGCGCGCCAATGTGCCCGGAATGTTCGACAACACCTGGATGACAACCAGCACCCAGATCCCCCCTACCGTTGAGTACATCAAGTACCGCGGACGCACTTTCGCACAGACTCGCGGCTACTGGGAGGTTCACAACGACTATATGGGTGGCCCCTTCGTGAGCCACGCGTTCTACAGCCCCGACGGCTCCTCGATTATCGTCGCCGAAGCCTTCGTGTACGCTCCCAAGTTCGACAAGCGCCAGTTCCTCCGCCAGGTGGAGTCGGTGCTGTACTCCTGGGAATGGAAGAGCGAATAAAAAAATTTTGGGGATGTAAAAAATTCTTTTTACCTTTGCGTCCCATTTTATAGGATGGTGGGTTCGTATAACGGTTAGTACTCAGGATTTTCATTCCTGCAATAGGAGTTCGATTCTCCTACCCACTACGAAATTTTAAAAAGTACAATAATGGCAAACAACGCATCAGCAGAAAAGGCCAATCGCCAGAGCGAAAGGCATCGCTTGCATAACAAGTATTATGCAAAGACAACGCGCAACGCAATCCGCGCAATCCGTACAACCACCGATAAGAAGGCCGCAGAGGCCGACGCCCCCAAGGTTTACGCTATGATTGACAAACTCGCGAAGCAGGGAGTCATCCACAAGAACAAGGCTTCCAACCTCAAGAGTGGCATTGCGCTTTACATCAACAAACTTTCATAAGACATCTGA
>JAFZWD010000022.1 GCA_017617495.1 Bacteroidales bacterium
ATGGCCGTCTCGCGGTCCGCAGTTTGTCTGACGACGGTTAGGCCCGAAGGGACTAAGACGGAGGAGTTTGCGGCGAGGCCATTTTGCCAGCCCCACCCTTTTTGCGAAGTCGGGAGCGAGTGGCCGCCTGCTCCCCGCCGCGGCGAAGACAGAGACCGGAAGGCAACTATCTGGTAATGAGTACTTAAAGGTTTGGTCTATGTCCTAAAACGGACAGAGACCAGATGGCAAGTTGCAGATAATCAGCACTTTGGGTGTTGGTCTGTGTTCCAAAAAGGACAGAGACCCGGGGGCAAGGGATTGCCGATCGGGTCGGCAATGACGGAGGCCGGGTCGGCAATGACGAGGGAAGCTCGGCAATGACGAATGGGCTCCAATGCGGAGGTCAAAGGCGGCGCTACCGGCCTGAACCGACGGTGAAGCCGAAATGACGTGGTTAGCGGGCCAGGCCGAGGGTGAAGCCGAAGGCGTAGTCGTGGTCGGACCAGAGGGTGCGGGAGGGTTCGGGACGCTGACGCCAGGAGTTGTAGCCGCCGATGCCGGTCATGCCGCAGTCGATGCAGAGCTCGACGAAGCGGCGGGGAGACAGATCGTTGATGTGGGCCACCTTCTCCACCTTGAGGCTGTCGATCGGCTTCTCGCCCATCAGCACTTCGCGCCACCCTTCCTTGGTGCGGAACATCGCCCCGCGCTTGGCAAACTCAGCCCGCATGGGCGCAAGGAAATCCTTGTCTGCACCCAGCCAGAAGGCATCCACGCCGCCGCTTCCCCTCTCGGGAATGACCACGTCGGACACATCCGGACGAGGGTCGAGATCCTCGATGGAAACCCGCAGCGCGTTAAACTCGAAGAGCGAATCCGCCACCACCAGCAGCTTGCCGGCGCGCAGCCAGCGACAGTCGGTGTGATGGCCACTCTCCTGCGGCCGCACATAAGGCGCGAGCGAAGCCGAAGCACTCCCCTCGTACTCGCCTAAGAACGTGCCGGTCTTGCGGTCGAAATAGTTCTCCTCCGGGCCGCGTCCGAGATAGCGGAAGCTGTCGGCACCCTTGCCAAGACGCGTTCTGAAGCCGATTCTGGGGATATCGCAATGCGAAGCCGGATTGCCTTTGAAGGCGGCGCCGACGTGCAGGCGGCCGTCGTTCTGCAGGAGGTATTCGACCGTCAGGCGGCAGCCGTAAGGAAGGTCGTAAACCGCAGTGACGAGAGCCCCCTCCCCTACGCAAACCGCATCGATGGAAGCGACGTGCAGCGAGTCGAGTTTCCAGGCACCGGCGCGCCATGGCATACCGTCGCCCCAGTCGTTGTCGACCGGAGCGCGCCAGAAGTTGGGCTTAAGCCCGAAGCGTCTGGAAATCAGGTTCTTACCACGAACTTTATACTTGAGCAGAACGCCCGTCGCGGGGTCGAAAACCATCTTGGCATCGGCCGTTTTGGCGATAATCACGCGCTTGCTGAAGCGCTTTGCGAGCTTGACGGAGCGTCCCTTGACGCGAGCCTTCGCAAAGTCGGGAGTCTTGCCGCCTGTGGCGATGAGATCCTGCGCCGAAGCGATTTCGAAACCGGCGGGCAGAAGCGGCTGACGGGCGGTCGTGACCACGCTGAAATTGACATAAAGCGGGCCGTCCTCATCGGCGGGAAGCTCAATGTCGATGAACTCCTCGCCCTGCGCAGGAGCGCTGAGGGCCTTGCGGCCGGAAGCGGCGACACGGCCAGCGGAATGGACCTCCCAGAGGAGGCTTAGGCCGGCGAGCGAGCGGAAGTAGAAGCGGTTCTCGATGCGGTAGCGGGCGAGATTGCCGGTCGCAGCCGGCAATGACGGATCACGCGTTACCCAGACATTCTGATGCCAGTACTTTATTTCAGCGGCAGCGGGGTGCGGCACGAGGTCGGGCCCGACGACACCGTTGATGAGGAAATCGTAGTCGGAAATGAAATTGTCCGGGCCGTAATCGCCGCCGTAAGTCCAGTAGGCGCGGCCGCGGGAATCCTTCTCGGCGAAGCCCTGGTCCACCCAGTCCCAGATGAAGGCACCCTGCAGGTTCGGATACTTGTAGATGGCCTGCCACTGAAGGTCGATGGAGCCGTTGGAGTTACCCATGGCGTGGGAATACTCGCAGGGAACGCAGGGCTTTCCGGGAGGGTTTTCGCCCTGGTCGCGGAACCACTGGGCGTTGGGATACATCGGGTTTATAAAATCCGAAGTGGGACCTCCGCACTCCTGCTCGTAAACCACCGGACGGTTCTGCCCGGCTACCTCCATATCCTTCAGGAGCTTATAGCATTTCACGAAGTTAACTCCGTTACCTGACTCATTTCCAAGAGATAACAAAGTGACGCAAGGATAGTTGCGGGTACGATAGTACATGTTCTGCACCCGGTCGATGTGCTTGGCCTCCCATTCGGGATGCTTGGCCAGCGATTCGGGGCCGTAACCCATGCCGTGACTCTCCAGGTTGGCCTCGCAGTAGACATAGAAGCCGAGGCTGTCGCAGAGCTCGTAGAAGGCGCGCGACTGCGGATAATGGCAGGTGCGGATGGCGTTGACGTTGAGTTCACGCATCACCTGCAGGCTCTTGCGGATGTACGCGCGGTCGGTATAATGGCCGGTGAACTGATTGTGTTCGTGGAGGTTGACGCCCTTGAACTTTACCGGCTGGCCGTTCACCAGGAAGATATCTCCCTTAATCTCGAAGCGGCGGAAACCGACGTCGAAGGCGGTGAACTCCCCTTCCTTCTCGATGAGAAGAGTGTAGAGATTGGGCTCCTCCGCGCTCCATTTGAGCACGTTCGGGATGCGGACGGCCGGATGGCTGACGCCGCGGGAATCCTCCGCAACAACGTTGCGTGCCCTGTCCAGAAGCCTGTAGGACACGGGCGAAGTAGCCTCCAGGCGGAAGATGCCGTCGCGAAGGTTGGCGTCGAGCGTGGATACCACGCTGAAGTCGAAGCCGCGCTGCGCCTCCTCGCCGTTCCTGGCTCCGGACTCGGAGGAAAGATACACGTCGCGCTCGATTCCGGAGATGCGCCAGAAGTCCTGACACTCCATGTAACTGCCTGTGCTCCAACGATATATCTTAAGCACCAGCTCGTTTTCGCCTTCCTTAAGGAAGCCCCCGAGCGGGAAGCGCGCGAGGTCCTTGGAATCCTCGCTGTAGCCGACAAAAGTGCCGTTAACATACACATAAACGCCGGATTTTGCACCGCAGAGGTTCAGGAAAACATCCCTCCCCTGCCAGTTCGCCGGCACGCTGAAACTGCGCCTGTATACTCCGAGCGGAATGGCTGCCGGAAGCTGCGGCGGAGTGGGCCTGGGGGCCGAAAATTCGTATGCCGTATTGCGGTAAATGGCCGTGCCGAAGCCCTGCCTCTCCCAGTTGCCGGGCACCTTGATGCTGCTCCATTTTATGCCTTCGGGCAGCGTCAGGGCGGGGTTCAGCTGGGCATCTGCGGGCTCTGAGGGAGCCTCGAAATATGCAAAATCCCAGGTGCCGTTAAGGTCGAGATACCAGGGACTCTCTTCGTAGCGGCCGACGAGCGCCTGCGCAGCCGTGGAGTAAAAAACCGTCTCGGTGCGGAGCGTCTGGGCGTTAATGGAGGTCGAATTAAGGTCAAGATGGGCCGGGAGTGCGGCCGCGAGCGCGAGCGCTGCTATGGAGCTGATCATATTTTAGAAGCAATAGAAGATGCCGATGGCGAGATTGTTGCCGCTGAAGTGGGCGCCTACTCCGTCGTCGTAGCCGAAGGCGTTCTGAAGCGCGTCGTCAGCCGCGCTGAATCCCACGAAGCCAAGGTGGGCGACAAACTTGAGGTCGTCGTTGAGCGGCAGTGCGATGCCGGGTTTCACACCTACCTGGAGGGCGCTGTAGGTCTTTGCCTCGCCCCAGGCCTTCTTGTCCAGCGACACACTGTCGAAGGAGATGCCTGCGTCCAGGAAGAGCTTGAGGGGAGCCCATTCGCCGAAGGTCCAGCGGACGTACGGATTGAGCGAGAGCACGTCGTAGGACTCGTTGTGATGCCTGAATCCCACGATTGCACCTGCAGCAAATTCGTCGTTGAAACTGTAGGCTGCTTCGGGAGCAATGGAAATGTAACCGCTGTCACCGCTCTGGAACGAGGCCGTTCCGCCGGCATAGAACTGGGCGTGCGCCGCAACCGCGACGAATGCCGCTGCAATAAGCGTAAAAATCTTCTTCATGATTACTATAAATAATAAAGGTTTATTAACTTTGTTTGCTAACAAATATACGCAATTTTTATGAAGATTGGCATCATAGCGGCTCTGGACCGCGAATACAGCGAACTGCGCCGCCTGCTGGGCGGAAAGGACTGGGGTACCATCGGCGACAACAGCATTGTGCTGGCCCACAGCGGAATAGGCAAGGTGAATGCGGCGCTCAAGGCGGCCGAACTCATCAACGGCTACCAGCTGGACGCGCTGGTGAATACCGGAGTTGCCGGAGGGCTGGTGCCGGAGCTCAGGACGCTGGACGTGATTGCGGCCACTGAGGTGGTTTACCACGATGTGTGGTGCGGCGAGGGCAACGCCTACGGCCAGGTGCAGGGGCTTCCGGAGCGCTTCCGCTGCGACGAAGACCTGCTGGATGCCGCCAAAGCTGTGCCTGGAATCAAGACCGGGCTTGTTACCAGCGGCGATTTCTTCATATCAACCAAGGAAGAAGGAGACGCCATTCTGGCGCACTTCCCCGATGCGCTGTGCGTCGATATGGAATCGGGGGCCATCGCCCAGGTTTGCGCGATGAACCGCCTGCCGTTCCTCAGCCTGCGAGTAATCAGCGACGTGGCCGGTTCCGACCACCAGGCCGAGTACGACAACTTCTGGGCTTCCCTCGCCGACGGCTCCTTCGCTGCCGTCGAAACCTTCTTGAACGCTATTAATTAGCGCCTCCTCCGACAGCCCTAAATAGCGCGATGGAGGCCGAGGCCAGCGCGGCTTTATCGGCCACTAAACTCAACTCGGCGTCGAGGAAGGACTGCTGCGCGGTGAGGACCTCCAGATAGGTCGTGGTGGAGTAGCGCATCAAGAGCTCGATGCGTTCGACGGTCTGCCGCAGGGCCTCCTGCTGCTGCTCGCCGAGCGTAATCCGCTCGCGCGCCGCCTGGCAGGCGACGAGGGCCTTATTGACATCGGCCCCAGCTCGCAGCAGCGCCTGACGGTACTGCAGTTTCGCTATCTCCGCTTCGTCCTTTGCCACCTGGCTCTTGCTGCGCGCAGCGCGGCCGTTGATTATCGGCTGCGTCAGCGACGCCAGCGCATTCCAAATCCAGCTCGACGGATCCGATATCGTGCCGTTTGTAGACGTCCACCCCAGCGTTCCCGACAGACTCAGCGTCGGATACAGCGCCGCCCTCGCGGCATTCGCATCGTACCACGCCGCTGCAAGCGCCGCCTCCGCCTGCTTCACATCCGGCCGCATAGCAACCGTTCCCAATTGAATAGAATTAATAAACTCTTCAGGGAAAATGGCCGAGCCCAGCGAGTCGCGGGGTATAGCGGCGGAGAGGTCTCCCCCTGAGGGACGTATCACCCGCGTGTTCACCCCAGAAATCGGAGAATTTCCGGGGGCCCCAGGTTCGGTAGCGGGGGGACCAGAAGGAGAAACTACTGTGGAGTTTGCCTCCGCTACCCCTAGCAAAAGCCGCAAGGCAGTCTCAGTATCATTAATAGACTTACGCAACGACACCACAGAAGCCTCGATCTTCAGGCGGCGGGCTTCGGCCTGAAGCACCGCCACCTCGTTGGTTTTACCGGCGGCCTTGAGGGACGAGAGCACCTTGATGGTGGAATCCCAGGTGAGGAGCGCCTCCTCGCTGATGCGAAGCTGCTCATCGAGGGAGGCGAGGCTATAGTAGTACTCCGCAACCGAGGCTATAATGTCGGCCCGTACGGCCTGCGCATAGGCCTCGCGCTGGGCGAGCGCGGCGGCGCTGCTGCGGCTGGCATTGAGGCGGGAGCCGAAAATGTCCAGCTGCCAGTCGGCACGGGCGCCGAGGGTGAGGTAGCCCGAGGGCGAGCCGTCGAGCGGTGTGCCCGGG
>JAFZWD010000023.1 GCA_017617495.1 Bacteroidales bacterium
ATGGCCGTCTCGCGGTCCGCAGTTTGTCTGACGACGGTTAGGCCCGAAGGGACTAAGACGGAGGAGTTTGCGGCGAGGCCATTTTGCCAGCCCCACCCTTTTTGCGAAGTCGGGAGCGAGTGGCCGCCTGCTCCCCGCCGCAGCTAGGCCGTTTTGGCTTCGAGGACGCTCTGGGAGATGTTGATGATGAAGTCGCCCATCTTTTCGAGGCAGTTCACGAGGTCCATGTAGAAGGAACCGGTCTCGTAGGGATAGGTGGACTTTTCGATGTTGGTGAGATGCTCCTCGCGCAGGCGGTCGCGGTACTCGTTGATGGCCTTTTCGGCGCTCTCGGAGTTGTCGATGTTCTCGAGTTCGACGATCGGGGTGGAGAGGTTGTGCTCCATGGCCGCGTACGCATTGTCGAGCAGGTCGAGCATATTGTTCAGGCGCGCCAGCATATTCTCGGTAAACTTGCCGTCGTGGCCCCAGAGGCGTGCGATAATCTTACCGATGGTCTCGCCGCTGTCGCCCAGGGACTCCATCTCGCCGATGATGCGGTAGAGCTCGCGCACGCGGGCAAGTCCGTCGGTGCTGAGTTCGTTGCCGGAGACCTCGCGCAGGTAAACCGCGATTTCGCGCTCGATATTGTCGGTAATCTCCTCGTACTGAACGAGTTTCTTATCGGCAGCCTCGAAGTCCTGCAGCTTGGTGGCATTGATGGCGGCGCGGATGTAGCCGAGCTCCTTGTGGCAGATGCGGCCGAATTCCGCGACCTCCAGCTTGGCGCTGTTCAGGGCGAGGTCGCCGGTGGCAATCTTACCGACCCTGATATACTTGAGGCGATGTGTCTCCTTGTTCTCTCCCTTGTTAGGGACCATCCAGGTGACTATCTTCACCAGCTGGGGTATGAAGCCGACGAGGATGAGAGTAGTGATGACGTTGAACACCGTATGCAGCACGGCCACGCTATAGGGAAGCGATGCGGCAAGGGCGTCCGCCGTCTCTTTGTCCGCTCCGTCGAAACTGATGGTTGCAGGATTGGGGAAGCCGATAGCCTCCACAGTCATGCCGACCAGCTTGATGAACGGCCTGAAGCACAGCAGCGTCAGGACTACGCCGATCAGGTTGAACAGGAAGTGGGCCCGGGCAGTTCGCTGTGCGCTCTGGTTGGCAACCGTCGCTGCGATATTTGAAGTGATGGTGGTTCCGAGGTTGCTGCCCAGGATCATGGCGGTAGCCATATCGAAGGGTATGAGCTTTTCGGCAACCAGCATCATCGTAATGACTGTGGCGGTGGCGGAGCTCTGCAGCATGAAGGTGATGACCGCGCCTGCTACCAGGAACAGGAAGATGCTCCAGGCGCCGTAACCGGACAGAGTGGACAGGAAGTGATGCACTCCGTCGTTGTCCAGAAGCACGGTTGAAGTCTGCTTGAGGAGGGAAATACCCAGAAACAGGAAGGCAAAGCCCATCACGAACTCGCCCAGATTCTTCTGCTTCTTGGTGTTCATCAGCAGGAACGCCAGGAACATCAGCGGCACCGCGATGGTTCCGACGCTGAAGCTGCCGGCCCCGAAACTGAGGGCAAAGATCCAGGCGGTGACGGTTGTGCCTATGTTGGCGCCCATAATCACCGCGATGGCGCTGCCAAGGGCCAGCAGGCCCGCGTTCACGAAGCTCACGATGAGCAGCGTGGTCGCAGTAGAGCTCTGGACCATGGCGGTAACCACGATACCGGTGAGGATGCAGGTGAAATAGTTGGAGGTCATCTTGGCCATAACCGAGCGCATGCGGTTTCCGGCCATCTTCTGCAGGCCTCCGCTCATCAGCGACATTCCGTAAAGGAACATCGCCAAAGAGCCCAGGAGCGTTAATATCTGTAGAATCATACTGTTCTATTTAGATTGCCGATCAGGTCGGCAATGACGGATAAACCTTATTTACACCAGCGATCGAGCCAATCGTAGAAATTGCGATGCCAGAAGAGGGCGTTCTGGGGCTGAAGGACCCAGTGGGTTTCTTCCGGGAAGACGATGAGCTTGGAGGGGACACCCATCATCTGGGCGGCGTTGAAGGCGGCCATGCCCTGCTCGACAGGGATGCGGAAGTCCATTCCTCCGTGGATGCAGAGGATGGGCGTGTGCCATTTTGTCACCATCGAAGAAGGCGAGCTGCCGTAGTGCCTCTTGGCCTTGGGGGTAGATGCATAAGGCGAGCCGGCCTGCTGCATTCCGCCGAAGGTGATGCCGTCGCCGCGGGGGCCGAGTTCGCCGGGGGTGAAGGCGTATTCCCTGAGGCCGCCGTTATCCCAGTTGGCAAACCACATCTCCTCCGTGGTGTACCAGAGCTGCTTTTCGTCGAAGATGCCCGCGTGGGCGATGAAGCAGTCGTAGAGGTCGCCGTGAAGGCCCTCAAGCATATATGCGGAGTAGCCGCCGTAGGATGCACCCACGCAGGCGAGCTTGCCGACGTAGGGTTTGCTCTTGATATAGCGCCCTGCGCTGAGGTAATCCTGCATATTGAGTCCGGGGTAGTCGCCGGAGATCTCCTCCTTCCATTCCTGGCCGAAGGCGGTTGTGCCGCGGCGGTTGGGGAGGATGACGATGTAGCCCTGCTGGGCCATAAGGCGATAGCACCAGCGGTAGCTCCAGTCCTGCGAATTGCTGCTCTGGGGACCTCCCAGCACTATCTCGATGGCGGGATACACCTTGGAAACATCGAACTCGGGAGGATAAACCACCCAGCACTGCATCTGTTTATGGTCGACGGTTTCTACGTAGACGCTCTCTTCGTGAATGGGGGAGAGCTGGCCGAGAATGGCCGAGTTTTCGGTGGTTATCTGGCTGCAGACAGGATTCTCGCCGGGGACGACGCTCACGAGCTCAACCGGGAACTCGAGGCTGTAGAAGCTGGTGAGAAGCTCCTGGGAGCCGTCTTCCTTGTCAAGAATTGCGAAAGGAGTGAAGAAGTCGGTCCACCAGTCGCCGGGGGTGAGGCGCTCGATATTGCCTTCGAGGTCTGCCACGAATATGCTCTGGACAGCCTCCTTTACGAGGGCGGAAAAATAAATGCGGTCGCCGTGCCAGACGGGGGAGTTGACATCGTAGTCGAAGTCGTTGCCAAGGCGGCGGACGTTGCTGACGCTTTCGGTCTCCAGGTCGATGTCGGCAACGAGCAGCCTCTGCTGGTCGGCCTCATAGCCGTCGCGTGGCATCGAAACCCAGGCCAGGTGCTTGCCGTCGGGGCTCCAGACGGGGTCGGTATCGTAACCGCCGTCCACCTTGACGTCGATGGTCCTGCCGGTCTCCACATTATAAATATATATGGAAGTATTGGTACTGAACGCATACTGCTTGCCGACTTTCTTGCGGCAACTGTAGGCGATATGCCTGCTGTCGGGTGCCCAGTCAAGCTGCTCAACTCCGCCGAAAGGCTCGGTGGGAAGCTCGAAGAGCTCGTCGGTGCCGAGGATGTCCACTGAATTGGCAGGGGTAATCTTATCCTTGCCGAGAGGAGCCACATAACTGCGGGGCACTTCGGTCACCCAATGGTCCCAGTGGCGGTACATAAGGTCCTCGGTGCTGTAGGCCTGGGCCTTGTCGAGGGCTGAGTCGGTGTCGGCAGGCTGCACCAGAGCCTTGTTCTTGACGGTGCTGGTGTAGATAATCTGCTTGCCGTCAGGGGCAATCTTGAACTCGCCGATTCCGGCGGGAACGTCGCTCAGCTGCACCTTCTTGCCGAGCCTGCTGCCCTTGAGGGGTGCGTTCCAGAGCTGTCCGCCCTGCACGAAGTAGATGCTTTTGCCATCGCCACTCCAGCGTGCGCAGCTGACGCTCTTGGCGTATTTGGTGAGCTGCACGCGGCCGCTGCCGTCGGGGTTGCAGAGGAAGAGGTTCCTGCACGAGCGGTTTTCTTTAATGGACTGATAGCTGATGCCATAGAGAATCCTGCTGCCGTCGGGGGAGAGCTGCGGGTCGCTAATGCGTCCGAGTGCGAGCAACACTTCCGGAGTCATCACTCCGTCCTTGATTTCTACCTGCTGCGGCCCGATGTAGCCGCTACCTTCGTCTTTCTTCATGGTCTTGCTGTAAATGCTGCCTATGCCGTATCCGAGGAGCAAAAAGCCTCCGATAAGGAGTCCGGTCAGCGTCATCTGTTTTGCGTTCATATATTAACTGATTTTACTATAGTCTTTTACGTCGTATTTTCCCTTGCGCAGCTCCGCTGCCAGAAGCGCGTTGGCGCTCTGGGAGAGGGTAGGATCGGCATCCAGCACCTTCTCGGCATAAGCACGAACCTCGCCCAAAAGCCGGCCGTCCCTTGCGAGGGAAGCAATGCGCAGATTCACCGGCAGGCCGCTCTGCTGGGTGCCTTCGAGGTCGCCCGGGCCGCGCATCTTCATATCTTCTTCCGCAATCTCGAAGCCGTCGTTCGTGCGGCACATCAGCTCCAGGCGCGACTTGGCCTCCTTGCTCACCTTATAATCATATACGAGGATGCAGTAGCTGTCGTCGGCGCCGCGTCCCACACGTCCGCGCAGCTGGTGGAGCTGGCTCAGACCGAAACGCTGGGCGCTTTCGATTACCATCACGCTGGCGTTGGGTACGTCCACACCAACCTCAATCACTGTGGTGGACACCAGAATCTGGGCCTTGCCGGCTACGAAAGCATCCATATAATAGTTCTTGTCCTCGTTTTTCATCTGCCCGTGGACCATGGCAACCTTGTATTCGGGCTGCGGGAAGCGCTTTACAATCTCTTCGTAACCCAGCTCCAGGTTGTTCAGGTCCAGCTTTTCGCTCTCGTAAATGAGCGGATACACCACAAACACCTGTCGTCCGGCAGCAATCTGCTTCTTCATAAATGCATAGGCCGAGGCCTTGTGCGAATCGGGAATCATGCCCGTCTTGACCGGTTTGCGGCCCGGAGGCATCTCGTCGATAACCGACACGTCCAGGTCGCCGTAAAGCGTCATTGCCAGCGTGCGGGGGATAGGCGTAGCCGTCATGACAAGCACGTGAGGTGCGATACCGTCAGGCCCTTTGGCCCAGAGTTTGGCGCGCTGGTCCACGCCGAAGCGGTGCTGCTCGTCGATTACGGCAAGGCCGAGCCGCTTGAAAACGACGGTGTCCTCAATTAGGGCGTGAGTGCCCACGAGAATGCCGACGCTGCCGTCCTGAAGCCCGGCGTGAATGCCGCGGCGATCCTTCTGCGTAGTGCTGCCGGTAAGAATCTCGCAGCGCACGCCCGTAGGCGCCAGATATTTGCAGATGTTGGCGTAATGCTGGCGCGCAAGCACCTCGGTGGGCGCCATGATGCATGCCTGGCATCCGTTGTCGATGGCGAGCAGGCAGCTCAGCACCGCAACCATCGTCTTGCCGGAGCCCACGTCGCACTGCAGCAGGCGGTTCATCTGGTGGCCGCTCTTCATATCTGCCTGAATCTCCTTGATGACGCGCTTCTGCGCGCC
>JAFZWD010000024.1 GCA_017617495.1 Bacteroidales bacterium
CCGGGAATACATCCGGTACTACAATAATGATAGAATAAAACTGAGGCTAAAAGGAAAGAGCCCGGTGCAATACCGAGCTCTGTTCCAATCTAAGGCCTCGTAACTTAATGTTAAACCGTCCAGCTTTTGGGGGTCACATCAGACTGGGAGCCCTTCTTTATTGATCGGCCGGTATCTGCTAGAAGAACCTGGCCCTGTTGTCCTTTACGCCGCAGGCTTCTTCCATCACAGGCACAATCATCTGGGCCTTGTAGCCGGACAGCTGGTTTGCCTGGGACTTGGCGTCGTCCTCGGAGAAGAACTCGCCGACTTCGCGCTTGTTAACCTTTACGACATAGCTGGCGATGCGGCCGGCCACGGGGCCGAACACCTGTCCCTCGGGGGCAAGGAGAGCGGCGCCTGCAAGGGCGGGCTCGTTCGAACGGCCGGGCAGCGAAGGGAAGGTGTAGCCGGTTTCGCTCTGCACGGGCAGACCGAAAGCTTCGGCCACAGCCTCGATTGTCTCGAGTCCCTTGATCTTTTCGGCGACCTCGGCGGTCTTGACCTGCGCGAGCTTCTTGCCGTACAGCGTCTGCTCTATGCCTGCGGAAACTTCCTTGAGGGGAGCGACGCCTTCGTTGCGAACCTCATTCACCGCGACGACGAAGAAATAGCTGTTGTTGACGGTGATGATGTCGGAAGCCTTGCCCTTCTTGGCACCGAAGATCCAGCGGGTAACCTCCTTGGCCTGGTCGATGCTGCCGTAAGATGCGGTGCCCTCGTTGACGCTCAGCCTGTGGGAGTAGACTCCGAGGGAATCGACGGCCTTCTTGTAACCCTCAACGCTGTGGGCGGCGAGAGTTGCGAAGGAGTTGGCCTGCGAATAGAACTTGTTGAAGGTTTCCTTTCCTGCAACGGCGGTCTTCTCGAGGATGGCCACCTGCTTCTTGAGCACGGGCTTCGTCTTCTTGGAAACGAGCACGATATGGGTTCCGTACTGGCTCTTGAGCTTGTAGGGTTTACCCACGACCGCGTCGATGGTGCCCTCGAATCCGGGGATCATGCGGGTCTGGGTAAGCCAGCCGATATTGCCGAGTTCGCCGCCGTCAGCGGAGCTCTTGTCGTCGGAGAACTGTGCCGCGAGGGCGGAGAAGCTCTGCTTGCGGTTCTTTGCAAGCACGTTGAGCAGGCTGTCTGCCAGGTGGTCGGCATCCGCGCTGCGGAGCATGATATGCTTCACATAAACGGAGTCGGACTTCTGTGCGGTCGCCATGATGCGGGCGGCATAGAAGGTGTTGTCCTCGGTGATGATGGGCGAAACACCGCTCTTGTTCTTTGCGACGAAGGCCTCGATTTCGTGGTTGACGCTCTCGAGCTCACCGGCCTTGTACCAGTAGTCCTTGTACTGACGGTCGGAGTTCTTGAGCATGAAGGTCTTGATGTTGTCGGTCTTGCCGAGATCGGCATAGGCCTCGTTCATCTTATCCGCAGCGGCGGCGATGTCGTCCGCCGAAGGAACAACCTCAAACACCACGTACTCCACATCCCTTTCGGCCTTGCGCTCGAAATCCTTTGTATGGTCCTTATACCAGGCCTTGATTTCGCTCTTGCTTACGACGATGCTGGTGTCCTTCTGGAAAGGATAGTACACGGTCACATAGTCGAAGTCGGCAGTTGTATTGTTCTGTGCGACAATCCTTGCCTTCTCGAGGCTGTTGAGGGTGGCGGAATAGTTGAAGATCGAACCGTATTTGGCATAGAACTGCTGGTTGTAGATGCTCTTCTGGAGGAAGTTCCAGTAGATGCGCATGCGGCCGGAAGCGTCCGAAGGGATGTTCTTCACGAACTCCACGACTGCGTCGGGAGAGAAGTTGCCCTGCTCGTCGCAGAAAGCGGGGTTCTGTGTCACGACGGGAGAAGCGTTCTCACCGGTGGTGAGGGCGAGAAGTTCCTCGTCGCTGACGTTGAGGCCCGCGGCCTTTGCGTTCTTGACGAACATATACCTGTCCACAAGCTCCTGCCATGCGGCGTCCTGCATCTGCTTCTGCTGCTGCTCATTCTGCACGGAAGAACCGGTAACAATCTCGTTGATGACCTTATACCTCTCGATGTCCTCGAGGAAATCGAAGTAGGAGATTCCCTTGCCGTTGATCACACCCACGTCGTTCTTGGAAGAAAGACTCTGCCAGGCGTTGCTGACAGTGTTGGGGTCGATGATGAATGAGAGGAGGGCCAGGGCGATGATTATGGATATCGCCAGACCGAATTTTACGCGTATTTTTTCAAGTACCGCCATTGTATTATTATTTAATTATTATCAAATGGGCTGCGAATTTAGTAAATTTCCTTTAGTTTTTGAGCAAAGGCCCTATAAAATTAACCGAATCGATTATAACCTTGGTGCTGTCCTTGGTGACTATTGCATATCCGTTGAAGGGTTTGTGAAGGATGGCGTTGCGGGCGTGGTCGTCTGAACGCATCCCGTAACCCTGCATGAAACCGTCCGGAGAATACATCTTGACGTAGCAGTCGGTGTATATCTCATTGGCAGCCTGGTCCCAGTAAAGGGTGTCCGTTTCCATGGTCTCCTGCTTCACCACGTTATGCACCACCACGTTGCCGAAAGCTTCCCATATTTCCGGTTTCTGGCCGGAACGGTTGCGCTTCTTTCCCGTGATGTGGCGGGCGTCGTCGGAGATTATGATTGTCTCCAGGAGCCCCTCGTCGGTATAGCCGTACACGGCGAACCCCATCGGGAACGACTCGTAGGTAACCGTATCCTTGTCGTAACGCTCCATCTTCTTGGCCTCGATGCGCATCAGCACCGTGCCGTTCCTGGTCTGGATTGCGAACATGTCGTCGACCGTCTGGATGGGCGTCTCCGCCAGGTTCAGGGCTTCCGCCTGTTTGAGTTTAGCGCTGCAGGAAACGACAAGGACGGCAAGCGCAAACGCACTTGCCATCCCCGTCAGGATATGTCCTGCATTAAGCTTCACCTCAGGACTACTTCTGGGTCCTTACATGGGTTGCGGCCGTCATTCCGCCGCAGCTCACGGTGTAGGACTGTCCGTCCTGCACATTGTACATGAACGCTTCCGCAGTCTGAGGGAAGTACTTCGCATAGGAAGCGATGAGCCTGTTGGCCTCATCCGCAAGGCTGGCGTCCGCCGCCTTGGCCTTATTCAGGAAGTCCACAGCCACCCAGAAGTGGGCGCGGGAAGAAATCTCGTCGCCGCCGGGGCAAGCCACGCTACCCCAGATCTGTCCTGCAAGGAACATTGCCTTTCCGGCCAGCTCTCCACCGAAATCGATGGTCTTGGAAGCATGGGAATAAGCCTTGCCAAGCATGCCGTTCTTGAAGCAGAAGGTTGCCAGCTCGTAGTTGTAACCGGCATCCGTCGCCGCGTCGGAATCCTCGCTTGCGATAGCTTCCTCCATATAGCGGATTGCGTCCTCCTTGTTGCCCCTCGAAGAGTGCAGTTTGTAGAGGAAGTAGGCCGACTTGTAGGAAGGATCGAGCTTGTACATCGAGGTAACGGCGTTCAGGTAAAGGGCGTTGTCCTGGCAGTCCTCGGTGATGGAAAGCATCTTCACGATCTTGGTAACCATGTCGAGGTTGTCCTTGGACGACTCGAAGCGGGGCTCGTAAAGCTGCAGGAGTTTGTCGCAGTCCGCCACCTTGCTTCCAATGAAGAGGTTCTCGAGGTCGGTCTTGATCTTGGCATTCTGTTCCTTGACGATGTCAGAGCCTGCGGGGGCCTTGTCAAGAAGCGCCGAGTTGCGCTCGAAAACGCTGATAACCTCGTCCGCCGAAATCACACCGTTGTTGTAGAGGTCGATGGCGGCCTTCTGGTCGAACAGGAAAAGCTGGGGCTTGGTCTGCTCGGCAAGAGTCTCGATAATCTCGTTATATCCGGCGTAAACCCTCTTGGGATCGTCCTTGATGTAGTTGGACATGTCCAGGCCCTTGTTGTTGAGGGCGCTCACCGCATACTTGGGATAGTTCGCGACGCGGACGTCGTGAATGGTAAGCAGCGAGTCTACGAGAGCCTTCACGTAAACCGGATTGGTCTTGTTCTTCTTGATGAGATAGCGCATCAGGGATGTACCGTCGATAAGCATGGTCTGGTTTGCCGTAGGAGGGCAGACGTTGTAGGCCTTACGCCAGTTGCGAAGGGCGTCCTCGTAGTCCTTCTGCTTGTAGTACTCCTTGTAGTAGGACAGGAACTTGATGCAGTTTGCACTGTCCGCGCCATACTTTCCCTGTGCGAAGACGTTCTGTCCCGCAAACATCATCACCAGGGTCAAAATCACTAAACTGAGCTTTTTCATATCGTTTGAAATTTTTTAATCGTATTTGGGTTTCTGGAACCAGATATCGTAGAGGTTGACTCCGAAACTGAGCCTGAAGTAGGTCTCGCGCACCATTCCGCCGTCCAGGGAGCCGCGCCTTCCGGCGTCCAGAGCTATGGAGAGTCCGTTATACCAGCGGAATACCGGGAGAGTCATTCCGAGCGTCACGCCCGTTGTGGAGACGCTGTTGCCGCAGAAGGAATAATACTCGTTGATCCTGTATGCTCCGGCACGGTAGGTCACGCGCTTGCGGTAGTAGCGAATGTCGGTGGGGTTGGGAATATACTCCACTCCGGCGCGGAAAACGTTGCGGTTGCAGGCGCTGAACTTGAGCGCAGAATCGTTGCCGAAGCCCTCGTAGCTGTCGAATCCGCAGTTCTTCCAGTAACTCGACGTCCAGTCGAACTCCGCGCGGAACTTGTCGCCGTAACGCCAGGCGATGCCGAGTGCGAGTTCGGTGGGCAGTTTGAGCCTCCCGGGATTGTGCGACAGGGTGTCCGAAGTGGAAACCACCGTGATGGTTTCGGCCGAACCCACCGACAGGCTCTGGTAATCCACTATTCCGAGAAGGTTGACCGACGGGGTGAACGTACCGCCGACGCATATCTTGCTCTTCTTGCCGAAGGCCTGCTCGAACTGGAAACCGAGTTTTGGCACGAAAGCGTGCAGATGCATCTTGTAGATATCCTGCGCATCGTTGTGCGGCACCTTGGCGAAAGTCTGGTAGAAGCCCTTCTCGACGTTTCCGAACACGTAGTCCACCTGGGCTCCCACGGAGAATTTCTTCCAGAAAGTCGCGCCTGCGCCGAGGAACAGTTTGTAGAGGCTTCCCTGGCCGAAGTTCAGGTAATCCACGTTACCTTCGGTAGCCAGGATGTTCTGGTCCGTCTCCTTATAGCTGTACCTGTAACCGGTGCTGCTGTAGGGAGCGAGTCCCGCCATGAACGCGGAGCTCTTCCAGATGGGGAACGAGGCGGCAAAACCGCCGATGTTGGAAGAATTCTTGACCATCCTGTGCGTGCTGCCCCCCGCATTCTGCTCCATCAGGGAATTGTTGTTGTTGATGAAGAATTCCAGCATGAAGGACAGCGAATCCCTTGCGGTAACCGCAGCGGGATTGAGGGTGTTGAGGTAGCGGTTGTTGCGGGATGCCAGCCCGACACCGCCCATTCCGAGATTGTAGGCGCTGCCCGGGGTGGCGATGTCGCCGAGGCCGAAGATCGAGTAGGGGGAATAAGAGGTGTACTCGCCGTTCTGCTCCTGTGCAGATGCGGAGAAGCACGCCAGCGTAACTGCCGCTGCCGCGATGATAAACCTCTTAAACATTCTTCTCGACATAATCTTCCGTTATAATGGAGAGTCCTACAAGTACGAGGTTTCCGACCACGAAGAAGGACTCTTTCATCTTCTTTGCAAAATACAGTGCATCGCCGCCCGTGAACACTATCACGTTGTCCGGATGCGAGTGTATATACCCTTCGATTTCAAACATTATGCCCGAAATCACTCCGGACTCGATGGATTCCTGCAGGGAGGTACCCTCCTTGACTACTTTGGCGGGGGTGTTTACCAGCGGCAGGGCCCTCGCGTAGCGGTTGAGGGACTTGAAGCGGGTGCGGCATCCGGGGGAGATGTTTCCTCCGCGGTAAAGCCCGTTGGAGGCGATGAAATCCACCGTGAGGGTAGTACCGAAATCGAACACCGTGCAGGCCTTGCCCTTAAACAGCCAGCGCACAGCGATGAGCGATGCGGCCCTGTCGTAAGACAAATAATCGGGCAGGTCGTAACGCTGCAGGATGTCCGGACGGGTGCTGTCAAGTATCATCAGGTGGCCGCATTCTCCTTTGAGCTGGGCCTCCTCCGCCTCAGTGACGGGCCTTGCAGACACCACCGTCATTATTTCCGGACGCTCCCTCGAGGTGATGGACAGGATGAAGTCCATAAACTTCTCGCCCTGATAACGGAAAGTCTTGCCGAGGGTTGTTCCCTCTGCCCAGGCCGCTTTGAGCGCGGTGTTTCCTATTTCCACCAACAGGTTAGCCATTCAGTTTGCGTATGTACGAACTGCAAAAATACTAATTTATCTTAACTTAGCCAAAAGCGCGTACGCACGTGAGAGGTTTTCCACCCCGTGACTTACTATTTTCAGACGTTCCGTCTGCTTGAGCGCATACACTCCCGGGGCCTCCGCCACCTTCTGGATCACCCCCGCAAAAACATCCGATTTATAATAGGGCGAGGCGGTATTGGAGACGAAGAAGCATATCAGCATTCCGTTCTTTATGATGATCTTGTCGAAGCCCAGCGATGCCCCGAGATTCCTTATCCTGACCACCTGGAAGAGGTTTTCGGCAGTTTCGGGCAGAGGGCCGAAGCGGTCGGTGAGCTGGGCGTGCAGGCGGTCGAGTTCCTTCTCGGATCCGAAGGAATCAAGCTGCTTGTAAATGCGCAGCTTTTCGGCTGTCACGCCTATATAATCGTCGGGAATGTATGCCGGGAAGGTGGTGTCGATGGTGCAGTCGAAGGTAAATTCGCGCTTCATGCCGCCAAGTTCCACTCCGGTTTCGATGCCCAGTTCCTCGATAGCCTCCGCAATAATCTTCTGGTAGGTTTCGTAACCCATGTCCATTATAAAGCCGCTCTGCTCGGCGCCGAGCAGGTTACCGGCGCCGCGGATGTCGAGGTCCTGCATGGCAATGTTGAACCCGCTGCCCAGGTCGGAAAACTCCTCGATGGCGCGTAGCCTGCGGCGGGCCTCCTCTGTAATACCCACCAGCGGCGGCACTATCAGGTAGCAGAATGCCTTGCGGTTGCTTCGGCCCACACGTCCGCGGAGCTGGTGAAGGTCGCTCAGGCCTATGTTCTGGGCATGATTTATAATGATTGTATTGGCATTGGGGATATCCAGGCCGTTCTCGATAATGGTTGTGCAGAGCATTATGTCGTACTCTCCCCTGATGAACCCGAGCATACGGTCTTCCATCTCGCTGGCCGGCAGTTTCCCATGCGCTACGCAGATGCGGGCGTCGGGTTCGATGCGGTGCAGTATCTCGTAGATGGACGGTAGTTCCTCAACCTTGTTGTGCAGGAAAAACACCTGACCCCGGCGCTTGAGTTCGTAATCTATAATGCCCTTTATCTCCTTCTCGTCGAAGATCATTATCTCCGTCTGCACCGGCATACGGTTGGGCGGCGGAGTGTTGATTATGCTGAGGTCGCGCGCCCCCAGAAGCGAGAACTGAAGCGTCCTGGGGATAGGGGTGGCTGTGAGGGTAAGCGTGTCGACATCCGCCTTGAGATGGCGGAGTTTTTCCTTGGCGCTCACGCCGAATTTCTGCTCTTCGTCGATAATCAGCAGGCCGAGGTCCTTGAATTCGAAGCCGGCGCCCAATATCTTATGGGTGCCGATAAGGATATCTATCTGCCCGGAAGCCAGGCGCTTGCGGATGTCGCTTATCTCTTTTGCAGTGCGCAGGCGGCTCACAAAATCCACCTCGCAGGGAAGGTTGGCGAGGCGCGCCTTGAAGGTATTGAAATGCTGCAGCGCCAGGATGGTGGTAGGCACCAGCACAGCCACCTGTTTGCCGTCGCAGGCGGCCTTGAACGCCGCCCTGATGGCGATTTCCGTCTTGCCGAAACCGACATCGCCGCAGACCAGGCGGTCCATCGGGCAACTGTCCTCCATATCCTGCTTCACGAGGCGCGTTGCGGTCTCCTGGTCGGGGGTATCTTCGTACATAAAGGAAGATTCCAGTTCGTCCTGAAGGTAGCTGTCGGCGGAGAAGGCGAAGCCCTTTGTCGCCCGGCGTTTGGCATACAGCTGGATAAGTTCCTTGGCGATATCCTTGACCTTGCGTTTGGCGGTGGCCTTAAGGGTTGTCCAGGTCTTTGAACCGAGCTTGTTTATACGGGGCGGCTCGCCGTCCGACGAACGGAATCGGGATATCTTGTTGAGCGCATGGACGGACACGAAAACCACATCGCCGTCTTTATAAGAAATCTTTACTACCTCGCGGGCCTTTCCGCTGTCGTCGTATAGTTTTACAAGCCCGCCGAACACCCCGATACCGTGGTCGATATGCACCACGTAATCGCCTATATTGAAGGAGTTCAACTCATTGATTGTGAGTTGTTCACTCTTCTCTACGCTGCGGCGGATGATTACCCTGTGGAAGCGGTCGAAAATCTCGTGGTCGGTATAAAGGCAGGTCTTTGTACTTTCGTCTACGAAGCCGTTGTGGATATTCTTTCCTTTGATGAATTCCGGCAGTACTCCAGTCTCGGAAAAGACAACTTTAAGCCTTTCAATCTGGGCGTCGCGTTCGCAGAGGATATATACTTTATAGCCGTTGTCGCGCTTGCCTTTTATGTCGTCTGCCAGAAATTCGAAATTCTTATTGAATACCGGCTGCGGGGTTATTTCGAACTTGACGGAGGACTCGTCGCGGCGGTCCAGAGGGAGTTCCATATATACCCTCTTGAAGCCGCCCAGTTCTTTAAAGAAATCTTTATCCTTGTAAATGTCGCTGGAATTCAGCCAGACCAGGGTAGAAGACGGCAGAATGGATACCAGACTGTCACTGGACGAGTCGGGGTTGGCCAGCAGGTCGGATACTATCTCCACCGATTCCACATCTCCCGTGGATATCTGGGTATTGCAGTTGAAACTATGGATGGCCTCTATTTCATCTCCCCAGAAAGACACCCTGTAGGGCTCGTTGTTGGCGAAGGAAAAAATATCTATCAGTGAGCCCCTTACGGCGAACTGGCCCGGCGCCGACACAAAGTCCACCCTTTCGAAGTCGCTTCCGCCCAAGGCGCCGATAATATCTTCATATTTAATCTCCTGGCCCTTGCGGAGGGTAAGGATACTGTTCTTGATATCCTTGCGCCCGGGTACACCCTCCGCCAGCGCTTCGGGATAAGTCACTATAAAAGCGCGGCCTTTGCCGCCCTTCAGTATCCTCGATACAGCTGTGGTGCGCTGCACTCCCAGGGATGACTTGTAATTGCTTTTCTCCAGCCCCTGTCCGGAGTGGGGAAGGAAGAAAACTTCCTCCGGATCCACCAGGTTATAGAGGTCGGCGCAGCAGTATTCCGCGTTTTCCTGATCCGAAAGAACCACCAGGTTGAGACCTTCAGAAGCACACTGTGTAAGGACAAACCATCTGGCGGACAAATAGAGTCCCGAGCAGAAAATTTCCCTGGAAGAAAGTATTCTGCTTTTCAGTTCTCCGCTTTGGAGCGGGGCGATTGTTGACAAACTCACCAAAATAGGTTAAAAACCTGTTGATAACTCTGTTTATTATCGGGTGACCTGGACGGAATTAAGGGATTTTCACAAAGCCCAAACAATAATCCAACATCGTTTTCCACTGTTATAACACTTATTAATATACTGATTGTCTGTTATTTGACTGAGTTATCAACTTTTCAACAGCCTATAATAAAACAACACGGTAAATAAATAAAAAGAGCTATATTTGTAATTGCATTACAAAGCGGAAAGATGGCAGAGTTCAACCCCCATACGGTCAGCGAAGGCAAAGATAATGAATTAGAGGGAAAAATCCGCCCCCGGGACCTGGAAGATTTTACGGGTCAGCGGGAAATTATCTCCAACCTGAATATCTATATCAAAGCTGCCAAGCTGCGCGGCGAAGCTCTGGACCATACCCTCTTCCACGGCCCTCCCGGTCTGGGTAAGACTACCCTTGCGCATATAATAGCCAACGAGATGGGGGTGGACATGAAGATTACCTCCGGTCCGGTACTGGTGCGCCCCGGCGATCTTGCCGGCCTGCTCACCTCGCTCAACGAGGGCGACGTGCTGTTCATAGACGAAATCCACCGCATGCCTACCGAGGTTGAGGAGTATCTCTACTCCGCGATGGAGGATTTCGTGATAGATATAATGATAGACAAGGGGCCCGGAGCCCGTTCGGTGCGGCTTAACCTGGCGCCTTTTACACTCGTCGGCGCCACCACCAGGGCAGGCCTGCTGACTTCTCCCCTCAGGGAGCGCTTCGGCATCAACTGCGGCCTGGAGTACTACGATACTGCGGATCTCGTAAAGATAGTCAAGCGCAGCGCGCGTATCCTCAATGTGGATATAGACGACCAGGCGGCAAAGGAAATAGCGATGCGCAGCCGCGGAACTCCCCGAATCTGCAACTACCTGCTCCGCCGGGTGCGCGATTTTGCACAGGTGATTGGTAACGGCAAGGTAGATCTGTCCATTACAAAACATGCGCTGGATAAACTCCATATAGATTCCCTTGGGCTCGACGCTACAGATATTAAGATTCTCCTCGCGATTATAGAAAAATTCAAGGGTGGTCCTGTAGGAGCCAATACCATTGCAACTGCAATCGGCGAAGATCAGGGAACCTTCGAAGAAGTTTACGAACCCTTCCTTATTAAAGAAGGATTCATCGTGCGTACACAGCGCGGGCGCGTGGCAACCGACCTGGCCTATAAACATCTCGGCATAAAGAATACTGCCGGAGGAGGTCTGTTTACCGATAATGATTAATACATAATTAATTTAAAATGGCAGAGAAATTTAATTCCAAGATTCCTGAAGGCCCGCTGGAACAGAAATGGACCAGGCGCAAGAAGGAAATGCATCTTGTTAATCCCAACAACAAGCGCAAGCTTGAGGTTATAGTGGTAGGAACCGGCCTCGGCGGAGCTTCCGCAGCTGCTTCGCTTGGCGAACTGGGATACAATGTGAAGGTATTCTGTATAAGCGACTCTCCCCGCCGCGCCCACTCGATTGCGGCCCAGGGAGGTATAAACGCGGCAAAGAATTACCAGAACGACAACGATTCGGTGTATCGTCTTTTCTACGATACCATCAAGGGCGGTGACTACCGCAGCCGCGAGGCCAACGTTTACCGCCTCGCGGAGGTGAGTGCCTCCATTATCGACCAGTGCGTTGCCCAGGGTATTCCTTTTGCCCGCGAATATGGCGGATATCTCGCAAACCGTTCGTTCGGCGGCGTGCAGGTGAGCCGTACTTTCTACGCCCGCGGCCAAACCGGCCAGCAGTTGCTCCTGGGCGCGTATGCGTCTTTAAATAAGGAGATAGCGGCGGGCACCGTAAAGAGTTATCCCCGCCACGAGATGCTGGATCTTGTGATTATCAACGGCGAAGCCAAGGGTATAATCACCCGTAACCTGGTTACCGGCCAGATCGAGCGCTTCGGCGCCCACGCCGTGGTAATTGCAACCGGCGGATATGGAAATACCTATTTCCTTTCCACCAACGCAATGAACAGCAATGGATCCGCCGCGATGCAGTGCTACCGCAAGGGTGCATATTTCGCAAATCCCTGCTTCGCGCAGATCCATCCTACCTGTATCCCGGTGCATGGCGACCAGCAATGCAAACTCACCCTGATGAGCGAAAGCCTGCGTAACGACGGCCGTATATGGGTGCCTAAGAAGATGGAGGATGTGCTGAAACTCCGTAAACACGAAATCAAACCTTCCCAGATACCCGAAGAGGACCGCGACTACTATCTCGAGCGCCGTTATCCAGCTTTCGGTAACCTGGTACCCCGCGACGTTGCATCGCGTGCCGCAAAGGAGCGCTGCGACGCAGGATTCGGAGTAAACGAAACGGGTAAGGCCGTATTCCTCGACTTCTCACAGGCAATCCAGCGCCTCGGCGAAAAGAAGGTGGCTGAGCGTTACGGCAACCTTTTCGATATGTACGAGAAAATCACCAACTCCTCCCCCTGGAAGGAACCTATGATGATTTATCCCGCCATACACTATACCATGGGAGGTATCTGGGTGGATTACGACCTGCAGACCACCATCCCCGGCCTGTACGCCATCGGCGAAGCCAACTTCTCCGACCACGGCGGAAACCGTCTCGGCGCATCCGCCCTCATGCAGGGCCTGGCCGACGGCTACTTCGTGCTGCCCAACACTATCGGCGACTACCTGTCGCACAAGATTATGGAACCCAAGACCGACATCAACGCTCCCGAATTCGAGGAGGCCGAGAAGGCGGTGCAGGCACGTATCGACAGGCTCTTCTCCATCAAGGGAACGGAAACAGTCGATTCTATCCATAAGCAGCTTGGCCACATTATGTGGGAGTATGTGGGTATGGCCCGCGACGAGGAAGGACTTAAGAAAGCCATTAAGGAAATCAAGGCACTACGCGAGAAATTCTACAAGGAAGTCCGCGTTCCCGGCACCCAGTTCGAGTTCAATCAGGAACTTGAGAAAGCCCTGCGTCTCGAGGATTTCTTTGAGATTGGCGAACTGATGGCCTTCGACGCCCTGAACAGGCGGGAGTCCTGCGGCGGCCACTTCCGTGTGGAAAGCCAGACCGAAGAGGGAGAGGCAAAACGCGACGATAAGAACTTTATGTATGTCGCAGCCTGGGAGTACAAGGGAGAAGGAAAGGAACCTGAACTCCACAAGGAACCTCTCAACTACGAGTTTATTGAAGTTAAGACCAGAAATTACAAAGAATAAGACGTATGAATTTCAATGTAAAGGTTTGGCGTCAGAAGAATGCCAAGGCAAAAGGTCATTTCGAGACCTATAAGATAGAAGATATAGAGTCCGATGCGTCTTTTCTTGAGATGCTGGATATCCTTAACGAGAAGCTAATCCGCGAGGGTATCGACCCGATTTCCTTCGACCACGACTGCCGTGAGGGTATCTGCGGGGCATGTTCGCTGTATATCGACGGCCGTGCACACGGACCGGACGACCATGTGACCACCTGTCAGCTGTTTATGCGTCACTTCAAGGACGGCGCAACCATCACGGTGGAACCCTGGCGCAGCTCCGGCTTCCCGCTCATCAAGGACCTGGTGGTAAACCGCGGTGCCTTCGACCAGATTCTGCAGGCCGGCGGATTTATTTCCGTACGCACAGGATCCGCCCAGGATGCCAATAATATCCTTATTCCCCACGATGTGGCGGAAGAGAGTATGGATGCCGCTGCCTGCGTAGGTTGCGGCGCCTGCGTGGCTACCTGTAAGAACGGTTCTGCAATGCTCTTTGTGGCAGCCCGCGTGAGTTCCCTCGCCCTTCTGCCTCAGGGCCGCGCAGAAGCCAAGAGGCGCGTCCAGAATATGGTTAAGAAGATGGACGAACTCGGCTTCGGTAACTGCACCAACACGCGTGCCTGCGAACTCGAGTGCCCTAAGGGCGTGAAGATATCGCATATCGCCCGCCTGAATCGCGAGTTCCTTAAAGCGAATTTCTCGGATTAATCACCAGAGAAAGTTGTTGAAGGGATAGCGTCCCGCATGAATCTCCGCCACCATCTTATAGATGTCGTGGCGGAGTTTTTCTATACCCGTCTTATTGATTGCGGATATGAAAATGCACGGCGTCTTTTCCTGAGCCAGCCAGCTGTTTCGGAGTTCGTCCAGGCTGCGGTTGGACTTGGTAGGCGGGGTGAGCGAAAACTCGTCGTATTCCTCCCAGGTGTAGGCGTCTATCTTGTTGAAAACGACATATACCGGCTTGTTTGCCGCGCCTATGTCGCGCAGGGTGTTCTCCACTACCTGCATCTGTTCCTCGAACTCCGGATGTGAGATATCCACCACGTGCACCAGTATATCCGCTTCGCGCACCTCGTCGAGGGTACTCTTGAAGGCCTCGATAAGTTGGGTGGGCAGTTTACGGATGAAACCAACCGTATCGCTGAGCAAGAAGGGGACGTTTTCTATAACCACTTTGCGGACGGTAGTGTCGAGGGTTGCGAACAGTTTGTTTTCTGCAAATACGTCCGACTTTGCCAGAAGGTTCATCAAAGTGCTTTTACCCACGTTGGTATAGCCTACCAGAGCCAGGCGCACCAGTTGTCCGCGGTTGCTGCGCTGGGTGGCCATCTGGCGGTCTACCTTCTTCAGCTGCTCTTTAAGGCGGGTTATCCTTTCCTTTACTATACGGCGGTCGGCCTCTATCTGGGTTTCACCCATACCGCCTCGGGTACCGTGTCCGCCGCGCTGTCTTTCCAGGTGAGTCCACATACCCGCAAGGCGAGGCAGCATATAGTTGTACCGGGCAAGTTCCACCTGCATCTTGGCATAGGAGGTCTTTGCCCTCTGGGCGAAAATTTCAAGGATAAGTGAGGTGCGGTCGATAACGGCACAGCACTTTATTATCTTCTCGATATTGCGCTGCTGCATCGGGCTTAGTTCGTCGTCGAATATGCAGTAGCGGATATTGTTTTCTTCGCAGTAAGCGGCTATTTCCTGAAGTTTACCGTTGCCTATATAAGTGGCGTTCATCGGGCGCTCCAGGCGCTGGACGAATTTTCGGTCGCCTTCCGCCCCGGCTGTCTGCGCAAGGAACTCGAGTTCCTCGAGGTATTCATAAATTTTGGCCTCATCGTCGCCATGCTTGATGAGGCCAACAAATACTGCTTTTTCTGTCTGTGCGTTCAAATTAGCGCAACTGGAAGATCACAGGGAAAGTGTAAGTAACCTTAACCGCGCGGTCGCGCTGCTTACCAGGAGTCCAGTTAGGAGACATCGAAACTACGCGGACAGCTTCCTTGTCGAGTGCCGGGTCCACGCCGCGGAGAACCTTGACGTTGGAAACCTTACCGTCGTTACCTACGGTAAACTGAAGCATCACGCGGCCCTGCAGACCGTTTTCCTTTGCAATTTCGGGATACTCAAGATGCTCGTTAACCCACTTTGTAAAGGCATTCGGGCCGCCTCCCATAAACGAAGGCTTCTCTTCCACGAGTTGGAAAGGAATGGCTTCTTCTTCAACCACCTCTTCCTTCACTTCTTCTACGTAGTCGAGAATCTGAACACCCATACTGGCATCGTCTTCAAGGTTCAGGATATTGTCCTCAATCTTGATATCGTCTTCCACGATGTCGATCTGGTCGGAAAGAATAGGAATCTGGGGTGCTTCCGGCGGGGGAGGAGGAGTTTCCTGGGTGATAGGAACCATCTCTTCTTCGATAATCTCCTGCGGGCCTGCATCCAATGCGGATGCCTTTTTGTCCTTGGAAGAAAACTCGAACGCGAAGAGCACTGCGCCCAGCGCGACGACCATTCCAATTTCGACAAAGAGCAGTCGCTTGTTCTCCAGACTGGCCTTTTCTGATTTCTTGATCTCCATATAAAATTCTTTCAGTTTAGTTTCCGGTGCACTCAGTGTGCAACCCCAAAGGTAAAAATTATTATTTTTATATCCAAATGTATTAACTTTGCCCGACCGGAATTGTTACAGATGATCAGCTTTTTTACGGAAGATACCGGCTTTTCTTTCAGGAGAAGGATTAAAACCCGCTCCTGGCTGCGCTTCGTTGCAAAGAACGAAGGCAAAACCCTGGGCGACGTCAATATAATTTTCTGCTCGGACAAGTATCTGCTGGACGTCAATGTCAAGTATCTGGGTCATAGCTACTACACGGACATAATCACTTTCGATTATTGCGAAGGCAGGCGCCTTTCCGGAGACCTGTTCATCAGTATCGACAGCGTTCTGGAAAATTCGCTTGTCTACGGAGCCGCCAGCTTCGATCAGGAACTTAACCGGGTGATTGTTCACGGACTCCTGCATCTTGTCGGATACGACGACCATACTCCCGAAGATCAGAAGACCATGAGGGAGAAGGAGAATTTCTATCTTTCCTATGCTGGGTGAGTACGACATCATAGTTGTCGGAGGCGGACATGCCGGTTGCGAGGCCGCGACTGCGGCTGCGCGTATGGGTTCCTCAGTCCTGCTGGTAACCATGGATATGAACGGCTTTGCCAGAATGAGTTGCAATCCGGCTATTGGCGGAATAGCTAAAGGCCAGATAGTCAAAGAGATAGACGCGCTGGGTGGATATATGGGCATTGTTACTGATGCCAATACCCTGCAGTTCCGGATGCTCAATAAGAGCAAGGGTCCGGCCATGTGGAGCCCCCGTGCGCAGTGCGATAAAACCCAGTATTCGCTGAGTTGGCGTAAAATTCTCGAAACTCATTGTAAATTAGATATTTACGCGGATTTGGCGACCGAATTCCTCTTTGAGAATGAAAAAATTGCAGGAATCCGGACGACTACCGGGGCGATTTTTAAGTGTCGGGCGCTTATTTTGACCGCCGGAACCTTCCTCGGAGGCAAACTTTTTATCGGTCGTACGGAATTCGAAGGAGGCCGGATAGGCGAAAAGTCCTCTTATGGTCTGACCGACCAACTCGTCGAACGCGGGATAACTACCGGCCGGATGAAGACCGGAACTCCCCCGCGAATCGACATTAATTCTGTCGATATTTCAAGACTTCCCGTTCAGCTGGGCGACAATAAGCCGGATCGTTTTTCTTTCCTCCCGGTTCCATCTGCCATACAGAAAAGCGGGGAACAGATGTGCTGCTATATCTTGCACACTAACGAGAAAGTTCACGAAATACTGCGAGCCGGATTTGGCGACTCGCCCCTCTTCAACGGCCTTATACACGGGATTGGACCGCGATACTGCCCGTCCATCGAAGATAAGTTGAGGGTCTTCCCGGACAATCCCGCGCATCAGCTTTTCCTCGAGCCGCAGGGCAGGAATACCAGTGAGTATTACCTCCAGGGATTTTCTTCGTCGCTGCCGCTTAAAACCCAGATCGATGCTCTCCACGCAATCGAGGGTCTTGAGAATGTCAAGATATTCAGGCCTGCCTATGCGGTAGAATACGACTATTTCGACCCTACACAGTTAAAGCCAACGCTTGAATCCAAAGTGGTTTCCAACCTTTTCCTGGCAGGCCAGGTAAATGGCACTACAGGCTACGAGGAGGCCGCTGCGCAGGGTTTGGTGGCTGGAGCAAACGCCCATTTGAAGTTACATGAAAAGGATCCTCTTATTCTCAGACGCGACGAATCCTACATTGGCGTTCTTATAGACGATCTGGTAACAAAAGGCGTAGACGAACCATATCGGATGTTCACCTCCAGGGCTGAATACCGTATCCTCCTCAGGCAGGATAATGCCGACTTCCGGCTTACTCCGCTGGCTTATCAAATCGGCCTTGCAGATGCTTCCCGCTACGATTTGACCATGCGAAAGTATGAGGATGTGGATACTCTGGAGAAGTATTGTGACAGCACTAATCTGACAATAGACCAGGTTAATCCATACCTGTCTTCTGTTGGTTCTGCGCCCCTTACCGAGTCTAAAAAGATATCCGATATTGCCCTCCGGCCAGAGGTTTCACTTGAGGAATTGCTGAAAATTGTTCCACGTGGAACATTTGACGAGAAAGTTGTTGAATCTGTTGAAATCTCGCTGCGCTATCGTGGCTATATAGAGCGTGAAAAGCAAATGGCAGAGAAACTGCGCCGACTTGAAGACCTTAAAATACCCGAAGGTTTTGACTTCGAACGTGTTGCAGGGCTGACTATCGAGTGCCGCCAGAAGCTTAAACGCTATGCTCCCAGGACTATAGCGCAGGCCTCCCGCATAAGTGGGGTTTCCCCTTCAGACATATCTGTATTGCTGGTTTATTTCGGCCGCTAAAGTATTTGCAGCGCGGTACGAATGAGTTGCTCTACGCTTACCGTAGGATTATCCTTCAGGATCTTCTGAATTGCCTTATTGATATTGGGTTTACTGAAGCCGAGTGCCGTGAGTGCGGATACCGCCTCGTCCACAATCTCGTTGCCTGCTGCCTGGAACAGTGCGCCGGAATCGACTCCCTCGCCCTTTACAAGCTTATCTTTAAGCTCCAGAACCATACGCTGGGCGGTCTTAAGGCCGATGCCTTTTATACTCTTGAGAATAGCTATATTTTCGGCAAGGATAGCCTCGCGGAGTTCGTCTGCGCTGAGCGAGGAAAGAACCATTCTGGCGGAGGCCGCACCCATCCCGGAAACGCTCGTAATTAATTGAAACAGAGCGCGTTCGTCCTTGGTGGCAAAGCCATAGTCCACGCTGGTTCCGTCCCTCGGATTAAGCTGAGTCTGAATGTATACCCTGCACTCGCTCTTGTTCTCGAGCAGTGCATAGGTCTGCAGGGATATTTCGGCCCCGTAACCGATGCCGTTATTATCTACCACGACACTGGTCGGAGTAAGCTCCGTGATTTTGCCTGAAATGTAGTCAATCATATTGCAAAAGTAGATAAAAAATGGTAATTTCGCTACCCTATTATGACGATTGAACAAATACGTTCCAAGTTCCCCCAGTTGCAGGAAACAGTGTACGGCAAACCGCTTGTATATCTGGACAATGCAGCCACTACAATGCGTCTGGATGCATCTGTGGCCAAGTGGAACGAGGTTTCGCTGCATACCAATGCAAACCTTCACAGGGCCGTCCACCGCATGGCAAACCTTGCTACGGAGGAGTATGAGGGAGCCAGGAAGGCCGTAGCGGACTATCTGGGAGCGGATTCTCGCGAAATCGTCTTTACTTCCGGCACTACAGCGTCGCTCAATCTTCTGGCTTTCTCTCTTGGAGAATCCGGCCTTCTGAAGGAGGGCGACGAGATAATAATTGCGGAGAGCGAACATCATTCGGATATAGTTCCATGGCAGCTGCTTGCCGGGCGTAAAGGATTAAATATCAAGGTTTTACCCGTTGATGAGAACGGTAAAACCGACCTTTCTGCGCTCAAAAGGATGCTGTCTTCGCGCACGCGCCTGTGCTGCGTAGCGCAGGTGTCGAACGTGCTCGGGCTGGTAAATCCGGTTAAGGAAATCGCCTCCATTTGCCATGCGGCCGGGTGCCTTTTGTGTGTGGACGGCGCGCAGGCGGTCGCGCACCTGAGGGTGGATGTACGCGAACTGGACTGCGATTTCTACGCTTTCAGTGCTCATAAAATTTACGCTACACCCGGCGTAGGAGTACTCTACGGCAGGTTTTCGCTGTTGCAGCAGCTAGCTCCCTGGCAGGGCGGCGGCGAGATGATAGAGACCGTAAAGTGGGGAGGAACCACCTTTGCGCAGCCGCCTCACCGCTTCGAGGCAGGCACCCAGAATATCTCCGGAGTGCCGGCGCTGGTACCCGCGCTGGAATTCCTGAAGGAAACCCTGGCAGACAAGGAACTCCTTGAAAATCAGGAGAATATCAAAGCCTTCCTGCTTGACGAACTGCAGCAGATTCCCGGTCTCAGGCTCTACGGGGTGCCGGAGGATCCTTCGGAGAAGGTATCTCTTTTCTCCTTCAGTATCGACGGAGTGCATCACGAGGACCTTGCGCTTATCCTCGACAAGATGGGAGTTGCAGTCCGCTCCGGGCAGATGTGCGCGGAACCCCTTATGGACCGATTCGGCGTGACGGGTATGCTCCGCGCTTCGTTCGCTCCCTACAACAGTTTACAGGAAGCGCAGTATTTTACCGATAGCCTCAAAAAGGCCATAACTATGTTAAAATGAGCGATTTAGAACAAGCAAAGCGGGCTGTGGTCGAAGAATTTGCGATGTTCGACGAATGGCTGGACAAATACGAGTATCTCATCGAGTTGGGAAAACAGCTCGAAGAGTTCCCCGTGGAACATAAGACGGACGACCGCCTTATAAAGGGCTGCCAGTCCCGGGTTTGGCTCGACACGACGGTGCGCGACGGAAAACTCTATTTTAAGGCCGATTCCGACGCCATAATCACCAAAGGGATAATCTCCCTCCTGATCGGTGTTTACAACGGCCGCAGCGCCGCAGAAATAGCGGCGGACGACTTTTCTTTCGTGGACGCAATAGGGCTGCGCGAGAATCTTTCTCCCACAAGGGCCGGAGGTCTCGCGTCGATGATAGCGACAATTCGCAGGGAGGCAGAGGCAAATGTCTGAGAATCAAAAGAATAACGAAGTTCTGACCCCCGAGGACGTAAAGGAGCTGGCACCCCTTTACGACGCTGTCGTGCTCGCGCTCAAGCAGGTGTACGACCCGGAGATTCCGGTAAATATATACGACCTCGGGCTGGTGTACGAGCTGCAGATAAACAAGGAGCATGAGGTATACATCAAGATGACTTTTACAGCTCCTAACTGCCCTATGGCGGACGAAGTGCTCGCGGACGTGCGCCAGAGCGTAGAACTGACGCCGGGGGTAAAGAGCGTGGAGATAGAACTTACATTCGATCCCGTGTGGGATCAGAGTATGCTCAGCGACGAGGCCAGGGTGGCCCTCGGCATGGATCCGGAACTATAAAAGATATGAAACTGTACCTGGAACTCGGAAGCAATATCGGCGCACGCCGGACGAACATAATCACGGCCCTGGGTATGCTGGATGCCCGTTACGGGCGCCGTCTGGCGATGTCCGACATAATCGAAACCTCGGCCCTGGGCTTCGAGGGGCCCGATTTCCTGAACTGCGTGGCCTGCTTCGAAACCGACGAGGATCCGCACGAGATTCTGAGCTACTGCAAGCGCATCGAAAAGGCCCTGGGACGCAAGGATCACCCGGTTTACAAGGATAACGGCGACCGCATTTATATGAACAGGACCATCGATATCGACATTCTGGCGTACGGGAACCTGGTTATAGACACCCCTGAGCTTAAAATCCCCCATCATCAGGTGGAATCGCGCCCGTTCGTGAAACCCCTTATGGTGCAGGCAGGATACGTTGTTGATAAATAAATTTGCATACTTGGCCGCTTTTGGCGTAACTTTAAGACAATTTTAACGGAAAGAATATGACACAGGACGAACTTTTCAAGATTCTGGTAGCCCACTGCAAGGAATACGGCTTTATTTTTCCCAGCAGCGAGATTTATGACGGTCTGGCCGCCGTATACGACTATGGCCAGATGGGTGTAGAACTGAAAAACAACATCAAACAGTACTGGTGGAACGCAATGACCCGCCTGAACGAGAACATCGTCGGCATCGACGCGGCAGTGTTCATGCACCCCAGCACATGGGTGGCTTCCGGCCACGTAGCGGCCTTCAACGACCCACTGATCGACAATCGCGACTCCAAAAAGCGCTATCGCGCCGACGTCCTCATCGAGGATTATCTCTCGAAAATCGAGGAGAAGATAGAGAAGGAAGTGGCCAAGGGACGCAAGCGTTTCGGCGATGCCTTCGACGAGGCACAGTTCCGCGCCACAAACCCCAATGTGCTGCGCGAAAAGGCTCATTACGACGAGGTCCACGAGCGCTACAAGAAGGCGGAAAATGCCAACGATCTTGCAGAATATAAGCAGATTATCCTCGACCTTGGCATTGTCTGCCCCATCAGCGGCACCAAGAACTGGACCGACGTGCGCCAGTTCAACCTGATGTTCAGCACCCAGTTCGGCAGCACCGGCGAAGGCGCAAATACCGTATATCTGCGTCCTGAGACCGCCCAGGGCATCTTCGTGGACTATATCAACGTGCAGAAGACCGGCCGCATGAAGGTCCCCTTCGGCATAGCCCAGATAGGCAAAGCCTTCCGTAACGAGGTTGTGGCGCGCCAGTTCATCTTCCGCATGCGCGAATTCGAGCAGATGGAGATGGAATTCTTCTGCAAGCCCGGCACCGAGATGGAATGGTTTGCAAAATGGAAGGAAAACCGCATGAAATGGCACGTGAACCTGGGTATGGGCGCGGAGAACTACCGCTTTCACGACCACGAGAAACTGGCCCATTACGCCAATGCGGCAACCGATATCGAGTTCCACTTCCCCTTCGGCTTCAAGGAACTTGAAGGCATCCACAGCCGCACCGACTTCGACCTCGGCAACCATCAGCAGCTGAGCGGCCGCAAGCTTACTTATTTCGACCCTGAAACCGGTGAGAGCTATGTTCCCTACTGCGTCGAGACATCTATCGGCGTGGACCGTATGTTCCTTGCCGTGCTGTCGCATTCCTACAAGCAGGAAACCCTCGAGAACGGCGAATCCCGCGTGGTCCTGAGCATTCCTGCGCCCCTTGCGCCTGTCAAGGCGGCCATTCTTCCCCTCGTAAAGAAAGACGGCCTGCCGGAGGTTGCACAGGAGATTATGAACGACCTTAAGTACGATTTCAACTGCCAGTACGAGGACAAGGACTCCATAGGCAAGCGTTATCGCCGCCAGGATGCCATTGGCACCCCTTACTGCATCACCGTGGACCACGACACTCTCGTGGATCACTGTGTTACCGTTCGCGACCGTGACACGATGGCCCAGGAGCGCGTTCCTATCGCGGAGCTCAAGGCTCTCATCGACAAGAAAGTCAATCTCAACAATCTTCTGCGTAACCTGTAATGGCTGTAAAATTTGCAGAAATAGGCAAGCAGGAAGCCCTCAGGCAACTCTTCGAGGGCTCTGGGTACGACGCTTTCGCCGGCGCGGTTAATTCGCCGGCGCACCGGGTGTTCCTGGAAGGGGTGGACTTCAACCTCGTCTACTTCCCCCTGAAACATCTTGGTTATAAGGCAGTTACGGCGGTTACGGGAGAACTCTACGCGCAGATGCTTCACCCGGAAAACCTGTCGGTGGTGCTGGGCGTGAGCGCAAAGCTGGACTACGGGCAGGTGGAGGAACTCTGGAAGGGCGCTGTGGCCGCTGCCAAGGCTCACGGCTATACAGGGCTCTCGCTGGACCTCCAGCCCAGCCGTAACGGCCTCTGCATCAGCGTGTCGGCTTCCGGAAGGCAGCCGGACAGCACGGTCGTGAAGGCCCCCAAGCCCCAGAGCAAGGATCTTCTCTGCGTAAGCGGGCGCCTCGGGGCCGCATACCTGGGCCTGCAGGTGCTGGAGCGCGAACTGGTGCGCTTCGAATCCGGTTCGTCCAATGCCGAAGAGATGGAAAAATACAAGATGCTGGTGGGCGCCTACCTGCATCCGGAGATTCCCGAAGGCATTGTAAAATCGCTGGAAGAAGCCTCCATAATACCTTCTGCAGGGGTTTTGATTACCCACGGACTCGCCGACGCCGTAAAGCGCATTGCCCGCAAGACCGGCCTGGGAGCCAAGGTTTACACCGACAAGATTCCCTTCGAAGGCAACTCCTTCGAACTCGGAAAACTCCTGGACATCGACCCGGTTTCGGCGGCAATGAACGGCGGAGACGACCTCCAGCTGCTGTTTACGGTCCCCATTCTGCAGCTCGAAAAGTTCCGCAAGGACTTCCAGCAGTTCGACATAATCGGCCATCTGGCACTGCCTGAGGCGGGTACGGTACTGGTTACCCCCGAAGGAGCGGAGATTCCTTTGCGTGCCCAGGGCTGGAAAAACGATAACCAATAATAACACGAATATGAAAAAGATTCTCTCCATCATCGGGGCGGTGGTTCTGTCCGCCACAGTGGCAAGTGCGCAAAGCGATGTGCTCGGCGCCCTCAAGCAGGCGGCCGGAGCCGCGGCAAAGGATGCCATAAATTCCACAACAAGCAATTCTTCCACTGCCTCCGCGGCGGCTGACGTGCTTACTTCGATTCTCGGTTCGGTAATTTCCGAAGCTGTCGGAGTTTCGCTCACCGGAACCTGGACTTACGCCGGAGTTGCGAGCGCCATCCAGACCGAAAACACCCTTACCACAATCGCCGCTTCCGCTTATAAGGAAACCCTCGAAAACAAGCTCGATTCCTACCTCGCGAAAGTGGGTATCAAGGAAGGCTCCGCGCAGTTCATTTTCGGCGAAGACGGGACCTTCTCCATCACTAACGGAAAAAAGGCGATTGCGGGTGGAACCTACACACTCGAAGGCAATGTGGTAAGCATGAAATTCGGCAAGGTTTACAACTACATGTCGATGACCGGAACGGTGGCCACTTCGCTCTCCGGATACCAGATTCTTTTCGACGCCGACAAGTTCGTGGCGTTCCTCGGAAAGACCGCAAAGATTCTCAAAAAGAAGAAGGCTTCCACCACTTCGCTCACCGCCATCATCAGCCAGGTTACGGGCCTTAAACTCGGCTACGACCTCAAGAAATAATTTTCTCCCCACCCTACTTTTTCTCCCCCCGCTATGGCATTCGTTCATCTCCACGTCCATACCGAGTACTCCATACTCGACGGCATGTCGAAAATCACCAAACTTTTCGAACGTGCCCGCGAGCTTGGCATGCCCGGTCTTGCGATTACGGACCACGGCAATATGTACGGCGTCAAGGAGTTCTTCGACGTCGCGCAGAAGTTCCCGGAGGTGAAGCCGATAATAGGATGCGAGATATACGTCACCTGCCATTACGACCATCGTATAAAGGACAGCGACCACCAGAAATACTATCACCTCATACTCCTCGCCAAGAACTACACGGGGTATAAAAACCTTATGAAGATAGTCTCCACGGGGCATATCGAGGGTATGTACTACAGGCCCAGGGTTTCGCACGAGGTGGTGGAAAGGTACCACGAGGGGCTCATCTGCTCAAGCGCGTGCATAGCGGGCGAGATTCCGCGCGCCGTGCTCGCGGGGGATGTGGCCGGCGCAGACAGCGCGATCGAATGGCACAAGCGGGTTTTCGGCGACGACTACTATCTGGAGGTAATGCTTCACAAGACCCAGGTGCCGGGAGTTTCTACCGACCTTTACCGCCGCCAGAAAGAGTACTGTGACGCCCTGTTCAAGTTGGGAGAAAAACATGGGGTGAAAGTCATCGCAACCAACGACGTCCACTTCGTCCGAAAGGAGGACGGACCCGCCCACGACAGACTCATTTCCATCAACACGAATTCGGATCTTTCCGACCCCAAACGTCTCCGCTACACTCAGCAGGAATACCTCAAGAGCGAGGACGAAATGATGGAACTTTTCCCGGATCATCTGGAGGCTCTTTCCAACACTCTCGAGGTCCTGGACAAGGTCGAAAAGTACGACATCAACTCCGCCCATATTCTGCCGAAATTCAAGATCGACGACGGCTTCCTCGCGAGCATCGACAA
>JAFZWD010000025.1 GCA_017617495.1 Bacteroidales bacterium
TGCTGAATTCGCGAACATGACAGTAGAGCATCAGCAACAATACGAACAGGTAATGAGAACTATCATCGACGAAAGAGCCATTTTGGACTTTGCAACAGAAAAAGCCCAAAAACAAGGCATTGAACAAGGCGCAGAGCAAAAGGCAATAGAAATCGCCAGGCAGATGCTGGCGAAAGGTTATGCCAAGTCTGATGTGGCAGACATTACCGGCCTTTCCCCAGAATCTCTTGCAAAACTATAGCGTGCCGGGCACTATTTCTAAACTATTCCCGAGAAGCCCAGGAAGGCCATTGCCATGATGCCCACGGAGATGAGGGCGATGGGCAAGCCCCGGAAGGGCTTGGGGACGGCGTTGCCGGCCAGCTGTTCGCGGATGCCCGCGAACAGCACCATCGCCAGGCCGTAGCCCAGTGAGGTTGCGAAGGCGTATACGGTGGATTCGGCGAGGTTGAGCGTATGGGCCGCACCGGCGCCGAAAGCGAACTCCTTATTGACCACGTTGATGGCCACGCCGAGCACTGCGCAGTTGGTGGTGATGAGGGGCAGGAAGATTCCGAGCGCCTGGTAAAGCGAAGGCGAAACCTTCTTGAGCACTATCTCGACCGTCTGCACCAGGGCCGCGATGACCAGGATGAACGATATGGTCTGCAGGAATGTAAGTCCCAGGGGAACAAGCAGATAGGTATTGAGCAGATAGGTCACCACCGTTGCGAGGGTGATGACGAAGCACACTGCCATGGACATTCCGCTCGCCGTGGAAAGCTTGCTGGAGACACCGAGGAAGGGGCAGATTCCGAGGAACTGCGCCAGCACGATATTGTTGACGAATATCGCCGATATTATGATGTAAAAGTATTCCATAACTTACTGCTTCTTCGCTATCTTGTTAAACAGAACCATAAGGTAACCCAGCACCAGGAAGGCTCCGGGAGCCATCACGAATGCAAGGGCGCCGTCGCCGGGAAGGAACTTCCAGCCGAACACCGCGCCGCTTCCGAGGATTTCGCGCACGATGCCGATGGCGGTGAGCGCAAGCGTGAAGCCTATGCCGATGCCGATGCCGTCAAGCGCGGAATCGAGCAGACCGTTCTTGCTGGCGAAAGCCTCGGCGCGTCCGAGAATTATGCAGTTCACCACGATCAGGGGGATAAAGAGCCCCAGGGTGCGGTAAACGTCGGGTGTATAGGCCTTCATGAGGAGCTCCAGCAGCGTCACGAATGTGGCGATAACCACGATGTACACGGGGATGTGCACCTTGTCCGGCACAATCGGGGCAATCAGCGAAATGACGATATTGGAGAGGATGAGTACGAACATTGTCGCCAGGCCCATCTCCAGGCCATTCATCGCGGAAGTAGTGGTTGCAAGCGTAGGGCACATACCCAGCACGAGCACAAATGTAGGGTTCTCCTTGAGGAGCCCTTTGGTGATGATGGATAACTTGTTTGCCATAGCCTATTCCTCCTTGCTTTTAACCGATGCTCCGGTGGATGCATCCGTAACGGTCATCTCCTCCCCGTGGAAGCCCTTAACCAGCGCGACCGCCTGAGCGACCGCTTTGGTATAGGCGCGGGAAGTGATTGTGGATGCCGTGATGGCGTCGATGTCGCCGCCGTCCTTCTTGACAGCGAACTTGCCGGCGAAATTCTGCCATTGCGTGCGGAAGTGAGAGCCTTCCTCGGCGCATTTGGCGCCAAGACCGGGAGTCTCGCTGTGCGAAAGCACCGAAGTATTGTAAACCGTGCCGTCGGGAAGCACGCCCACCATCAGCATCAGGGGGCCGCCGAACCCGCTTGCAACGGTCTTGACCGCGTAAGCCGCCACTCCGTCGGGACCCGCCTGCTCATAGTAGGCAAGCACCCCTTCGGGGAGAGCCGCTTCGCCTTCGGAGATCTGTCCGCCCTCGGGGAGGACTTTGGCGATGGCCGCCTGCGCTTCAGCTGCCGCAGCGGCCTCGATGGGCGCCTTGGTCACGGCGTAAACGCTGCCGAGGACCGCGGCGCAAACCAGGCACACCCCGAAGAGGCATGCCACCATGTTTACCAGATTGCTTTTTGCCGCCATAACTACTTCCTCCCGAATTTACGCTGGTGGAACGCCATGTTCAGAAGCGGAACCGCCATGTTCATAATAAGAATCGCGAAGGACATTCCCTCGGGATAGGACCCGAAGTAACGTATCATCATCACGATAAGTCCGATGCCGAAGCCGAATATCACTCCCCCGAGGTTGCTCATGGGCGAGGTTACATAGTCCGTAGCCATGAAGCAGGCGCCGAGGATTACACCGCCGGTAAGCAGGTTGAAGAGCGGGCCGGTGAAGGATTCGGGGTCGGCAAGATGGAAGATTGCCGCAATCACTGCCACCGTCGCGAAGATGCTGAGGGTAATCCAGGGGCGAATGACCTTGCGCACCACCAGGTAGAGCCAGCCTGCGAGCAGCGCGATTGCGGAAATCTCGCCGGCGGAGCCGCCGATGTTGTGCCAGAGCGTCTGCAGACCCACGAGCTTGTCGGCCTGTGCTGCGCCGAGGATATTCACCTGTCCGAGCAGCGTAGCGCCCGAGAAGGCGTCCAGATGCGGGTTGATGAATCCCTGCGGCAGGGTCCAGTCGGTCATTATGGCCGGGAAGCTGAGGAGCAGGAACACGCGCCCGGTGATTGCCGGGTTGAAGATGTTCTGCCCTATGCCGCCGAAGCTCATCTTAGCAACCGCTATTGCCACGGCCGCGCCTATTACCACCACCCACCAGGGAGTGACGGGAGGCAGGTTCATGGCGAGCAGGATTGCTGTCACCACCGCGGAGAGGTCCCCGACGGTGGAAGGTGCCTTGAGCATCCATTTGGTAATTGCCCATTCGAGGAGCACGCAGGAAACGATGCTCACTGCCATTATCATCACCTCGCTCCATCCGTAGAATAGGAAGGAGACAACCACCGCGGGGCAGAGCGCGATTATTACGTCGAGCATCAGGCTCCGGGTACTTACCGGTGCGTGGATATGGGGGTTGGGAGATACGATGTGCTTGTCCATATCACTGGTTCTTGCTTTCGTTAGACTTGGCTGCTTCGGCTGCGGCCTTTGCGGCTGCAGCACGAGCGCGAATGATTCCGAGCACTGCACCCTTGGCCTGGCGGATCTGGTCCAGCAGAGGCACGTAGGCAGGGCAGCTGTAGAGGCAGCAACCGCATTCGATGCAGTCCTGCACGGCGTTGGCTTCGAGCCCGTCGTAGTCGCCCGCCTCGTAGAGGCGATAGAGGAGATGCGGTTCGAGACCCATCGGGCAAGCCTGCGAGCAGCGTCCGCAGCGGATGCAGGCGGTCTGCGCGTTGCGCTTGGTTGCCGCTTCGCTCAGATAGAGGATCGAAGACGAGCCCTTGACCGTGGTGGCGTCGAGGTTGGCGATTGCGCGTCCCATCATCGGGCCGCCGCTGATAAGCTTCGCGGCGCCCTCGGGGATGCCTCCGGCATATTCTGCAATGAAGCTGAGGGGCACGCCGATGCGGAATAGGTAGTTGTGCTGCTTCTCCACCGGCAGGCAGTCGCCCGTGACGGTGAGCACGTTGGTGAGTAGGGGTTTGTTCTTCTGCACCGCCTCGTAGACGGCGAGCGAAGTGGCCACGTTCTGCACCACCGCACCCACGCTGATCGGGAGAGCTCCGCTGCCCACCTCGCGGCCCATGACGGCCGCGATGAGCTGCTTTTCGCCGCCCTGCGGGTATTTCTTCTTAAGCGGAAGCACCTCGATCTTGTAAGGGAGTTCCTTCAGCGCGTCGGAGACCGCTTTGATGGCCTCGGGCTTGTTCTCCTCGATGGCAATCACGGTGCGGCAGCCGCCCAGCACCTTCTGCATTATGGCAGCGCCCACAATAATCTCTTTGGTGCGCTCCAGGAGGATGCGGAAGTCGCTCGTCAGGTAAGGCTCGCACTCGGCGCCGTTAAGGATGAGGCATTCCGCCACGCTGCCGGGAGCAGGGTTGAGCTTGACATGGGTGGGGAAAGTCGCTCCGCCGAGTCCCACTACGCCGCAGTCCTGAATCTTCTTGAGCATCGCGGCGCGGTCGTCGGGGATTTCGGTTACGAGGGTATCGGAAAGGTCGATGCCGTCCGCCCACTCGTCGCCTTCTACGGCAATCTCCACGTGCATCACCGGCCTTCCGGCAAGATCTGCGCGGGGCGCGATGGCCTTGACTGTTCCGGAAACCGGGGAATGAACTACCGCGGAAATGAATCCGCCGGCCTCGGCGATAAGCTGTCCGGCCTTGACCTTGTCGCCAACCGCCACTATGGGTTTTGCGGGAGCGCCGAGGTGCTGTGCCATCGACACGTAAACGGTCTCGGGAAGAGGCAGTACCTCTATGGCGCAGCCGCGCGAAAGTTTGGAGTCGTCCGGATGGACGCCGCCGATCTTGAACGTTATCTTACTCATGGCTTTCCTCCTTCCTTTTTGCGATGCGCTCCTTCAGCGCCGCCTTGTCGAGCGGCTTGGGGAAGTTTACCCCGTGGATGGCACCGGTCGGGCACATCGCCTCGCATTCGCGGCAGAGTTTGCACTTTGCGAAATCGATGTACGCGATATTGTTCTCCATGGTAATAGCCTCGTGGGTGCAGGTCTTTACGCAGATGCCGCAACCGATGCAGGCGTTGGCGCAGGCCTTCTTCGCCACCGGCCCCTTGTCGGTGTTACGGCATGCGACAAACTCGCGCATGCCGCGGGGACCCTTGTTGCGGAGCTCCAGCAGGGCCTTGGGGCAGGCTTTGACGCAGGCGCCGCAGGCCGTGCACTTTTCTTCGTCGACCACCGGCAGGCCGGTCTCGGGGTCCATATGCAGGGCACCGAACTGGCAAGCCTCAACGCAGTCGCCACATCCGAGGCATCCGAAGGGGCAGGCAGTGTCGCCGCTGTAAAGGGCGGCCTTGACCTTGCAGCTCTTAACGCCGTCGTAATAGTTGACGGTGGGACGCGCGGCGCAGGTGCCGTTGCAACGGAGCACAGCCACCTGCGGAGCCTTCTCTTCGACGGCGAAGCCGAGGATATCGGCCACCTTCTTCATCACTTCGCTTCCTCCCACCGGGCAGTAGTGCCCGTCGAGATTGGGAGCCTTGACCGCCGAATCGGCGAAAGCCCGGCATCCGGCGAAGCCGCATCCTCCGCAGTTGGCACCCGGCATCACCTTCTCCACCTCGTCGATACGGGGATCTTCCACCACCTTGAACCTTTCGGCTATGAGGTAGAGGACGAGGGCGAGAAGAAAGCCAAGCCCTGCAAGGATTGCAATTGTCCAAAGGATTGTACTTGTCATTTCTCTTTTATGTAAAAGGAGTATTCGTTACGGAGTTTGTCGCGGAAAAGCCACAGCACCAGGTAGTAAAGCCCGGCGGCGGCAATTCCGAGCACGCCTGCGAGGAGTTCGCCGACGACCGGGTAAAGCCCGAGCAGCACGACCATCAGCAGCGCAAGGGGCACGAGGTAGGCAAGCCAGACGGCCTTGAAGCCCATGCTGCGCTTGAGCACCACGTCAACTTCCTGGCCGATCTGCCAGTTGCCGAGGGTGGCCGGCACCTGAACGGCTTTCTTTACCGCATCGCCTATTCCGCAGAAGGCTGCGGAGTGACAGGAGGCGCAGGCCGAAGAAGACAAAATCTCCACCGTGATGAACTCGGGGGAGATTTCGACTATTTTACCCTCATGGGATATTGAATCTTTTGCCATACCTTATTCCCATTCAGCTACGTTCGCCGACGACTGCAAATCCTGCAGTCCTGGTTCCGGAGCGTTCATTCTGGATTCGACTATCTTGCCGGCCGCCACGTCGAGGGCCTCGGAAGGTTCGATAAACTTTACCCTCTCGGCCTTGAACACCATGTCGATGTCCGCCACTTCGCCGTTACGGTGCTTCGCGATAATGATCATTGTCTTTTCGCGGTCGCCCGGATTCTCGGACAGGCCGAGGGCGTCGGGACGGTGGATGAAGATGACCATGTCGGCATCCTGCTCGATGGAGCCGGATTCGCGGAGGTCGCTCAGCTGGGGCCTTCCGGTGCTTCCCGGACGCTTGACGGAGTCGCGGGACAGCTGCGAGAGCGCGATGATGGGGATGTCGAGTTCCTTAGCCGTAGCCTTGAGCATACGGGAGATGGCCGCGACTTCCTGCTCGCGCAGGCCCTTGAGTTCGGCGGGGCCCTGCATCAGCTGGAGGTAGTCCACCACTATGAGCTGCACGCCCTTGTTATGGACGAGGTTCTTGGCCTTGGTGCGGAACTCCATTATGGGCAGGCTGGGCGTATCGTCGATGTACAGGGGAGCCTTTTCGAGGTTCTTGAGCTTGTACTCGAGCTGCTGCCATTCATAGTCCTCCATGCGGATGGCGCCCTTGATCTTGTCCGCCGAAAGTCCCGTTTCGGTAACCACGAGCCTCTTGGCGAGCTCGAGGCAGGACATTTCAAGGGAGAATACCGCAACGGGAACATGATGATCCACCGCTGCATTGCGCGCGATGTTGAGCGCGAACGCGGTCTTACCGATGGAAGGACGTGCCGCGAGGATGATCAGGTTGGACTTCTGCCATCCCTGGGTAACGCGGTCGATGGTTACGTAGCCCGAAGGCACTCCGCTGTAACCCGACGTAGTCTGGCGCTTTTCGATATCCTTGTGCACCGCCTGGAGGATGTCCTCGATGCTGGCGACGTCCTTGCGGACCGCGCTCTGGATTGCATCGTAGAGCCTCGTCTGGGAAGTGTCCACCAGGTCGTCCACGTTGATGTTGTCGTCGAAGGAGTCCTTGAGGATTTTGTAGGAAGCCTGGATCAGGTCCCTCTGGATTTTCTTCTGGCGCAGCACCTTGATGTAGTACTCGCTGTGGGCGGCGGAACCTACGTTCTCGGTAAGTGCAGCCAGGGCGGAGGTTCCCCCGACGGCTTCGAGGTTGCCCAGGGCCTTGAGCTTGCCGGCCACGGTAACCACGTCCGCAGGCGCATGCTCCTTTGTGAGGAGTTCGTGCGCAGCTTCGAAAATCATCCTGTTGCGGGGATCGTAGAAGCACGCCGCTTCAAGTTCCTCGACGATGGATTCCGCATTCTCGGAATCAAGAAGCAACGCCCCGAGTATAGCCTCTTCGGCTTCCGGAGCCTGAGGGGGCTTGTTGCCGATTTCGAGGGAAAGTTCCTCGAAGTTGGCCTGCTGGCGCTTTCTTGCGCCCTGGTATTGCTTCTGCGCGGGCATTTTTAGGCGGTTTTAACGATTATGCGGCCGCAATGCTCGCAGATAACGAGCTTCTTGCCGGAGGCGATGTCCACGAGGCGCTGGGGAGTGATGGTGTTGAAGCATCCTCCGCAGGAGTCGTTATTGTAGACGGGAACCACTGCGAGGTGGTTGTTCACGCTTGCGCGGATGCGCTCGTAGGCGCTGATGGTGCGCTCGTCGAGCTTGGAAGAGAAGCTTTCGCGACGCTCGCGGAGCTTCTTCTCCTCTTCGGCAGTGCTGGACACGATTTCTTCGAGCTCCGCCTGCTTTGCCTTGAGGTCTTCGTCGAGAATTGCAAGACGGTCGTTCAGGGCGGCGATGTTGTCCTCGTGGCCGTGGATCCTCTCGGTAGCCTCGTCGATGCGCTTCATTGCAATCTGGCGGAGATAACCGGTGTTCTCGATTTCCTTGTTGATGGAATCGTACTCGCGGCTGTTGCTGATGCCTTCGAGCTGTGCGCGGTATTTTTCGATTTCGGCGTCGGTCTCGACTATTTCCTTCTTACCCTGCTCGATGATGGTCTTCTCCAGGGAGATTGCCTCCTGCAGACGGGCCACCTTAGCCTGATAACCTGCGATTTCGTTCTCGAGGGCCGCTACCTCTGCGGGGAGTTCACCGCGGAGCTGAACGAGCCTTTCGATATCGTTGTCGGCGAGTTGGAGGTTGTAAAGGATGGAGAGTTTTTCTTCCACGCTGATTTCGGAATCACCGAAAGTCTTCTGAAGGGAAACGAAGGTTTCGCGCTCGTCGATGGGAGTCACGGTCTTCTTAGCCTTTGTTGTCTTTGTTGTTGCCATATTTATAGTTGATCTTGTTTCGTATCCTATATCATGTAGTGCACCGGATTGGCGGTTTTTATATCTTCCGATATAAGGACTGCAAAGTTAGGAAAATTTTTCTTTAAAACTGAACAGAAAATATCCACAATTCCGACCTCCGTTTCGAAGTGCCCCGCGTCGGCGAGCATAATGCCCTGAGGAGCAAAGAAATGGTGGTAAGTTATGTCGCCGCAGACGAAGAGTTGTGCACCGGCAGTCAACGCTTTTCCCACAAGCGAAGTGCCGCTTCCGCCGCAGGCCGCCACGCGGGTGACCGGACCTTCAACGGGCGCAGAATGCCTCAACGCCGGGAGCCCGAGGGCCTTCTTTACCAGCCCGAGGGCTTCCAGGGCCGGTTTCGGCTCGGGCAGATCGCCCACTATGCCAAAGCCCAGGCCGTCTGCATCAGCTTCGAGAGTGCGGACATTGCGCAGGCCAAGCCTTTCCGCAAGCGTCCAGCTTACGCCTCCCGGAACGCGGTCGGCGCTGGTGTGCGCTGCGTAAATCGCGCATTCTGCCCTGACCGCGGCGTAGATTGTGCCTCCCACCGTCTCCTCCGGATCCACCGTATGCAGCGGATGATAGAGCAGGGGATGATGGGTGAGAATCATGTCGCATCCGCGCGAGGTGGCCTCCTGCACCAGGGCGGGAGTGCAGTCGAGCGCGATCAGCACTCCGTGAACCTCCTGCTCGGGATTGCCCACCTGGAGCCCGGTGTTGTCGCCTTCCGCTTGCGCGTACGCGGGCGCGAACGCCTCGATAGCGGCAATAATGTCTTTTACTTTCATAATGTTTCGCGGATTTCTACGAGCTGGGCGCGGATTTCCCTGAGGGAATCCAGGGCCTTGACCTTGCTGCTGACCTTGCGCCTGTCCTCGAGAAGACGTTTCTGGGCGCCTTCCAGCGAGAGTCCCTCCCCTTTCACGAGGACGTGAATCTGCTTTAGCGTGGCGATGTCGTCTTCGGTGTACTGACGGTTCCCCTTGCCGGTGCGGGAAGGCTTCAGCAGCTTTGAAAACACGTTGGACCAGTAACGCACCAGGGAGATGTTCTCCCCCAGTATGTTAGCGGTCTCGCTGATGCTGTAATACAGTTTATCCATATATCAGTCCATTGATTGCCTGGTATTTATCGACATGAAGAGCATGTTCGAGTACTCGTCAGCATCCACATCCGCAAAGAAGAAGTTGATGGGATTGAGCACCTTGCCGTCCTGCAGCACTTCGTAGTGCAGATGGGGCGCGAAGGCCGCTCCGCTCATGCCGGTCTCCCCTATCTTGGCGCCCTTCCTGAGTTTCTGCCCCTGGGCCACCTTGATGTCGGAGAGATGAAGGTAGCGCGTCACGTAGCCGCCGGCATGCTCCAGCGTCACCGTCTTGCCCTCGCCCTTGTAGGAGTTCACCACCTTCGCCACCACGCCGTCCGCAGGCGCATACACCGGCGTGCCCTGCGGCACTATGATGTCCAGCCCGCGATGGTTCACTTCCGCCTTGAGCAGGGGGTTCATCTTCTTGCCCGTGGAGGCTCCTATCTGGGTAAATGAAATATTTTTGACCGGCATCGACATCGGCGGCAGAACCGTTCCTTCGCTGAAGCCGGAATAGATTTTCGTGAAGCTCTCGTCCACCACGGTCGCGTCCACTTCGAGGCCTCGGATTTTCCTGAAGGCGTACGAAACCACCTTGTCGTCAGGGATGGAATCCGCCCCGAAGAGGAAGTCCAGCGAACTTATGGGGTCGAGGCTGGGGGCGTCGGTATGGAAAACTTCCGTGTAGATTTCGCCGTCCTTGCGCTGCAGGCCGGTTATCACGTCGCCGAGCAGCTGCTCGCGGGGTTTCATAAGCGGGAGCGTCTTTTCGTACATGCGGTTTTCGCGCCTCAGGCGCCTCTCGGTGTCCGTGCTCAGGAATATCGAAAGGAACAGGTACAGCACTATGAACAGCGACACGGACGCCAGGAAAACCTTGATGCCCGTCCACAGCATCTTCAGGAAGGAGAATTTGTCCTTACGCACGGAAACGTCGCCGCTGTTGAATATGTAGAGCCGCTTCTTCGCCATCAGTTACCCCTCCCCTGCAAAAGTTCGTTTGTGGATTTGCGGCGCGGAGTCGCCTCGGCCCTGCGCCTTTCGGTCATCGCGCGGTATTCGTCCGTGGGCATGTCCATGTCCAGGAAGTGATAAGGATTGATTCTGTTGCCCTTGTAGATGACCTCGTAATGGAGGTGAGGACCCGTGGAGATGCCTGTGTTGCCCACCGAGCCAATCCTGTCGCCGCGGTGCACGGTCATGCCGGCGGCCACGTCTATGCCGCTGAGGTGGGCGTAGCGTGTCTTGTAGCCGAATCCGTGGTCGAGCACTATCTCGTTGCCGTAACCTGTGAACTGGAAGATGACCTTCTCCACCACCGCGTCGCCCGTCGCATAGACCGGATAGCCTACGCGCGTCGCGAAGTCCATTCCTTCGTGAAACTTCACATAGCCCAGCACCGGGTGGAAACGTCCGCCGAAAGTACTGGAAATATGAACCTGTGTATTGTCCGGCAGCAGCGGTGGCACCGAAGGGATGTGCGACTTCATGTCGCCCGCGTTCACAGAGATGGCATACACTTCGTCGAGGGCCATGCTCTGCACGTAGGTGCGCTTGGTGAGCATGTCGATGCGTTTGAGAGTCTGCTTGAGCGAGGGGTCGGCGCCGTATTTGTCGAGATATTCGTAGCGGTTGATGCCTCCGAAACCGGAGTTCTTGACCTCGGCCGGCACCGCATTCAGGCCGAAAATCGAACGGTACACCTCGTCGTCACGCTCCTCTATGGCCTCCAGAGTTTCCTCGTAAAGGTCCAGATGGCGGTTCATCACCGCCAGCTTGCCCTGCCAGCGGGCGTTCTCCTTCTTGAGCAGAGCGGTCTTCGGCAGATCCAGCCCCAGCACCGAAGTGTAGAGCCAGAAGTACAGCAGCGCCAGCGCCACCACCGCCGCAACTCCCAGTACCACACGCACATAACGCAGATAACGCGGTCCTTCATAGACCTCGTACATCAGCGTTATAGGGTTGAAACGGTATCTCTGCATTTCTTCTTTCTTGCCGGCCTGCACGCTTGCACACACTCGCGCGCCCGCCTTTCCAAACCGCAAAGATACTAATTTTCCGCCAATTATGTGCGCTTACCTAAAGTTCAGGCAGACCGCCTCTGCGGGGAGGCGCGGCGCCCGGCCTCGTGCTTCGCAAAAGGGCTCGCCTTGCTGCGGGCCCTTGACGGCTAACTTCTCCCTCATAGTCCCTTCGGGCCTAACGGTCGGCAGACAGACGCCGTCACGAGACGGCCCCTCCGCTGCGTCTCCCCGGGAACCTTTTGCTCAAAGTCGGCCTGGGCCTGCCATCCCCGCCGCTGTCGGTTTCGTGCTTGGCTATTTGGGCGAGGTCTGCTAAAATGCTTGGGACCTCGCCCAGTGGAATGGCACTACAAGCACCTATGAGCCATATTGGGTGGGCGAGGTGTCGGCCTAAAAAACAGACCTCGCCCAAAGACTGCTGAAATGATGGGGACATCAACATCGGGAAGGTGTCAATACTGTGTCAAATCGAACGCACAGTATCCGCAAAACAGGCCAAAAATGAAGATACTGTGCACCGGAAGATGCACAGTATCGACATTAACAGGGGTTTAGCCGACTTATTCGGTGGGAATCGCCTTAATCTTGTCAGCTACGTATTTCCAGCCGATGGCGTTCTTGTATGCCTCGACGGATTCGGCGGGGACATAAACGTTTTCAAGAGCCGAGCAATTGAAGAAAATTGAGCGGTTGGAAGTATCGGTGCCCGGAGGATTTACGGCTTTGCAGGTAACATTCTTGAGAGTTTCACTGTAGCCGAATGTTAGCGTTCCCATATACTCAAGCGTGGAAGGCAGTACGATTTCCGTTCCTTCGAAGTGACCGAAGGCATACATTCCGTTGATTCTCCTGAGCCCCTCGGGGAGTGTGGCTCCCGTTAGTTCGTAGGAACTGAAGAGGGAACTGTTAAGAATCTCGACACCGGCAGGAATGGTGATGCTTGTACCCCTTACCAGTGCAGGCGGAACTGAGACAAGCGTCTTGCCGTCCTTGGTGTAAAGCCATTTGTCCACAACCTTGTAGCTGACGCCTTCTCCCTCCATAATAAACTCGTTCATGGCGCTTGGCTTTCCGGAGAATAGTTCATTTCCGACTGAACGCAGATTTGGCGAAAGTTTAATCTTCTCTATTTTATTGCTGCTCTGGAACGCACCTGTCCCTATACTGGTTACCTGCGAGAAGTCCAGTACACCCTCCAACTGATTCTGGTTCAGGGAATATGCGTCCAGGGTTCTCAATGAAGAGGGGAATGTTATATTGGTCAAATACAGGTTATAATTGATGGACCAGGCCCTTAAGGTTTCAAGTCCCTCCGGCAGCGTCAGCGAAGATAATTTTGTATGACTGATGGCATACCCCTGGATGGCCTTGACGGGCGGAAGAACCAGAGACTCCAATTGCGAGAAGTAATAAAACAGGCCGCCTGGGAGTTCGTCGCTCTTCATCGTGTAAGACGTGCTGAGCTCCTGATAATTGTATGTATCTCCATCCTTGAATGAGAGATTGCTGATGTCGGCAGAAGTCAGGGTACTCTTTGCATAGGTCTTGAGGGCCATAAGGTCTGCAGCATCCAGTATTCCGCTCTCCCAGGCAATGCTCGTAATGGTCTTGCTGCCGAAAACCGATGAAAGATTTCCGGTTTCGTAAGTAACCGCCTCTTCGCCGTTGATGGAGACTTTATTCTCTGCAATCACCTTGACTTGGACCGTGGCGGTTACCGAAGGAACTGCGGTACTGGTTACTGTGATAGTAGTATTGCCCGAAGCAACGGCCTTTACCAGTCCGGTTTCATCCACAGTGGCGACTCCGGTATCGCCTGAAGCAAAGCTCAATCCCTTTTCCGTCGTCTGGTCGGGACTGAAGGTTACAGCGAGTTTATTCTCGTCGCCGACAGCCAGTGTCAGGGAAGAAGAAGTGCTGATCGAGCTGGGATTGACGTATACATAAAATGTCTGCGTCGCCTTGGTACCGGATATGGACCTGGCGGTGATGGTTACCTCGCCGGGGTCATTGGGCCCAAATTGAATGGTTGCGGTAAGTCTGCTATCGCTATGGTCAAGAATACTGGCGATTCTATTGTTGCTTGTAGTCCATGTCAACTTTTTGTTGGATGCATCCGAAGGAGTAACAACTGCCTGAATTGTCTTGGTCGTGCCTTTGGCGACCCGGGCTATCTCGGTGCTGCCTCCCTCGAATGTCACAGAAGTGATAGGATTGTCGTCAATGCGCACATTGCACGATTTCGAGAATCCGCCGTCCACGGTGGTAGCGGTCACGACGCAGTCGCCTGCCTTCACGCCGGTTACCAGTCCGGCGGCGCTCACTGTCGCTATACTGCCGTTTGATGGCGAAACATCCCATCGTATATTCTGATTGGTGGCTTCAGCGGGAACAACCGACGCAGTCAGCTGATAGGTCTTACCCACCTCTACTGCCACGTTGGCGGGGGAAAGCGTGATTCCGGTCACGGCTACGGTTTCACTTGTCACATGAAATTCGCAGGAGTCCGCAACCTCGGGATTTTGCACGCTGGTTGCCTTGATCCAGGCATCGCCCACGGAAACACCGACTACCTTGCCGTCTTTACTCACCATGGCGACATCCTCGTCGCTTGAGCTCCACGTAATGCTCTTGTCTGTGGCATTGTCGGGGGTCACGGTGGGTATCAGTGTATAGTTGCCGCCAATTTTAATAGGTACGCTCTTAATGTTCAGTGAAATTCCGGTTACCGGGAATATGCGCTTATTGACCTTTACCGAGCAGGAACCGAAGACACCGTTGTCTTTGGCAGTGGCCTTGATGACGGCATCGCCCTCGGCGACACCGGTGACGACACCCTCCTCGGAAACGCTTGCCGCAGCTTCGTTGTCCGAAGACCAGACTACGCTCTTGTCCGACGCGTTGTCCGGCAGCACCGTCGCCGTAAGGGTAAAGCTGTCACCCTCAGTAAGTTCAATGGATTCTTCGTTCAGGGTTACACTCTTTACGTGAACCTCTTTGGTTTCCTTTCCTTTTGAGCAGGAAAACACGAACATACAGGAGACGCAGATTGCAGCTCCCGCTAAAAACGCTTTCAGTTTCATATGGTTGACAATAGGTTATCGGTTTGCAGTGTAAAGGTAGCGATTTTTTGAAAGATTGTCAATTCTTAGATCCTTCGCCGCCGTGCGGGGGCCTTTCCGGGTCGGGCAATGACAGCGAGCTTAGACAGCGCGATAGCGCTCGGGATCGCGGAAGCCGCGGAGGAAGTCGGCGGCGGCCATACGCTTTTTGCCGGCGAGCTGGAGGTCGGTGACCTCGATGGCGCCGTTGCCGGTGGCGATGTAGAGCGAGCCGTCGACGACGGAGACGGTGCCGGGGGATTGCCGATCGCGGTCGGCAATGACGGAGGAGGGGCCGGCAATGACGGAGCCGGCCGACACGGGCAGGGAGGCGACGCGGCCGAAGAAGATCTTGAGCTCGACGGGCGCGGAGCCGTCGCGGACGAGGGTGGTCCAGGCGGCGGGATAAGGACTGAGGCCGCGGATGAGATTGTAGATCTGCTTGGAAGAGCGGGTCCAGTCGATGCGGGTATTCTCCTTGGTGAGCTTGGGCGCCGGATGCAGCACCTCCGACCCCTGGATGAAGGACCGCTGGACGCGAGTTTCGACATTATGCTGGATGAGGCCCTCGGTGGTTTCGACCACGAGCTTGGCTCCCATCTCCATAAGGCGGTCGTGCACATCGCCCGCAGTCTCCTCAGGACCGATGCGGCAGTCTGCACGCAGGATGATGCCGCCGGTATCGATATCCTTGTCAATCATGAAGGTGGTGACGCCCGTATGGCGCTCGCCGTTGATTACCGCCCAGTTGATAGGGGCAGCGCCGCGATATTGCGGCAGAAGGGCGGCGTGCAGATTGAAGGTGCCGAGTTTAGGCATGCGCCAGACCTCCTCGGGGAGCATGCGGAAGGCAACTACCACAAAGAGATCGGCCTTCCAGGCGGCGAGTGCCTCGAGGAATTCGGGATCCTTGAGCTTGAGCGGCTGCAACACCGGCAGACCGTGCTCCACTGCATATTTCTTGACGGCGGACTGATGCACCTCGAGCCCGCGGCCCGAAGGCTTGTCCGCCACCGTAACCACGCCGACGACCTTGTAGCGGTTACGTACGAGGGCATCCAGCGACGCCACGGCAAACTCGGGCGTACCCATAAAGACGATGCGCTTCTTGTGCACCAGGCCGGCCACTTTGCTCTTGAGCTTGCGCCAGCCGGAAGCCAGCGCGTCGTTACCCTCCAGAAGAGTGGAGTCGTGGATGGCCTTCCAACTGAGGAAGACCCCTATCGGCCCGAGCACGAGGGCCGATACAAAAGCGCCGATGCTTGCTGCAACCGCACCGTCACGCGCCAGTTTGGTGCCGGAAATATCCACCACCCAGTACAGCACGAAGAACAGCACCGAGATGATGGCGCTGGTGCCGAGACCTCCCTTGCGGATGAGGGCGCCCAGCGGCGCGCCGATGAAGAACAGCAGCAGACAGGCCAGAGCCTGGGCGAACTTCTTCAGGAACTCGATATCCATCCGGCGCAGGTAGTAGTTGTATTCGTAGACCTCGGAATCGCATCCGCGGATATCGGCACCGAGCTGACGGCTCTTGTCCAGGGCCTTCTCGCAGGCGCTTATCTCGTCCTTGATGTTCTTCCACTTCATGAAGCCGGCCGCCGAGAACATCTCCTCGCCAACCACTCCCGAATGGCGGGCAGCGGTATCCAGCTGGTTCTTCATGGCCAGCGCATAGTTCTTGGCGACCATGCCGTAATTGCGGGAATGGGCCTCGTTGTTGAGCTGGCGCAGCGAATCGCGTTCGTGCGACAGCTGATGGGTGTTCATACTCTTGACCTGGTCGCCGAAACGGCTGGAATCCGACTTCTGGAAAGCGTAATTGCTGAGCGGAATAATCAGTTCCTGCCGCGAGAAATCCACATGCTGGAGCTCCAGCGTGGTGTCGCGGTACTTTTTGGTGTTGGTCTCCTGATAGTTCGAACCGTTGTAAAGGGTGAAGGTGAGATAATCCTTGTTCTTGCTCATCTTCATGAGCGCCGAATCCGCCAGGGTGACGGTGACATTACCCTTGCCGGCAGTGTGGTCATAAACCATAACGTCGTGCATAATGCCGGTCTCGTCGTCCTGCTCGCGGACCCGGAGAATATAGCCGTCGATGCCGTCGTAGAAGGTTCCGGCGGGGATTTTAATCTCGTTCTTGGTGCGGCCGATATCGTCGCGGAGCGTATAAATCTCGTTGAACGCCTTCGGCACGAGGTTGTTGCCTACGAAGAAGGCGCCGATGCTGATAAAAACGGATATCACCGCAAGCGGCACCATCACGCGAGAAAGCGAAATGCCCGCGCTCTTGATGGCCATGAGCTCGTTGTGCTCGCCCATCTGGCCCAGGGTCATCATGGAAGCCAGCAGGGTTGCCAGAGGCAGGGCCAGCGGCATAATTGTGCAGCCGCCCCACATCATAAACTCGAGCACAATCTTAAGGCCGAGGCCTTTACCGACAAGTTCATCGATGTACAGCCACAAAAACTGCATCATCAGAATGAAAACGACTACCAGCAGGATCGCGAAGAACGGTCCTACGAAGCCTTTCACTATGAACTTGTCGAGCTTTTTCAAATCTTCGAGAGCAATGTTTCAAGAGCCTGGGCCAATCCTGCAACTTCCTTGCCGCCCGCAGTAGCGAGGCCGGGCTGACCACCGCCGCCGCCCTGGATAAACTTGGCGGCCTCGCGAATATCGGCGCCGGCATTGTGTCCGGCGGCTACCAGATCTGCGGAATACATCAGCAGTAGCTGAGGCTTGCCGGCGGTTTCGTAAGCGGCCGCTATCACGAGGCCCTGGGCCTCCTTCTGCAGCATTGTTGCAGCGTCGCGGAGCATCACGGGGTCGTCGCATTCGCTGATCTTGACTACCTTGCAGGCGCCAGCGGGAACTGCGGCGGCGAGCAGGCTCTTCTTGAGTTCGAGAGTCTTACCCTTGGCGATTTCCTGAAGTTGCTTGCGATAGCCGTCGTTCTCCTCGACCATCTTCCTCACTGCTTCGCCCAGGTCGGGGGATCCTCCCAGAAGCGCGCGGGCACCCTTGACGGTATCCTGCAGGCCGTAAACGAGCGCTTCGGCCTCTTCGCCGGTGACGGCCTCAATACGCCTGATGCCGGCGGCGATGGCGCTTTCGCCGGTTATCTTGAAGAAGCCGATATTGCCGGTGGCGCCGGTGTGGCAGCCGCCGCAGAGCTCGCAACTCGGGCCGAACTTGACCACGCGCACGCTGTCGCCGTACTTCTCGCCGAAGAGGGCGATTGCGCCCATTGCCTGGGCTTCTTCCATAGTGGCGTCGCGCTTCTCCTCGAGCGGATGGTTGGCCCTGATGAGGGCGTTGACCTTGCGCTCAACCTCGCGCAGCTGCTCGTCCGAGAGCTTCTCGAAGTGGGAGAAGTCGAAGCGGAAGTATTTGTCGCAGACGAAGGAGCCCTTCTGCTCCACGTGAGTGCCAAGAACCTCGCGCAACACCTCGTCCAGAAGATGGGTGCAGCTGTGGTTGGCGGCTATCCTGGCGCGGCGGGCGGCATCTACCTTGAGGGTAAAGAGCGCGCTGCCGTCTGCGGGGAGTTTGTCCGCGATATGGATGGTGAGGGTGTTCTCCTTGACGGTGTTGAGAATCTTGATGACCTCGCCGTTTGCTGAGATCGCTTCGCCGGTGTCACCTACCTCGCCGCCCATCTCGCCGTAGAAGGGAGTGCGGTCGAAGACCAGCTGGAGCATCTCCTTGTTCTTCTGCACGACCTTGCGGCTCTTGAGCAGGCGCACGCCCTCCAGCTCGGTGGAGTCGTAGCCGGTGAACTGCACGTCCTCACCCTCGTTGTACACTGTCCAGTCGCCGAATTCGTTGGCGGTGGCTCCGCGGGCGCGGTCCTTCTGCTTGCCGAGTTCCACCTGGAATCCCTCGAGATCCACGGTGTAGCCCTTCTCGCCTGCGATGAGTTCGGTAAGGTCGATGGGGAAGCCGTAGGTGTCGTAAAGCACGAAGGCGTCCACTCCGGGGAGAACCCTGGTGGCGACATTCTTGGCCATATAGTCGTCCAGAAGCTTGATGCCGCGGTCGAGAGTGCGCAGGAACGCTGCCTCTTCCTCTCGGATGACGTTTTCGATGAGCTTCTGCTGAGCCTTCAGCTCGGGATAGGCCTCGCCCATGTCGTCGATGAGCTGGGGAACCAGCCTGCAGAGGAAGGGCTCGGTAGAACCGAGGAAGGTGTAGCCGTAACGCACTGCACGGCGCAGAATCCTGCGGATGACGTAACCCGCCTTGACGTTGCTGGGGAGCTGGCCGTCGGCGATGCTGAACGAGATTGCGCGGATGTGGTCCGCGATAACGCGCATTGCCACGTCGGTATCCTTGCTCTCGCCGTATTTGTGGCCGGAAAGTTCGCCTATGCGGGCGAGCATGCCGGTGAACACGTCGGAATCGTAGTTGCTGTTCTTGCCCTGGAGCACCGAGCAGAGGCGCTCGAAGCCCATTCCGGTGTCGATATTCTTTGCGGGAAGGCTCTCCAGATGGCCGTCGGCCTTGCGCTCGAACTGCATGAATACGAGGTTCCAGATCTCGATTACGTGAGGGTCGCTCTTGTTCACGAGCTCCGCTCCGGGGATGCCGGAAGCCGCTTTCTCCTCGGCGGTGCGGATGTCGATGTGAATCTCCGAGCAGGGGCCGCAGGGGCCTGTATCGCCCATCTCCCAGAAGTTGTCGTGCTTGTTGCCGAGCAGGATGTGGTCTTCGGGAAGATGCTTGCGCCAGGCAGCGCGGGCCTCTTCGTCAAGCTCGGTGCCATCCTCGGCACTGCCCTCGAACACGGTGGCGTAAAGCAGGCTCTTGTCGATGCCGTAAACTTCGGTAAGAAGCTCCCAGGCCCAGTCGATCGCCTCGGTCTTGAAATAGTCGCCGAAGCTCCAGTTGCCCAGCATCTCGAACATGGTGTGGTGGTAGGTGTCGTGTCCTACTTCCTCCAGGTCGTTGTGCTTGCCGCTCACGCGGAGGCACTTCTGGCTGTCGGCGGCACGCTTCATCTTAGGCGTGACGTTGCCGAGGAAAATATCCTTGAACTGGTTCATTCCCGCGTTGGTAAACATCAGCGTGGGGTCGTTCTTCACTACCATCGGTGCAGAGGGCACGACGGTATGTCCCTTGGATGCAAAGAAATCCAGGAACTTCTGTCTTATCTCTTTCGAAGTCATCATATTCTTTTGAAAAATAGCCTGCAAAGATAGCGCTTTTTACAAAGTAAACTCCGCTTCGGTGCGGATATCTTCGGAGGAAGCACCCACCAGCACCTTGAACTTGCCGGGTTCGGCCACCCAGGCGTGCTTTTCGGCATCGAAGAAGCTCAAGGCGTCGCGGCCGAAAGTAAACTCGACCGTCTTGCTCTCGCCGGGCTGCAGATATACCTTCTCGAAGCCCTTGAGTTCCTTGAGCGGCCTGTCCACGGAGGACTCCAGGTCGCTTATATAAAGCTGCGCGACCTCGGCGCCGGCCACATCGCCGGTATTCTTGATGCTCACCTTGACTGTTATGCTTTTGCCCATCTTTTTGGAAGAGAGCTTCGCCTGGCCATATTCGAAGCTGGTGTAGCTGAGGCCATAGCCGAAGGGGAACTGGGGCTTGACGCCCTTTGTGTCGTACCAGCGGTAACCCACGTAGATGCCCTCGTCGTAGTAGGTCTGCCACATTCCCTTTTCGTCGGCAAAGCCGGGGAACTGCCTTTCGGTCTTGATGGGGCCGTCCTCAAGCGCGACGGGGAAGGTTACGGGGAGTTTGCCGGAAGGGTTGACTGCACCGGTAAGCACATCCGCCAGGGCGTTTCCGGTCTCGCTGCCAAGGTACCAGGCCTGCAGGATTGCGGCCACCTTGTCGGCGAAAGGCATTGCCACGGGGCTGCCGGAAACGTTCACGTACACAAGGTCCGGACGGACTGCTGCAATTGCTTCGATCACTTCGTTCTGTCCATAAGGAAGTTCATACGAAAGCCTGTCGCGGCCTTCGCAGTCCTGATTGTCGTTCTTGTTGAGTCCGCCGACAAATATCACATAATCAGCACCTTCCACGGCTGCGAGCGCATCCGCGAGCAGTTTGGCCGCTGGGCGTTCTTCGGTGATGTCGTACTGGCCGTAATTATAGTTGCCGGGAGTAGGCTGATCGGAATAATATGCCCTTTCGTAAACGACTTCAGCCTCCGGGAAGGCATTCCTGATGCCCTGCAGGGGCGAAATCTCGTGCTGGGCCTTGAGCGAGGAGGACTGACCGCCCACAATCATCGGACGGATGGCGTTCTCGCCGAGGACCACTATCTTCTTCGCGTCCTTCTTAAGCGGCAGCACACCCTCGTTGCGGAGCAGCACTATGCCTTCGCCGCCGATCCTGCGGCAGTCCGCGAAATGCTCTGGGCTCAGGAACGAGCCGAAGTAGCCGTCCGCCTGGGTGCGGAAGTTGAGCCTCAGCGCGCGGCGCACCTTCTCGTTGAGTTCGTCCTCGGAGAGTTCTCCGGCAAGGATCTTCGCCTTGTAGGGCTCTGCCATATAGTAGGCGTCGTAGGCGTTGGCAAGGCCCTGCGACAGGCCGTCGGTGTGGGTGCCGAATTCCAGGTCGAGTCCGCCGTGAGCAGCACCTTCAGTGTCGTGGGTCGCTCCCCAGTCGCTGATTACCGCCCCGTCGAAGCCCCACTCGCCCTTGAGGATATCGTTCAGCAGGTGCGAGCTGTGCGAAACGAACACTTCCTCGTAGCGGTTGTAGGACGACATTATCGACCAGGCGCCGCCTTCCTGCACCGCCGTCTTGAATGCCGGCAGATAAATCTCATAGAGGGTGCGGTCGTCCACAACCGAGTTGCCGTCGGTACGGTGGCTCTCCTGGTTGTTCACCGCAAAGTGCTTCACGCAGGCCGCGACCTTGTTGCTCTGCACGCCCTTTACGTACTGTGCGGAAAGCTTTCCGGCCAGGAAGGGGTCCTCGCCCATATACTCGAAGTTGCGTCCGCAAAGAGGGGTGCGGCAGATGTTGACGCCGGGGCCCAGCAGCACGTTCTTGCCACGGTAGCGGGCCTCTTCGCCGACGCTGCGGCCGTACAGATACGCGATATCCTTGTTCCAGGTTGCCGCGAGGCAGGTGAGCGAAGGATAGGCGGTGCAGCTGTCGTTGGTCTGTCCAGCAGCGGCCCATTTATCCCAAAGGGTTTCCGGACGGAGTCCGTGAGGGCCGTCGTCGCATTTGAGCTCGGGGATTCCAAGCCTGGGCACGCCCGGCGATGTGAATTTGCTCTGCGCGTGGATGAGCGCTATCTTTTCGTTCAGCGTCATCTGGGCGAGCGCGTCCTTAACTTGTTTCTCGATGTCTTTCTGTCCGTTGTGTGCGCAGCATCCTGCGAGAAGCAGGCCGGCGGCGAGAAGAATGTGTCCGTATTTCATTTTCGTGGTTATTGGTTCGTTTTATTGCCTTGCTCCCGCGACCAGGTCGAGGATTTCGGCGGTAATCTTGGCCTGACGGCCCTTGTTGTATTCGAGGCTGAGTTCGGCGAGGAGGTCTTCGGCGTTGTCCGTCGCGGCCTGCATCGCAATCATTCTTGCCGCGTGTTCGGCCGCCACGCTGTCCAGTATCGCGGCGTAGAGTTTCAGGCGAATCACCTGCGGCTCCAGGCTCTCAAGAATCGCCTCCCTGCCCGGTTCCAGCAGATAATCGCCGGGGGCCGGTCGGTTGGGGAACCCCCCTCTCGGGAGTTCGTCCTTCGGACTCACCCCACCATCGCCTTCCGGCGACGGTCCCCCCGCTACCGAACCTGGGGCCCCCGGAAATACTTTGATTTCTGGGGTAAAGCCGCGGGTGTTACGTCCCTCAAGGGGGGACCCCCAACCGCTCGGCTCGACTGTAGCGCCGAGGAAAGATTCAACGACAACTTTCTGGGAGGAGGTGGAAACAAAGTGATTGTAGACCAGGAGGACGCTGGAGTAACGGCCGGCATTGAAGCCGTCGACGAGTATGGAGGCCAGGGCCTGAGAAGCGGCATAGTCAGGGTGCGCGACCAAGGCATTGAGAGATTGCCGGTCGGGGTCGGCAATGACGCCTGACTTACGGAGCGGCTCTGCGACCTTGCGTCCGAGGGCAAAGACCTCGACGCGGTCGGGACCGCCGGCCTGGGCGACCAGTTCCTGTACCTTGCGGACGACATTGCCGTTGAACGCTCCGCAGAGCGACGAGTTGGACGCAATCGCCACAATGGCCAGCTTACCGTGCAGCAGGTAAGTATCTGATTCCCAGCTTTTTACCGAAAGTCCTTTCCCGGAATCAGCGGAAAGGACATTCTGTAAAGAATTGTCGTTCAGCGAGTTGACTGCTGCAAGCATCCGCTCCAGCTCCTGCTGGTAGGGCCGCATCGTCTCCACGGCCTGCTGGGCCTTGCGGAGCTTGGCGGAGGACACGAGCTTCATCGCCGACGTTATCTTGAGCGTCGAGCGAACCGACCCGATGTGGTCCTTTATTTCCCGCAGCGAAGCCATCCTTCAGCCATCTATGCTTTAAGTTGATTGCAAACTTCGGCTGCCACCTTCTCGATAGTGGCGCCGGCGTCGTCCGGCACCCGGCCTGCGGCGAGTTCATCCAGCAGGCCTGCGTGCGAAGCGCGCATCCTGTCGAGGAAGAGTTTCTCGAAATCGCGCACCTGGTTGAGTTCCAGGGAAGCGAGCAGGGCGTGGGTGCCGCAGTACAGCACTGCCACCTGCTCCCCTACCGGCATCGGCGAATACTGCGCCTGGATGAGCAGGCGGTTGTTCTTGCGTCCCTTGTCGAGCGCCATCGCGGTAACCTTGTCCATATCGGACGAGAACTTGCTGAAGGCCTCCAGTTCGCCGTACTGCGCCTGGTCGATCTTCAGGGTTCCGGCCACCTTCTTCATACTCTTTACCTGGGCGGCGCCGCCGACTCGCGACACCGAGATGCCCACGTTGATTGCGGGCCTGAAGCCCTGATTGAAGAGCGAACTCTCCAGGTATATCTGTCCATCGGTAATGGAAATCACGTTGGTGGGGATATAAGCCGACACGTCGCCAGCCTGGGTTTCGATAATCGGCAGGGCGGTAAGCGATCCGCCGGCCTTTACCTTGCCGCGCAGTGCGGGAGGCAAGTCGTTCATCTGCTCGGCAACCTCCTGCTGGCCGATAATCTTGGCGGCCCTTTCCAGAAGACGGCTGTGCAGATAGAAGACGTCGCCCGGATATGCCTCGCGGCCGGAAGGACGGCGCAGAATCAGCGACACCTCGCGGTAGGCAACGGCCTGCTTGCTGAGGTCGTCGTAAACCACCAGGGCCGGGCGCCCGGTATCGCGGAAATACTCCCCGATTGCAGCGCCTGCGAAAGGCGCGAAATACTGCACGGCGGCAGGATCCGCGGCAGTCGCGGCCACCACGATAGTGTAGTCCATGGCACCTTTCTCGCGCAGGGTTCCCACCGTGGCGGCAACCGTCGAAGCCTTCTGACCCACTGCCACATAGATGCAGTAGACCGGCTTGCCGGCAAGGAATTCTCCCCGCTGGTTGATGATGGTATCTATCGCGAGGGCGGTTTTTCCCGTCTGGCGGTCGCCGATAATGAGCTCGCGCTGGCCGCGGCCGATAGGAATCATCGCATCGATGGCCTTGAGGCCCGTCTGCAAAGGCTCGGTAACGGGTTCGCGGAAGATAACTCCGGGGGCCTTGCGTTCCAGAGGCATCTCCACCTTTTCGCCACCGATGGCTCCGAGCCCGTCGAGGGGCTCTCCGAGAGGCGTAACCACGCGGCCGACCATCTCCTCGCTGACCTCGATGGAAGCAATCCTGCCGAGACGCCGCACGCTCATGCCCTCCTTCACCAGGTCGGTAGGGCCGAGCAGCACCGCTCCAACGTTATCCTCCTCGAGGTTCATCACCACGGCCTTGACGCCGGAGGCAAACTCCAGAAGCTCGCCTGCCTCGGCATTCACAAGCCCGTAGATTCGGGCCACGCCGTCGCTCACTTGCAGCACCTCGCCCACTTCCTCGTACTTGACGGAAGTGTCGATGCCCTGCAGCTGATCCAGCAGGATGCGGGAGACCTCGCTTGCACTTATGTTGTTGTTCTGTGCCATTACACTATTCTGTTATTCTTTTCGATAAACTCGCGCCGGATGCGTTCCATCTGGGTACGCACGCTGGCGTCGAGCATATAACCGTCCACTTCGAAGACGAATCCCCCTTCGAGGGACTCGTCCACCGTACTGTCCATAATCACGCGGCTGCCGTCCTTCTGGAGAATGTCGGCGATGCGTTTTTCCAGTCCGGGCGAAGGGACTGCGGTGCGAAGATGCACGAGATGGGCTCCCGCCGCCTCGCACCAAAGCCTTGTAAAATGAGTGAGGGTGAATTTGAGATGATCCGCACGGCCGCGGCTGCGCATAAGCAGCACCAGTTTGGCGAGGTCCGGTTCCAGTTCGGCGGGCATATGCGCCGGGTCAGCCAGAATCTGTCTGGCCTGCGCAAATACCTGCTCACCCCGGCCTGACTGCTGTACCAAAAGCAGCAGGGCCCGGGCGTATCTGGCTGAAATCACCCCCGTGTTCATCAGTTGCTGGGCTTATCGGTTTTTGCGGTTTCGTCCGCGAGCCTGTCGATCAGGGCCACCTGCTCGGGCGAGGAGGAAAGCTCTTTGCGGAGCACCTTTTCGGCCACCTCCACCGACAGCAGAGCCACTTCGCGGCGCACATCGCGAAGGGCGCTCTCGCGCTCCCGCTCTATCTGCGCCTTGGCATCCGCTATCATCCTTGCGGTCTCCTCGCGGGCATCGGTGCGGGCCTTCTCGAGGATCTCCTCGCGGGCCTTGGCCGCTTCCCGCAGTATCTGCCCCTGTTCGGCACGCGTCTGCGCTATCATCTCCTGCTGCTCCTTCGCCAGGTCCGAGAGCTGCGCACGGGCCTGTTCAGCCTGCCGCAGCGAATCGGAAATCGACGCGGAGCGTTCCTCTACGGCCTGCGTGATGATCGGAAAGCCCCACTTGGCAAGTATGAAGAATACTATGCCGAAGATGAGGACCATCCAGAACAGGAGGCCGGAATCAGGAGTGATAAGGTTCATGGCTTACTTGAGCAGAATTGCCAGCAGGCAGACGATGATACCCAGAAGGGATGCACCTTCGATCATACCTGCAACGATAATCATACTGCTGCGGATGTTGCCTGCAGCTTCGGGCTGACGGGCGATTGCTTCCATTGCGGAAGTACCCACTTTGCCGATTCCATAACCTGCAGCGAATGCTGCGAGTGCTGCGCCGATAGCCGCTCCGACCTTTCCGAGGGCCACTCCGGCGACTGCTTGAAGAGTAATAAATCCAATCATATCAATAAAGGTTTAATGTTGTCTTGCGAGTCCGATATAAATTGAGGAAAGCATAGTGAAAATGTATGCCTGAATAAAGGAAATCAGCAGTTCCAGGCAATCCAGGAAGATGCCGAAAATCACCGAAATTACCGTCATTCCCCCGAGCAGCACCATGCCGTATTTCGCCACAATGAAGATAATGCAGACCATGCTCAGCAGCTGGATGTGCCCCGCCAGCATATTGGCAAAGAGTCGGATGGTGAGCGAAATGGGCTTTACCAGCGCGCTGAAGATCTCGATGACGGCCATGATGGGCTTGAGGAAGCCGGGAACGTCGGGGTTCACCATCTCGGCGTAGTAATGTTTTGTGCCCGTCAGGTTGACGGTGAAGAAGGTGAAGAGCGCGAGCACCAGCGTGCAGGCGATATTTCCAGTGAGATTCGCCCCTCCGGGGAAGAAGGGGATGATGCCCAGAAGATTATTCAGAAGGATGAAGAAGAAGGCCATGCAGAGATAGGGCGAGTAGCGGCGGTAGTCGCGCTCGCCGATATTCTCCAGCGCCATCTCGTGAACCATCAGCACCAGCGGTTCCATCAGCGCCGCTATACCGCGCGGCGCTTCCTTCGTGGCGTCGTGCCTGCGGTACCAGCGTGCGGTCAGCAGCACTATCACCAGAAGCAGCAGACTGCCGATGAACAGGCTGAGGACGTTGCGGGTAATGCTGATGTCGAAGGGCTTGTTCCCCGCCGCATCCACTATCTTGCCTTCGTGCGGAGCGCCCGCGGGAGCGATATGCAGCCCTTCGTACTCCGCGCCGTGCGCGAGTTTCTTCGAGCTGAAGCAGTGCCATCCGTCGCTGTACACTATTACGGGCAGATGGATGGTTGCGTGGCGGTCGCCCCAACTGTAGAGGTGCCATTCGTAGGCGTCGCCGATGTGTTCGAAGATTATGTCGCCGACGGCGGGATTGCCGGTCGGGGCCGGCAATGACGGCTGGGCCTTCAGCGGCAGCGCCGAAAGCAGCAGAATCACTATGAGCCACAGCCGTTTCATACTTCGCAGCAAACCGTTACAACGTCGTTTTCCACCCTCACCATGCCGGATTTAACCGGCAGCGACTCCTCTTCGGAGGCGGGTGTACGCCAGCGCAGATCGCCCTCCACCAGCGCCGAAATCAGCGCCGCATGCCCGGGCAGCACTTCGAAACTCCCCATAGCCCCCGGCAGGAACACCGCCGTGGCCTCGTGGGTTTCGCCCGAAGAGGGCGTGAGTATGCGAAGCGTTATCATATCTGCTTAAGCCTTGGCTTGGGAAAGTATCTTTTCGCCCTTGGCGATTGCCTCTTCGATGGTGCCTACATTCAGGAAAGCCTGCTCGGGCAGGTAGTCGCACTCGCCGTCGAGGATTGCCTTGAAGCCGCGCACCGTGTCGTCGATGTCCACCATCACGCCGGGAACGCCCGTGAACTGCTCGGCCACGCTGAACGGCTGGCTGAGGAAGCGCTGCACGCGGCGGGCGCGGTTGACGGTGAGTTTGTCCTCCTCGGAAAGCTCGTCCATACCGAGGATGGCGATAATATCCTGCAGCTCCTTGTTACGCTGCAGGATCTGCTTTACGCGCTGGGCTGTATTATAATGCTCCTCTCCCACGATTACAGGGTCGAGGATGCGCGATGTCGATTCCAGAGGGTCGACCGCCGGATAGATACCCAGCTCCGCAATCTTGCGGCTGAGCACCGTGGTGGCGTCCAGATGACTGAAGGTAGTAGCCGGAGCAGGGTCGGTAAGGTCGTCCGCCGGCACGTAGACCGCCTGCACCGAGGTGATGGACCCGTTGCGGGTGGAGGTGATGCGCTCCTGCATCTGACCCATCTCAGTCGCCAGCGTAGGCTGGTATCCCACCGCCGAAGGCATCCGCCCGAGAAGGGCGCTCACTTCGCTTCCCGCCTGGGTGAAACGGAAGATGTTGTCTATGAAGAAGAGGATGTCCTTGGGGCTGTCGGGGTCGGTGCTGTCGCGGAAGGATTCCGCCAGGGTGAGGCCGCTGAGCGCCACGCTGCTACGGGCTCCCGGGGGCTCGTTCATCTGACCGAATACCATCGCCACCTGGCTCTGCGCGAGCGCTTCTTTGTCTATCAGCGAAAGGTCCCAGCGCCCCTGCGCCATCGCTTCGTCGAAGGCTTTGCCATATTTGATGACGCCCGATTCTATCATTTCGCGCAGAAGGTCGTTGCCCTCGCGGGTACGCTCGCCAACGCCGGCGAAGACGCTGAAGCCATTGTGCTTCTTTGCGATGTTGTTGATGAGCTCCTTGATGAGCACGGTCTTGCCCACGCCCGCGCCTCCGAAGAGGCCGATTTTGCCGCCCTTGAGGTAGGGCTCCAGCAGGTCGATGACCTTGATGCCGGTGAAGAGAACCTCCTGGCTTGTCGTGAGTTCCTCGAATTTAGGGGGTTCGCGGTGGATGGGGAGAGACCCTTCGGGGCTGAGCGGGCCGAGGCCGTCGATAACCTCGCCCGTCACATTCATCACGCGGCCTCGTATCTGAGCGCCTGCGGGCATGTGGATGGGGCCTCCTGTGGTGACCGCCTTCATTCCGCGCTTGAGCCCGTCGGTGGAATCCATGGCGACGCAGCGCACCGTGTCTTCGCCGATGTGCTGCTGCACTTCGATGACCAGGGGATTCGCACCCGGCCTTTCGACCGTAAGGGCCTCGTGAATGGACGGCAGAGCCGCTTCTTCGTCGCCGTGCAAATCGAAATGAACGTCCACTACTGGACCGATAATCTGGGAGATATGTCCTTGAATAGCCGGCATAACTTTGAAAGTTTAGTACCGGGCGGATACAATGCGCCCGCCCAATCCTTCAAAGTTACAAAAAAGATTCCAAAAATAGCTTGCTATTTTCGGTCGCGCTTTATTTGAGGAATGCAAAGAAAACTGCCAGCACCAGGCAGGCAAAAGCCGCGATGTGGTTCCAGTGGATGGCCTGGCCGCGGAAGACGAACATGACAATTACCGTGAACACAGTCAGCGAGATAACTTCCTGGATTACTTTGAGTTGCATCAGGTTAAAGGGACCGCCGTTGCCAATGAATCCGATCCTGTTCGCCGGCACCGTGAGGCAGTATTCGAAGAACGCGATGCCCCAGGAAAACAGGATTACCAGGATGAGCGGCCAGCCGGTCGAAATCTTCATCTCGTTAAGCTTGAGGTGTCCGTACCACGCGAAGGTCATAAAGACATTCGAGAACACAAGCATTATAATTGTCCAAATTCCTTGCATTTCGTAAAAATTTCGGCGAATTTACACAAATTGCGGTTAAAAATTGACGAAAATTCTTATTTTTGTACCGCTTTTAAGACAAAATCATTCAATTTTATAATAATTACTATGAGAATTGTTCAAGTTACAGGACGTGAAATCCTCGATTCAAGAGGAAATCCTACAGTAGAAGTCGAGGTTGTCCTCGAAAGCGGTATTAAGGGCGTAGCGGCTGTTCCTTCGGGAGCATCCACCGGCGAAAACGAGGCTCTCGAGCTTCGCGACGGCGACAAGAAGCGCTACGGCGGCAAGGGCGTGCTCAAGGCTGTTGCCAATGTCAACGACGTTATCGCACCCGCGATCGTCGGCATGAGCGCACTCGAACAGAGGGCTATCGACAAGACCATGATCGAACTCGACGGCACCCCGACCAAGAGCAAACTCGGAGCAAACGCCATCCTCGGCGTCAGCCTCGCAGTCGCTCACGCTGCTGCCAACTATCTCGACCTTCCCCTGTACAGGTACATCGGCGGCACCAACACTTATGTTCTCCCCGTTCCCATGATGAACATCATTAACGGCGGCGCGCACTCCGATGCTCCCATTGCATTCCAGGAGTTCATGATCCGTCCGGTCGGCGCCCCCAACGAGGCCGAGGCCGTACGTATGGGTGCTGAGGTGTTCCACGCACTCCAGAAGGTGCTCAAGGGACGCGGATGCTCCACTGCAGTAGGTGACGAGGGCGGTTTCGCTCCCGCGCTCAAGGGTATCGACGACGCTCTCGACTGCATCATCGAGGCTATCAAGAACGCAGGCCTGGAGCCCGGTAAGGACATTACCATCGCAATGGACTGCGCCGCTTCCGAGTTCTGCTTCAAGGGCGAGGACGGCAAGTTCTACTACGATTATAAGCAGCTCAAGGACGGCAAGAAGAAGGATCCTCACGGAAAGCGCCTCAGCACCGAGCAGCAGATCAAGTACCTCGAGAAGCTCATCACCAAGTACCCTATCGACTCCATCGAGGACGGCCTCAGCGAGGAAGACTGGGAAGGTTGGGTGAAGCTCACCAAGGCTATCGGCAGCCGCTGCCAGCTTGTGGGTGACGACCTCTTCGTAACCAACGTGAAGTACCTCCAGAAGGGTATCGAGATGGGTGCCGGCAACAGCATTCTCATCAAGGTAAACCAGATCGGTTCCCTTACCGAGACCCTCGACGCCATCGAGATGGCACACCGTCACGGCTATACCACCGTCACCAGCCACCGTTCCGGTGAAACTGAGGACACCACTATCGCCGACATCGCAGTTGCTACCAACAGCGGCCAGATCAAGACCGGTTCGCTCAGCCGCACCGACCGTATCTGCAAGTACAACCGCCTGATGAAGATCGAGCAGGAGCTCGGCGACACCTGCCAGTACGGCTACAAGAAGCTCCGCTAAACCGAGCTGTTTTCCTGGCGGCTAACCGCCTGAATCACAGCATTTTAATCGATTCCTTCTATCCTGTTTTCGGGGTAGAAGGAATTCTTTATTTCACTAATAATCAACACCTTAGCCGCCAGCCCCCTGCCGCTTTCCCCTCCGCGTCGGGTAAAGGGCGGCCCAGAGTCCCACAAGGGGAGCCCTAGTCCGCATTACACCGTCCCGGAGAAGCCCCCGCACAGCGGCAGTTTTACCGTGGCAGCTAAAGCGCTGAACTACAGGAATTTATCGATTTCTTCTACCCGGTTTTCGCCACAGAAGGATTAAGTAAAACATTAATACTTAAAGGCTTAGCTGCCACGCCCACAACCGGAGCGAAGCGACAACCGCGGCAGCGGTCGGGTGAAACCCGCGGGGTTCGGGGTGTCCCCATATCGATGCAACGGCAGGACGGAGCGAAGCGACTACCGCGGCAGCGGTCGGGTGAAACCCGCGGGGTTCGGGGTGTCCCCGAGACAACGGCTTTCAGCCGCCGTTCTTCGAAACAAAAAGGCCCCAATGTCTTTCGACATCAGGGCCTTCGAAGAACGGCGGCTACCTACTCTCCCACCTGGTGGGGCAGTACCATCGGCGTGAGTGCGTTTAACTTCTCTGTTCGGAATGGGTAGAGGTGGGTCCACACTGCTAAAACCACCGCAGTATTTTGCTTGAAAGACA
>JAFZWD010000026.1 GCA_017617495.1 Bacteroidales bacterium
ATTCCAAAGTGTGTGTGGATATAGTGAATACTATACCCTCCCTCAAGCATTTTCATATACTTAAGGCGATCTTCAAAAGAATGTTTTTTACGCATAACAAAACCCCGAAAGTTTTTTGTCTAACTTTCGGGGTTCATGTCACAGCGCCGGTCATTTTTATTTCGCCAGTCGCAACTGGCGAATTACATCAGTTTTTTCATCTCATCCTCGTCGGGGAGCAGTTCTTTTAGTTTCATCTGACTTGTTCTATACGTGGCTACGCCCATCGGACGGAGGTAATCCTGAAGAACATATTCAACGAACGTTTTGTCGGCATCTTTGCAAAGGATGATTCCGACTGAACACACCTCTCTTCAACTCCACTACCACAAGGGCTCTAAGGATTCTGTTAAAGAAAAGAAGGTCTACCCAGCTGTCATGTCCAAGTTTATCCACGTGTACTTGGTTTCCGTAATACGTAAAACCCTTGCCGAAGGTCATTATGAAATTCCTGATATTGTTCACTATGGCATTCTCTATCACTCGCTCGTCGATATCCTCCTCGCGAACACCTAGTTGCTCTACATTGATGTAGTCCAGAAGATATTCGTCCTTGAACATCTGGATAGCCCTGAACGCCTGTTTATAATCCGGAATTGTAGCAGAAAAGTTATTGGCCATCTGGCCCTGATTGTGGAAGGTGTCCTCGGCAATTCTTTTCTCAAGTTCACCAACGGAGAGTTTTTGATCGTAGCATAATTGAATGTAGAACTTCCGCTCTTCAATTGATTTGACGCCAGCCAGAATTCGGGAATGATGAGAGAACCCAATATTTAAGAATGCTGTTATAGGGAAGTCGGTAAAAATCGTCAGTTGCAACTGACGAATTGTATCTTGCTTATTATCAAGTGATTGTAATTCGCCAGACGCATCTGGCGAATTTGCGTCAAGCTCTTTCCACTCCTCATAAAAGGTTCGCATCGACTTAATGTTCGATTCCGAGAAGCCTCTAATTCCAGGCATTTCGGCGCGCAACTGAGCACTGATGGAAGCAATAGCTCCTTTCCCCCAGAATCCTTCTCGCGTGTTGTAGGAGACATATCTACCGATACCATAATACAATGATAATTGCTCCTGATTGACACCAGCCAGAGCCTTGGCCTGGCTCTGGAGTATCGCTGTCTTTATCTGCTGCACAGCATCGTTGTATTGTGTGCTGAGTTTCTCTTTCATGCTGCAAGTATAATGCATTAGAGCACTCAAAAACCAGAATTAAAGAAACCTACCAAAACTTTTTATGTTTTCGTAGGTGTTCAATTTTATTTTATATCGTTCTGGGACGAAAAGGGCGATTCTAGGGACGAAAGGATGGAGCCAATTTAGTCCTTCCAGACCTTGAGGTACTCCTGGAGGGCCCACATTTCGTCGCGGAAGTGGGCGGCCTGGGGGAAGTCGAGTTCGGCGGCGCTCTTCTGCATGCGGCGGCGGTCGTCGTCGATCATCTTCTGGATCTGCTCGCGGGACATGCTGCGGATGACGGGGTCCTGGAGCACTGCGGCGAGGTCGGCCCGGACGAATTCGCGGGTGCCGTGAACCACGTCGGCGGTGGTGAAGGCTGCGCCGGCCTCGCGTTTGGCATCGTGCCCGAAGCCCACTGAAACACTGCCGTGCCCGAGCTCGGTAGGGGACGGGATGTAACGCGGGTCGTCGTAGGAGTTGGGAGCGCTCACGCGACCTGTGGTACCGTTCGCGATTCGGGGATTCAGCGCAGGTGCCGCACCCGGCTTGCCGACACCGCCGAGTTCGGTGGCGAGGGCGTTCATGCGGGTGGCTATCTGCTTTGGGGTGATATGATGTAACTTGTTGTATTCCAGTTGTTTGGCGCGGCGGCGGTTGGTCTCACGGATGGTCTCGTCCATGCTCTTGGTGATTGAGTCGGCATACATTATGACCTTGCCGTTGACATTGCGCGCAGCGCGTCCTGCCGTCTGGGTGAGGGCACGCGTAGTACGGAGGAATCCTTCCTTGTCGGCATCCAGAATCGCCACCAGCGACACGCTCGGCAGGTCCAGACCCTCGCGCAGAAGGTTCACGCCCACCAGCACGTCGAACAGACCGTTCTTGAAGTCCTCGATTATTTCCACGCGCTCGGCGGTATCCACATCAGAATGGATATAACGCACGCGCACACCAATTCGTCTTAAATACTCGTCCAGTTCCTCGGCCATACGCTTGGTGAGGGTGGTCACCAGCACCCGCTCGTCGTCCTCGGCACGTTTGCGGATCTCCTCCACAAGGTCGTCCACCTGGTTCTCGATGGGCCGGACTTCGATGGGCGGGTCCAGAAGGCCGGTGGGGCGAACCACCTGTTCGACGATAAGACCGCCGCTCTTTTCCAGTTCGTAATCTGCCGGAGTGGCGCTCACATACACCTTCTGGCCGGTAATCTGCTCGAACTCGTCGAAGGTGAGCGGCCTGTTGTCGGCTGCCGCGGGCAGGCGGAAACCATACTCCACCAGCACGCTCTTTCGGGAGTGGTCGCCCCCGAACATCGCGTGAATCTGGGGGAGGGTGACGTGGCTCTCGTCGATGAAGGTGATGAAATCCTTTGGGAAATAATCCAGCAGGCAGAAGGGCCTCTGGCCCGGTTCGCGCCCGTCGAAATAACGGGAATAGTTCTCGATTCCGGGGCAGTAGCCCATCTCCTTTATCATCTCCAGGTCGTTCTCCACCCGCTGCTGCAGGCGCTTGGCCTCGAGGGGCTTGCCTATCTCCTGGAACCATTCCATCTGCTTGACGAGGTCGTCCTGGATATGCGAAACGGCCGCTATGCTGCGCTCCTTGGTGGTCACGAAGTTGTTGGCAGGGTAGATGTCGACCTTCTGGATGCTTTCGAGCTTGGCGCCCGTGACCGCATCCACAAGGCTGATGGCCTCCACCTCGTCGCCGAAGAATTCGATTCGCACGGCCTCGTCGGCTCCGCCCAGGAAGACATCCACCGTATCGCCGCGTACGCGGAAAGTGCCCCGCTTGAAATCCACCTCGGTGCGCGAGTAGAGCGCATCCACAAGCTGGTAGAGGAAGCCGGTAAGGCTGCGGCGCTCGCCCTTTGTGACGGTGAGGGTCTGGGCCTGCCAGTCCTCGGGGTTGCCGATGCCGTAGAGGCAGGATACGGAGGAGATGACTATGACGTCGCGCCGGCCGCTCATAAGGGCTCCGGCAGCGCTCAGGCGCAGCTTTTCAATCTGGTCGTTGATGCTGAGGTCCTTCTCGATATAGGTGTCGGTGGTGGGGATGTAGGCCTCCGGCTGATAGTAGTCGTAATACGACACGAAGTATTCCACCGCGTTGTCCGGAAAGAAGGCCTTGAACTCGCCGTAAAGCTGGGCCGCCAGCGTCTTGTTATGGCTCAGGATTAGTGCAGGGCGCTGCAGATTGGCGATTACGTTGGCCATCGTGAAGGTCTTGCCGGATCCCGTCACACCCAGCAGGCACAGGTCGTGCACCCCGCCGGACAGCGCTTCGCAAATCTGGCGGATAGCCTCCGGCTGGTCGCCGGAAGGTTTGTATGACGAGTCTAGGCGGAATTTCATCGCGGAGCAAAGTTAGTCCTTTGCCATGGAAAATGCAATTGTTTTGCTATCTTCGTGAAATCATTGTGAGAATACGCCTTTTCATACTTGGCCTGCTCTGTCTGGCCGCCTGCAATTCGAAGGAAAACTCCGTCGATCCGCCTAAGCCGGCACCGAAGCCCGACATCCCCGTGCCTGAGGAGTTTGCGGATTATGTGTCCGTTCCGGTGAGTTTGCCGGAAGCCAAGGTGCAGCCGATGACGGGCATAGTTCTGTGGACGGACAATGAGAAGGCGGCCACCGACTGCATCCAGCTGGAGTATTCTTATATGCGCTACTGCGACGTCTGCTCGACCAAGGATAAATTCAACTGGACTGTGGTGGAGAACCTGCTGGACGATGTAGCTTCGCGCGGGCACCAGGCGATACTTCGCTTCTACTATGTCTATCCGGGTGAGGAAACTACCGTTCCCGCCTACATCAAGGCACTTTCAAACTACGAAGAGACCCAGGGGAGCAGCGAGGGAGAGGCAACGTGGTTCCCCGACTGGCGCAACCAGGAGCTTCAGGATTTTCATCTCGCTTTTTATGAAGCATTCGCGCAACGCTACGACAGCGACCCGCGCCTTGCTTTCCTGGAAACGGGCTTCGGCCTCTGGGCGGAATACCATATCTACGACGGGCCTTTCATTCTGGGCAGGACCTTCCCTTCGAAAGAGTTTCAAACCAGATGGTTGTGTGCCATGAGCGCTTTTTTCAGCAATCTTCCCTGGTGCATTTCCATCGATGCTGCCGACAGCGATTACAGCCCTTTCAAAAAGGATAAGCAGCTGCTTGAGTTCAGATTCGGCTGCTTTGACGATTCTTTCATGTGCGAAGAGCACTCCACTGAGAACCGTCCCAACTGGCTCTTCTTCGGCACGGAGCGCTACAAGACCTCGCCCATGGGAGGAGAGTTCAGCTATTATACCGATTACGACCAGCGGCACTGTCTCGACAAGAGCGGCATTCACGGCCGACGTTTCGAGTCCGAGGCGGCTCGCTACCATCTGAGCTTCATAATAGGCAACGACCAGCCCGATTACCAGAGCATTAGCCGCATCAAGGAGGCATCGATGCTTACCGGCTACATATTCCGCCTGCGCGATTTCCGAGTCAAGGCGGGCGTAGGCGCAGTGGCGTTGGTGGAGAATGCCGGTGTGGCGCCCATCTACCGCGATGCCTATGTTGCTGTGGGTACTGGCAGAAGCGATTATTCACTTCGGAATCTGATGCCGGGTGAGCAGAAGTGGATTCCGGTAGCCAGCCCCGATGCCAACGGCAAATCTGTCCCCGGAATTGCCTGTTCGCACCTGGTTGCCGGGCAGGAGATTACATTTAGCAAATAGCGTTTTTCTTAAGTTGCTGAGAGGCAGCGTTTTACCAAAAATCGATGCTCCAAAATGGAGCATCGATTATAAGGAACTATCTGATAATCTGACAGTTAGGAAAAACGCCAGATGTTAGATGAAGATGTACTTCGCGATGAACAGCGCTGCGAGAACCCACATGGTGACGGAGATGTCCTTGAACTTGCCGGCGACTGCGTGGCAGATTACATAGGAGATGACACCGATGAGGATACCGTCGGAGATGCTGTAGGCGAGAGGCATCATGATGATGGTCAGGAACGCAGGAATGGACTTGCAGTAGTCTTCCCAGTGGATGGTCTTCACGGAAGGCATCATCATCACACCCACGATGATGAGGGCGGGAGCCGTAGCTGCGCCGGGAATCGCGAGGAAGATGGGGCTGAGGAAGAGTGCAAGGGCAAAGCAGACCACCACCGAGAATGCGGTGAGGCCGGTGCGGCCGCCTTCACCTACGCCGGAAGCGCTTTCCACGTAGGTAGTGGTGGTCGAAGTTCCAAAGCAGGCGCCCGCCACGGTAGCGACGGAGTCGGCGAGGAACATCTTCTCCACACCCGGGATCTCGTCATTGCCCTTCTCGATAAGGCCGGCTCCCTGATGCACGCCGATAATGGTGCCCATGGTGTCGAACATATCGATGAAGAGGAAGGTGAACACCACCACCAGCATATCGAGGCTCCAGATGTTGGCCCACTCGAATTTGCAGAAGATGGGATCGAGCCCTGCGGGAAGCGACACCACGTGCTGAGGCAGTGTGGTGATGGCCGCGCCGCTTGCGGGATCCTTGATGAAGAGGCCGATGACCGCGGTGATGAGGATGCCCCAGAGGATACCTCCGCGCACCTTTGCCATAACGAGGCCGGCGGTGATGAAGAGACCGATCATGCCGAGCAGGGCCTTGCCTTCGGTGATGTGGCCGAGGCCGACCAGGGTGGCGTCGTTATTGACGATGATGCCGGCGTTCTCCATGCCGATGAAGGCGATGAAGAGGCCGATACCCGCGCCGATTGCCTTCTTAAGGGTGCCGGGGATGGCGTTGATGAGCCAGCTGCGCACCTTGGTGACGGTGAGCAGGATGAAGATGATACCTTCGAGGAAGACTGCGGTGAGGGCGAACTGCCAGCTGTGTCCCATGCCGAGGCATACCGTGAACACGAAGAAGGCGTTGAGGCCCATGCCGGGAGCCAGCGCGAAGGGCTTCTTGGCGTAGAGCGCCATTACGAGGGTACCTACGATTGCAGCGAGTGCGGTAGCGGTGAACACCGATCCGCCGGGCATATCCAGGGCGCTGAAGATGCCGGGGTTGACGGCCAGGATGTAGGCCATCGTAAGGAAAGTGGTGATACCCGCAAGTATCTCGGTACGTACGTTGTGCTCGCCACTCTTGAAGCCAAAGGCTTTTTCAAGAAATGCTGCCATTGCTCAAAAGATTAGAAAGTCCAGCGAAGACCTGCGCAAGGGTTGCACATGAAGCCCTTGTGGCCGGCGAAATTGACGGAAAGCTCAACTTCGGTACCCACATCGAGGTGGCCGTCGAACACGTCGCCAAGGTTGTACCAGAGCTGGGGTTCGGTAAGCACGGAGAACTTGGTCTCGTCGTCGGGTCCCCAAACGGCGTTGTTTCCCCAGACATCGATGAAGCCCTTGAATACCAGGCCCTTGACTCCAAAGAGGTCGTTCAGGCCCCACACGCCGGAGAACTTGACGGGAATGTCGGCTTCGCCGTAGCCCCTGTGAAGGTCGTACATGAGGGCGAGGGTGAAGGTCTTGGAGAAGTCCTCGGAGTGGAGGAAGTACTTGGCACCGAAGCACCAGATGCCTGCTCCCCAGGTGCTGCCGTCATACTCGATGTGGCCGCTGAGGTCCTTGAGTTTGGAATCCTGCCAGAAGTTGATGCCGCGCTCGATCTCGAAGTAGCTTGCGTTGACTGCGCTGCTAGCACCTTTAAAGTAGCTGGCGTTCTTGTGGTTGGTGCTGTTGTAGTTGTGGTCGATGAACCAGAAGGTGTCACCGAACTTGTCCGCCTTGAACATCTCGAAGGTGGTGGTCACATACTCACGGCCGTCGCCGAAATCGTAGAAAACCTGAAGATTCTGGGCCTTTGCTCCTTGAGCGAAGGCAAACGCTGCAAAAGCAACGATTGCAAAATGTTTGAACTGCATAAAATGTAATTTATGAAAGTAATATATAAAAGGTTCTAACTGTTCTCTCCAAGCTGGAGAAGGGCCGATACGGGCACGTCCGCGGGGATGGGCGTCGTACGGGGAATGTCGATGATGTCTATGATGAAGCTGGCGTACACGGCCTTGGGATGGGAGCGGCGGACGAGTGAAAACGCGGCAGCCGCCGTTCCTCCTGTGGCAAGGATATCGTCGTGGATGAGCACCACGTCGTCCGGACCTATGGCGTCGGTATGGATCTCGATGGTGTCGGTTCCATACTCCTTCTGATAGGTCTCGGACAGGGTTTCGGCGGGCAGTTTGCCGGGTTTGCGGATGGGCACGAAGCCCGCCCCGAGCCTGTCTGCCAGCGCCGCTCCGGCTATGAATCCGCGGGACTCTATGCCGGCCACCTTGGTTATACCCTTGTCCTTGTACTCTTCATACAGGGCATCAATAATCTCGCGGTAGCACTCCGGGTCCTTGAAAAGGGTGGTCACGTCGAAGAACATGATTCCCTTTACAGGGTAGTCGGGCACTATCCGCAGACTCTTTACGAGTTTTTCCTTATTCATTATTTTCGAGCCTGTTAACTTCGAAGTCCACGGACTTGTCGCCCTGTGCGTTCTTGCCGAACTCATAGTCCTTGCCGGGCAGAACGGCATTCAGGATGATACCCACAAGTGCGCCGACTGCAAGACCGGAGAGCTTGGTGAAGCCGAGGTCGAGGGAACCGGCAGCGCTGTAGGAGATACCGATGGAGAGCACGAGGATGAGCGCCATGATGAGAACGTTGCGGGAAGACTTGAAGTCCACCTGGTTCTCCACCACGTTACGCACACCGACTGCCGAAATCATACCGTAGAGCACCAGTGAGACGCCTCCGATGGTGGCTGCGGGCATTGCGCCGATGAGGGCGGAGAACTTCGGGCAGAAGCTCAGGATGATTGCGAAGAGGGCGGCGATGCGGATCACGCGGGGGTCGAACACCTTGGTGAGGTTCAGGACGCCGGTGTTCTCGCCGTAAGTCGTATTGGCGGGGGCGCCGAAAAGGGAAGCCAGCGCGGTTGCGAGACCGTCGCCAAGGAGGGTGCGGTGCAGGCCGGGATCCTCAAGATAGTTGATGCCGGTGGTGGAGGAGATGGCGCACATGTCGCCGATATGCTCCATCATGGTAGCGAGCGAAATGGGGATGATGGCGATGATGGCGGCCACCACGAGGCCCCAGTTAGGGTTCGAGAAGACCGACATCGCGGTGTTCTCCCACTTGACGGGCATTCCGATCCAGGCGGCGTCCTTAACCGCGCTGAAGTCGCACAGTCCGAAGCAGGCGGCCACCACATAGGAGCCGAGCACGCCGAGCAGGATGGGGATGATCTTGATCATGCCCTTGCCCCAGATGTTGCACACGATGATGATTACGATGGCAAGCAGGGCAATCCACCAGTTCTGGCCGCAGTTGTTGATGGCGGAGCCGGAAAGGATGAGGCCGATGGCGATGATGATGGGTCCCGTTACGATGGGAGGGAAGAAGCGCATCACCTTCTTGGCGCCGAAAGCGGCGAAGAGGCCGGCGAGGATGAAGTAGATGAGACCTGCGCAGAAGACTCCGATGCAGGCGTAGGGGAGTGCCTGAGCCTGGGTGAGACCTCCGGCCATGCCCATCTGCACTACCGTGGCATAACCTCCGAGGAATGCGAAGGAGGAGCCCAGGAACGCGGGGACGCGAAGTTTGGTGCAGAGATGGAAGATGAGAGTTCCGAGACCTGCGAAGAGCAGGGTTGCGGACATGGAGAGACCTGTGATTACAGGTACCAGGACAGTGGCTCCGAACATTGCGAACATGTGCTGGAGTCCGAGCGTGAGCATCTTGCCGCCACCTAAGGTGCGGGCATCGTAGATTGCTTCAATTTGTTTTTTTGCCATATAACTAAAAATTTTTGATGGTTTTTATTCCCATTCAATGGTTGCGGGCGGTTTGGAACAGATGTCGTAGACCACCCTGTTCACGCCTTTTACGCTCCTGATGATGGCATCGGAAACCGAAGCCAGGAATTCGTAGGGGAGGCGAGCCCAGTCGGCGGTCATGCCGTCCACCGATGTCACAGCCCGTAACGCTATGCAGTTTTCGTAAGTGCGGCCGTCGCCCATCACGCCAACGCTCTTCACCGGAAGAAGGATTGCTCCCGCCTGCCAGATGGTATCGTAGAGCCCCTCGCGGCGCAGTGCGTCAATGAACACTGCGTCCGCCTCCTGAAGTATTGCAACCTTCTCCGGGGTAACCTCGCCGAGGATCCTGATCGCCAGGCCGGGGCCAGGGAAAGGATGCCTGCCGAGAATCAGCGGGGGAATGCCGAGGGCGGCACCCACGCGTCTTACCTCGTCTTTGAAGAGTTGCCTCAGGGGCTCCACCACCTTCAGTTTCATGTCTTCGGGAAGTCCTCCCACATTGTGGTGGCTCTTGATCGTGGCGGAAGCTCCGGGAACCGCGGACGATTCAATCACGTCCGGGTAGATGGTTCCCTGGCCAAGCCAGCTTACGTCTTTTATCTTGGAGGCCGCTTCGTTGAACACTTCCACGAAGTCGCGGCCGATTGTCTTGCGTTTCTTTTCGGGGTCGGTAACTCCGGCAAGGTCGCCGAGGAAGCGCGCCGAAGCGTTTACCCCGGTAACGTTGAGGCCCATCCCCTTATAGGATTCGAGAACGGAGGCGAACTCGTCCTTGCGGAGCAGTCCGCTGTCCACGAAGATGCAGTGGAGCTGCGCTCCGATGGCTTTGTGCAGCAGCACTGCGGCCACCGTGGAATCCACTCCGCCGGAGAGGCCCAGCACCACGCGGTCCTTCCCGATCTGCGCCCGGAGATGCGCCACCGTGCTCTCGATGAAGTTCTCGGGAGTCCAGTCGGGAGCGACTCCGCAGATACCCAGAACGAAGTTTTCCAGGAACCTGGCGCCGAATTCGCTGTGATGCACCTCGGCGTGGAACTGTATGCCCCAGATAAGGCTGTCGCCGATGCGGAAGGCGGCGTTGTCCACCGCGTCCGTGGATGCGAGCATCCTGAAGCCTGCGGGCAGGTCGGTGATGGTGTCGCCGTGGCTCATCCACACGCGGCTGTCGGCTGGGATGCCTTTCATAAGGGGATCCGACGCGTCCTTTACGTGGAGTTCGGCGCGGCCGTATTCACGGCTGCCTGCAGGGGCTACGGTGCCGCCCGACTTCCATGCAAGCCACTGTGCTCCGTAGCATATTCCAAGCACGGGAACGCCGCAATGCTCGACGTCGAGCGCGGGGGCGGGGGCTCCTTCCTCGCGTACGCTGGAGGGGCTTCCGGACAGTATTATTCCCTTGACGGAAGGGGAGAGCTCAAGCTGCTTGTTGAAAGGTACAATCTCGCAATAGACATTGAGTTCGCGTACCCTGCGCGCAATCAGTTGGGTGTATTGCGAACCGAAATCGAGTATCAGTATCTCTCCGCTCATTTGTTGTAGTTGGGTGCAGGTTTAGCTATAGTCAGGTCGTGGGGATGGTTTTCGATGACGCCGTTGGCTGTGATGCGGACGAATTTTGCTGAATGGAGGGCATTCAGGTCCGCGGCGCCGCAGTAACCCATGCCGCTGCGGATACCGCCTTCGAGCTGGTAGATGATATCGGCCACCTTACCTTTGCAGGGGACGCGTCCCACTATGCCTTCGGGGACTAGTTTCTTGGCACCCGTCTGGAAGTAGCGGTCCTTGCTGCCGGCCTCCATCGCGTCGATGGAACCCATTCCACGGTATATCTTGAATTTCTTTCCGTTCTTGAAGTCCTCGATTATTTCGCCGGGGGCTTCATCCGCTCCGGCGAAGAGGGAACCGCACATCACAGTGGAAGCACCGGCCGCGAGCGCCTTGACAATGTCTCCGCTGTAGCGGATTCCTCCGTCGGCGATGATGGGAACGCCGCTGCCCGCCGCCGCGTCCACCGCATCGAAGATGGCGCAGAGCTGGGGAACTCCCACTCCGGCGACCACGCGCGTGGTGCAGATGGAGCCGGGGCCGATGCCGACCTTGACGGCATCCGCGCCTGCATCGATCAGGCATTTGACGCCCTCTGCAGTAGCTACGTTTCCGACCACTATATCCGCCTTTATGCCGGCCTTCTTGAGTCGCTTCAGGGCATTGACGACACCTTTGCTGTGTCCGTGGGCGGAATCCAGCACGAAAGCGTCGGCACCTGCCTTCTGGAGGGCTTCGGCCCTCTCGAGCACGTCGGCGGTAATGCCCAGGGCGGCAGCCACCTTGTAGCCCTGCGAATGGACTTTGCGCACTTCGGCGGCCTGCGCTTCGAGGGGCATATTCTTATGAATAACCCCTATTCCACCTGCTTTTGCGAGCGCTGTGGCCATAGGGGCTTCAGTAACTGTATCCATCGCAGCCGACACCAAAGGAAGGTCGAGGAAAATATGTCTTGTAAACGAAGTTTTGAGGGAGACTTCCCTAGGAAGCACTTCAGACCAGGCTGGCACGAGCAGAACGTCGTCGAAAGTCAGTGCTTCTTTGATGATTCTTTCTTGATTGACCGGCATAATACTAACTTCAATGGGCAAAATTAGACAAAAAAACCGCGACTGCAAAATGCGCCGCGGATTTTTCTCAAAAAAGTTATCAACAATTTCGGGTCTTTATTTCAACAGGTCTTCGCTCCGTGCGATGAACTCGCTGAGTGCCTTGCCTTTAAGCATTCCGTTGGAGAGAAGGGCGAGGTCGATAACCTGACGGAGCAGGGTGTTTTCGGCTGCATCCTTGCGCCCGTCCCAGATCTTGTGGATGAGGGGATTCTCCATATTTACCTTTATATTATAGGAGGCGGGCATCTGGCCGTAGAAGTTGAGACCTCCGCCGAGCGCGCTCATATCGCGGTAGCGGCGCATGAACTCGCTCTGGGTAATCACCACCGGCGCAGCGGTCTCGCCCAGGTTCTCGGGCTCCACGTACCACTCGCTTCCTTCCGGCAGGGCCGCCTTGAACATCTCCTCGAGGGCTTTCTTGTCCTCGTCCGCCATCTCGGGCTTAACCTTGTCGGCGGTAGGGATGAGGTTGTCGGTGGCATCCGAATCCACGCGGGCGAAGCGGGTGTCCTTGAGCTTCTGCTCCAGCAGGTTCACAAAGTGGGCGTCCAGTTCGCAGTCCATCAGCAGCACGTCCCAGCCCTTGTTCTTGGCCGCCTCTATCTGCGCGTACTGCGCCTCGGCGTCGGTAGCGTAAAGCATAACCACCTTCTTGTCCTTGTCGGTCTGGGCGGGCTCGACGGCCTTGCGGTAGTCCTCGAAGCTGAAATACTTGCCGTCGGTGTTCTTGAGCAGGGCGAAGTTCATGGCGCGCTCTGCGAACTTCTCGTCGGAGAGCATGCCGTACTCGATGAAGAGCTTGATGTTGTCCCACTTCTGCTCGAACTGCTCGCGCTGCTCCTTGAAGATCTCCTCGAGCCTGTCGGCCACCTTCTTGGTGATGTAGGTGCTTATTTTCTTTACGTTTGCGTCGCTCTGCAGATAGCTGCGGCTCACGTTAAGCGGGATGTCGGGGGAGTCGATGACGCCGTGCAGCAGGGTGAGGAAGTCCGGCACTATGTTGTCCACGTGGTCGGTGACGAACATCTGGTTGCAGTAGAGCTGGATCTTGTTCTTGTCGATGGACATACGCTCCTTGATCTTCGGGAAATAGAGCACACCAGTAAGGGTGAAGGGGTAGTCAACGTTCAGATGAATCCAGAACATGGGTTCTTCCTCGAAGGGGTACAGGGCCTTGTAGAAGTTCTTGTAGTCCTCGTCCTTGAGCTCCGAGGGGGCCTTGGTCCAGATAGGGTCGATGTCGTTGACCACGTTGTCCTCGTCCTTCTCCACCTCCTTGCCGTCCTTCCATTCGGTCTTCTTGCCGAAGACTACGGGCACCGGCATAAACTTGCAGTATTTGCCCAGAAGGCCGGCTATCATGCCCTTGGCAGCGTATTCTTCGCTGTCCTTGTCGAAGTATACGGTAATGACGGTGCCGCGGTCGCTCTTGTCGCAGTCTTCCATCTTGTACTCGGGGCTGCCGTCGCAGGTCCATTTGACCGCCTTGGCGCCTTCCTGCCAGCTGAGGGTTTCGATGGTGACCTTCTTTGCCACCATGAATGCCGAGTAGAATCCCAGCCCGAAGTGGCCGATGATGTTCTGATCCTTGTATTTCTCGAGGAACTCGCCTGCGGACGAGAAGGCTATCTGGTTGATGTACTTGTCTACTTCCTCCTCGGTCATGCCGAGGCCGTTGTCGATTACCTTGAGGGTTTTCTTCTTCTCGTCGAGCTCTATATGAACCTTGAGCTCGCCGAGTTCGCCCTTGAACTCGCCGCTGCCCGCCAGGGCCTTGAGTTTCTGGTCGGCATCCACTGCGTTGGCCACGAGCTCGCGCAGGAATATCTCCTTGTCGGAATAAAGGAACTGTTTGATGACCGGGAAGATGTTTTCGGTGGTTACGCCGATTTTCCCTTTCAGTGATTCTGTCTTAGCCATAATATAATGAGTCTGTGTTTTTACGTTTCCGCGAAACACAGACTCAAATAGCGTTCCAGTGACAAATTGTCACTTTCCGGAGGCAAGTATGCGGAGGTCGTCCTCGGCCTTAACCTTGTCGATGATGGCCTTGACGAGCTTGAATGTGCGTGAGTCCTCGGTGTACTTGGTGGGTGTGATGAACTTTACGCGGCCCTGGCGCTTGAGCTTTTCGGCAACCGCGCGCTTCTTGGCGGAGTCGGGGTTGTAGACCGCGATGGGGTTGCCTCCGAACATGCCCACTATCTTCATGCAGGGGATGTCGGTTTCGCCGTCGCCGAAGTATATCATGTGCGAGAAGGGGATGCGCTTCTTGTCGTCGGCGATGCTGGAGTTCACCATGGTGCTGTCGTGCTGGCTGGTGATGCCCTTGCTGATCTTGAAGAGGAACTGGGTTTTTGCCGTGTGGTCCACGGCGATGCCCGGCCATTCCGCTTCGCCCGCTTCATTATATATAAAGGTACCCGCGTAGATGTGGCGGAATTCCTTTGCGATTTCGCTGCCCTCTATTATCTCCTTGAGGCCGGAGGAGTTGATGTAGTGCTCCACCTTCACCCCGTGGGCGGCGCCGTAGCGGTTCACCAGGCCGAACCACTCCTTTACGCCCGGGAAGAGCTCGATGTGCTTGCCGAACTCCTTGAAAGAGCTGCGGCGGAGCTTGATGCCGGCCTTTTTGGCCTCGTCGAACATAAGCTTCATGTAGGAGAGAACATTGCTGGCGTCCTGTCCCACGGCAATGCAGTTGCTGCTTGCCCAGAATTCCTCCTTGGTCTTGCCTACGGCCTGTATGAAGCCGAATTCCTGCATGTTTCCCGGCGAGAGAGTGCCGTCGAAATCGTAGATGAGTGCGACAATTGGTCTTTTCATTTTACCCCCTGATATTTTATTTCGCCACAAATATGGTGAATTTTCACCACATACGGTTGCGCGTTTTACGCGTAAAGGATACTTTTGCGCCGGAAATTTTTAAACACACAGCATATGAGTCTCAGAAAACCTGCTCCCCGTGCGGAGCATTACCTTTCCAAACTGCAGAAAACAATGGCGGCCTACTGGCCCGAACTCGCGGTTTGCGATTATCATGGAGTGAGGTACACTTTCGGTGAACTCGCACGCAAGATCGAACGCCTCCACATCGCCCTCGAAGATGTCGGCGTGAAGAAAGGCGACAAGATAACCCTTTGCGGAAAGAACTCCGCCCACTGGGCCGTTTCCTTCCTCTCCATTACTACTTATGAGGCGGTGGTGGTTCCGCTTCTGGCCGACTTCCTTCCGGATGCGGTAGAGCGTCTTACCGACCACTCCGACAGCCAGGTGCTCTTCACCGACCCCGAGCTCTTCGCTAAGCTCGATGTCAAGAATATGCCCAAGCTCCGCCTGGTCATCAGCCTTGCCGACTTCATGCCCCTCTGGGGAGCCGACGACAAGTTCTGGAAGTCCTATTCCGCCATCGACGAGCGCTTCGCGGCCAAGTATCCCAAGGGATTCGACGCATCCTGCCTCAATTATCCTACCAATAACGACAAGGATCTTGCTGTCATCAACTACACTTCCGGTTCTACCGGCAATCCCAAGGGCGTCATGCTGCGCTACGAGTGCTTCAGCGCAACCATCGACTTCGGCCAGCGCTACATCCCCTGCGACAACCGCGACAACATCGTCTCGATGCTTCCGATGGGACACATCTACGGACTCACCTACGAGTTCCTCTATCCTCTCATCAGCGGTGTAACCGTATATTATCTGGGCAAAACCCCTTCGCCTTCGCTGCTTCTCCAGGCAATGAAGGAAGTCAAACCTTATATCGTCATTACCGTTCCCCTTGTGCTGGAGAAGGTCTACAAGTCCTCCATCGCGCCCGTGCTCAAGAAATGGTATATGAAAGTCCTCACCGCCATACCCGGCGTAAGAGGCAAAATCTACAGAACTATCGGTGAAAAACTTCAGGGCGCTTTCGGCGGCAACGTCCGTTCCTTCGTAATGGGCGGCGCCCCCCTCAATCCCGAGGTGGAGAAAGTGTTCCGCAAAATCAAGCTTCCCTATACCGTCGGTTACGGTATGACAGAAGCTGCCCCGCTACTTGCCTACGAAGACTGGAGAGCCTATGCACCCGGTTCCTGCGGTAAACCCGTCGACTGCGCGCAGCTGCGCATCGATTCCGAGGATCCCGAGCACGTGGCCGGAGAAATCCAGGCCAAGGGAACCAATGTCTGCAGCGGATATTACAAGTATCCCGAGGCCGACTCTTCCGTGTTCACATCCGACGGATGGCTCCATACCGGCGACCTCGGCACCATCGACGCCGATGGCAACGTGTTCATACGAGGCCGCAGCAAGAGCATGATCCTGAGCGCCAACGGACAGAACATCTATCCCGAGGAGGTCGAGGCCATCGTCAACACCCGTCCTTTCGTGGCAGAGAGCGTTGTAGTGGACCGTTCCACAAAGCTCGTGGCTCTGGTTTATCTCGATGCAGAAGCCATCCGCAAGGCCGGCCTGGACGAAGAGAGCATCTCCGACATCCCTGAGAGGGTACGCGTAGAGGCCAACAGGCACCTCCCGGGATACAGCCAGATTACCAAGGTCGAGGTGGTTACGGCTCCCTTCGAGAAGACCCCCAAGATGAGTATCAAGAGGTTTATGTACAAATAATGAATATTTTCTCTATATTTGCGCGAAAATTGCGAAATCAATATAGAGAAATATGTTTTGGACACTCGAATTAGCAAGTAGCCTGGACGACGCTCCATGGCCTGCGACAAAAGACGAACTCATCGACTACGCCAACCGTTCAGGCGCCCCCGGTGACGTTATCGAGAACCTCAAGGAACTCGAAGACGACGGCGAAATATACGAAACCATCGAGGACATCTGGCCCGACTATCCTACCAAAGAAGATTTCTTCTTTAACGAGGAAGAATATTGATTTGATAATATATTGAAAATCAATAAACTACAAAACTGCCAAGGTTGATTCCTTGGCAGTTTTTGGTTATTCAAGCACTTTGGGACTATCCCTGAAAGAAAAGGAATAGTAAGTAATAATTGCTATCTTTGTATCATGACTACTACTCGAGTTTATATTGTCTTCTACACTGGCAGGAAAATGGATTTCCAGGCAATCTCCAAGTTGGCTGGAATAGAGCCAACAAACATAGAGGTCAAGGGAGAACAACAAAGGGTTCGGATTAGTAAGCATAACTCTTTTGAGTATCATTTGCCAGCATCACATGGCAAGATTGTGCAAAGACAGTATAACAAATTGATGAGAGCAATAAAGAACTCCAAGCAATTGGGAGAATATTGTAAGGCTCATGGCATCAGGGTTTATGTACAAGTTGTGATTGATGGTATCACTGACACTTACACATTCCCTGTTCTTCACATGGATAAGAAGTTCATTTCATTTCTTGCCGATTTGAATAATGCCGAGGTCGATTTCGACATCTATACTGAACCCTGGGACAAAGAAGGAGACGATTACAAACAACCTGCAATAGTCCTTCCCTCTGGTGAGTGTCTATACAAGATAAGTCAGGGATAGTAAAATAGGGAGTTACCATGTCAATTAGAGGCTCTTAGCCTGCCTCAGACTTCCCCAGTGGCTATCCGAGTTTTTGAACACAAGTGTAATTGCCTGATAATAACCAGATTACAGACTTCACTCCATATATTCGCGGAGGAATATTAGGTAGTTAACTCTCTGAAATACAAGAATTTAAGCGCATCGGGTGTGATTCTATGAGTCATGACCGATGGTCTTTTAAGGACATGGAGGGACAGGTTGACGCATTTTCGTTGCAGGCTTTGAGTTGGTATCAAATTGTTACCAACAGAAAATGGTCTCACCCAAAACTATGCGGTTTAATGAACAAAAAGAAATTTCCTTTCGTTTTGTTTAGTATAATTAACAAATTTTGATTACCTTTGCGTTTGTAAAACAAGGATATAATGGACTTGATTTCAAGACCCAACTACTACTCCAAGTTGGAGAAGCTTCTCGGAAAGGGAGTTCTGATTGTCCTCACCGGCCAGCGCCGTGTGGGGAAAAGCTATGTGATGAAGGAGCTTGTGGCCCGTAAGCAGCAGGATCCGAATGCCAATGTCATCTATATAGATAAGGAGAAGACAGCCTTTGATACGATTGCAACATATAAGGACCTCGTCTATTATGTGGATGAGCGCCTGAACAAATCAAAGCACAACTACCTTCTTATAGATGAAGTTCAGGAAATCGAAGAGTTTGAACGTGGCCTTAGAAACTACTACAACGAGTCTTATATAGATGTGGTAGTCACCGGTAGCAATTCGGAAATCCTTTCCAGTGACTTGGGGACGATGTTGTCCGGCAGGTATGTAGAGGTCTTCATCCAAGGACTGAGTTACCCGGAGTTTCTTGAATTCCATGGTCTTGAGGATGGCGAGGCGGCCATGAACAAGTACATTAATTACGGTGGCCTTCCCGGACTGCGTCCCTTCGGACTGGACAACCCGGAGACCGTCAATGACTATCTCCAGGGCGTGTATAACACCATCTTGGTTAAGGATATTATTCGTAGGAAGAATATCCGCAATGTGCCCTTCCTAGAGAATCTTATCCTCTTTATTGCCGACAACATCGGCAAGCCAATGTCGGCCACCAGTATCCAGAATTACATGGCTTCCAATGAGAGTGAGGTATCAAAAAACCTGATCCTCAAATATATGAAAGCCATAACCGAGGCGTATCTGGCCGCATCTGTTCCCAGGTATAACATTCATGGAAAGAAGATCTTGGAAACAAACGACAAGTTCTATTTTGGCGATGTGGGCATACGCAATTTCATTGTCGGAGGACGCAGGGCGAATGACATCGAGAAGATTGTGGAGAACCTGGTGTATCAGCAAATGGTGCGCCTTGGCTATGAAGTCAAGGTGGGACAGCTTTACAGCACGGAAATTGACTTCGTAGGAACAAAAGGAGATGGAATAGTCTATGTTCAGGCTGCCTATCTCATTACCGAGGAGAAGACCTTCAATCGGGAATTCGGCAACCTGCTTCCTATCAAAGACAACTATCCCAAGTATGTAATCTCAATGACTCCCTATATGGATTCTTCCAAGTGGGAGGGTATTATTCACATACCGTTTGTGGAATTCCTGAAGAACGGTTTTAGTAAATAACGGGCAGATGAAGTTCAAAACTATACAGATAGATTGTAAGGGTCTCAAGGAGAAAGAACTGCATATGGCATTCAAGGAAAAGCTAGGATTCCCCGATTTTTATGGAATGAATGGGGATGCTTTGATTGATTGTCTGTCATACCTACGTGAACCAGAAGCTAAGATGACAAAGGTCTTTCTGGAAGAAGACGAAGTGCTTTTAATTAAGAGTAATGACCTGTCAAAAGCCAAGTTTGATGTAAGTCACTTGGTTGACATTGTTGAATGGGTAAATGCAAGAGGACTTGCCTGGTTTAATAAACCATTTGTGTTCTTATGCCCAATAGAGTCCAATATTCTTTCCGTCGAGAGGGCTCGTATGGAGGAGCTACAATCTAAATAGAGATTGGATAGTTCATTTGAATTATTAGTGTCAGCCGGTGGCTAATAACCTGCTCCAGACTACCCTAATGGCTATCCAGAGTTTTTGAACACAGTGCTAACATATTGATATTAAACAGCTTACAGAAACTAATCTATATATTTAACGAGGAAGAGTACTAAAAAAAGCCCGTTTTGCGACGGGCTTTTTTGATTATCTTTGTGGAAATCGCAGGGATATGCCGGTCATACATATCAATTCGCTTTCGGATCCGGGCGTGGAGATATTCTCCTCGCTGACCGAGGCGCAGCTGTGCGACAAACGTCTGGTCGCCGAGGAATTGTTCATTGCGGAGAGCGGCAAGGTCATCGACGTTGCCCTGGATGCCGGATACGAGCCATTTGCGATGCTTACCGAAGAAAAGCACCTGACCGGCATAGCGGCCCGGGCCGTGCAGAGGGTAGGGGACATCCCCATCTATGTCGGAAGCCACGACCTGCTGAAACAACTTACCGGTTTCCCGATGATACGCTGCGTCCTGTGCGCGATGCGTCGGCCCAAACTGCCGTCCGTCGAGGAGGTCCTTCGCAACGCACGCCTTGTGGTGGTGATAGACAGCGTTGCCAACACCACCAATATCGGAGCCATTTTCCGTTCTGCGGCCGCCCTGGGGGTAGATGCCGTGTTGCTGACGCGGACGACCTGCGACCCGCTGAACCGCCGCGCTGTGAGAGTCTCCATGGGAACAGTGTTCCAGGTGCCCTGGACGTGGCTGGACGCTCCGGTCGACTCCCTCCACGAATATGGCTTCAGGACCGCCGCAATGGCCCTGACGGACCAGAGCATTACGCTGGACGACCCGAGCCTGAAAAACATCGACCGCCTGGCGCTGATAATGGGCACCGAGGGCGATGGCCTGCCGCTCGAGACCATCTCCGAAGCGGACTATGTCGTCCGCATTCCAATGAAAAACAATGTGGATTCCCTGAACGTGGCCGCCGCTGCCGCAGTGGCGTTTTGGGAACTGCGGCGCAGGTAGCCCTTACTCCTGCTTGCGCTGATAGACGCGGACCCAGTCGATGCGGAGTTCTGAGGGGAGCTGGGAGGCGGTGATTTCGCCGACCCATTCGCCGCCGAGCTGGTTGGAAAGAATCAGATAATAACTGTAGTCCGCAAACGGCCACTGGTATTCCACACCCTCCATTTTCGAATAGGTGTAGGTCTTTTCGTCGTTGACAAACATGCAGATCTTGTCTTCCCAGATTTCCACCGCGTAAGTGTTCCAGTCCAGGCGCCTGATGCCCTTCTCTACGGAATGGGAGGTGTTCTTGTTGACGTACTGGGTATAATACGAGTGGATGGTCTGGTAGACTTTATTCTCGGAGTTGAGGTGCTCCATTATGTCGATTTCGCCGCCTTTCGGCCACTGGACATTCGCATTGGGCATCAGCCAGATGGCCGGCCAGAAGCCCTGGGCGCAGTTGAATTTGGCCCTGACTTCGAACCTGGCAAGCTTGAAGTATTTTTTGCCCTCGGTCTGCACGCCGCCAGTGACATAGGCCGTGGTTTCGCTGCCGCTGTGGTCGTTGACCTTGCCCAGCAGCACCAGCTCGCCGTTTTCGATATATGCGAGGTCCGCCCGGTTCGGGGCCATCATATTCTGCCAGTCCGGTGTGCCATATCTGACACGTGCCCAGTTGGCGCTGTTTATTGCCGTGCCGTCGAAATTATCTTCCCAGACAAGCTCCCAGCCGTCGTCGGCCGCAGGGGCCTCGGGCTTGGAAGGAGTAGGGGGAGTCACGGTCGTGTCGGTGTCGGATTTACCGCCGCAGGCGACAATGGCCAGGGCGACGAGCATAAAATGGATTCCTTTCATAGCAACGCAAAAGTAGCACAATAAAACGAGATATGCAAAGTGACCGGAATAACAAAATATTTGTTATCTTTGCAATTCGGCACATTGAGGTGCCGTTTTTGTGAAACTAATAAGACAACGATGCTAAATAGAAGCAAACTCCTGATTCTGGCAGCCGCCTTCGTGGCGCTCTGCGGATGCACCACATCCAAACAGATTCTTTATTTTCAGGACATTCAGGACCGTCAGCTCGGCAAACTCACCAACGAGTACGAGGCGATAATCAAGAAGGACGACAGGATCACCATCCTCGTGAGCGGCGCGGACAAGAGCGTTACCGCCCCCTACAACCTTACAATAGCCGAAATCGGCCAGACGACCAGCGTCACGGATCCCGACCGCTCCACCCTCAGTTACCTGGTGGACAGCGAGGGCAACATCGAGTTCCCCATCCTGGGCAAGATCCATGTCGAAGGCATGACCCGCAACCAGCTCGTGGAGTACCTCACCACCGAAATCGGCAAGGACGTCAAGGATCCTATCGTGTATGTGGCCTTCCGCAACTACAAGATTACCGTCATGGGCGAAGTCAAGGCCCCCGGAACCTACACTTTCGATTCCGAGAAGGTGAACATTCTCCAGGCCCTCGGCCGTGCCGGTGACCTCAATCTTACCGCAAAGCGCGACGACATCATCCTGATCCGCGAAGTGGACGGAGTGCAGACTCATCATGTGATCAACCTCAAGAACAGCGACATCCTGGAGTCCCCTTACTTCTATCTGCAGCAGAACGACGTGATTTACGTGCCGGCAAGCTCCATGAGGATTGCTTCCGCAACCGCAGCCACCAACCTCTGGTCGGCAGCGCTGTCCGCAGTCACCACTACCGTGTCGGTTATTTCCCTCGCCATCGTCATCAAGAACCAGAACAAGTAATATGAGCGAAAATACAAATAAAACCCTTGAAAGCAGCAATCCCGAGAGCGCATCCTTCCGCGAGATATTCGACTTCGTGCTGAGGTTGAAGTGGTGGATCCTGGCAAGTGCAGCGGTGGCGTTCATCTTTGCGTTCATTTCCGTAAAGAAGCAGAGCCCCGTTTACCAGCGCACTTCCTGGATCATGCTGAACCGCGACGACGGTTCCACCGGCGAACTCTCCATGCTCACCTCTATGACAGGTACACGCGTGCGCAAGAAGATTGACAACGAACTCTTCATCCTCAAGAGCCCCTCTCTCATGAAGAAGGTGGTCGAGGAACTCAATCTCAACACGCGCTACTACCGCATCAAGCTCCCCATCGGCGACGAGAGGCTGGCATCAGTGAGGGATTTCATCCCCATCAAGACAAGGACCGAATTCTACAAGGACAGCCCCTTCGAGTTCAAGGTGATAGCCGATTCGCTTCGCCCCAAGGCATATCTGCCCCAGGCGGCGATGATCAAGTTCCGCAACATCGGGGAAGAAGGCAAATTCTCCGTCATCGAGGCCCGCGTGGGCAAGCATGAACTCAAGAAGAGCAAGAAGGTCTATGCCTACGGCGACACTCTCGTGGTGGGCAGCACCAGCCTGGTGGTTTCCCTCTCCGAGGTAGGAACCCCCGATCCCAACGCCAAATACATCTGCTCCTGGGTGAATCCCTTCAGGGCCGCAGAGGCCTTCGTGGGCAACATGACCACCGAGGTGCAGGGCAATACCAAGACCTATTCCTACCTTAATACCTGCGACGTGGTGCTCGTGAGCCTGCTCGACAGCAAGCCCCAGAGGGCCGATGACATCCTCAATACGCTGATTCTGCGCAATAACGAGGAGTCGAGGCTGTACAGCAACATGGCCACCATCAACACCATCAACTTCATCGACGAGCGTCTCGCGGAAATTTCCGCCGAACTCGCAAGCGCCGAGGAGAGCGTCAAGGAATACCAGACAAAGAATACGGTCATCGACCTTTCTTCCCAGGCCAACCTCACCCTTTCGTCCGACAAGCAGTATCAGGACAAACTCATCGAGGTGCAGGTGCAGAAGAGGATTCTCAGCATGATTTCGGACCAGCTGAATTCCACTCCGGCAGGGGAGTACAGGGTTATCCCTTCGAACGTTGGCGTGAGCGACGCGGGACTCAACAGCGTCATCACCCAGTACAACACCCTCGTTGCGGAGCGCAACCGCCTTATCGCGAACTCCAGCGCCAGCAACCCCCGCGTGCTGAGCATGAGCTCCTCGCTCGAAGACAGCAAGAAGGCAATCGAGGTGTCCATCAACAACCTCGCAAACGTATACACCATCCGCGAGCGTGAACTCGAGAAGAACGTGCGTCACAGCCAGAGCAAGATGTCGACAATGCCCAAACAGCAGTACGAGATCCAGCAGCTGTCCCGCAAGCTCGAGATTATCGAACCTCTTTACCTCATGCTCCAGCAGAAGAGGGAAGAGTCCCAGATTGCAGTGTACGAGCAGGGCGACGCCTTCCGTATCATCGAGGCCTCCTTCGGAAGCCCCAAGCCGGTCAGCCCCAAGGCGGTGCAGATATACCTGATTGCCCTTATCCTCGGCTGCTGCATACCTCCCGCAACGGTGTGGCTCAGGACCAACCTGCGCACCAAGGTGGAAACCAAGAAGGATGTGGAAGACATCGTAAAGGCTCCCATCATCGCGACTCTCCCGCGCAAGCGCGAGAATGCAGGCAGCCTCATCGTCAAAGACGGCCGCGATACCTTCTCGGAGGCGTTCAGGATGCTTCGTTCCAACCTGAAGTTCCTCACCGACGCCAGGGTGCTCCAGATAACCTCGTCCATCCCGGGCGAAGGCAAGTCTTACATCTCGTCCAACCTTGCGGTTTCCATCTCCCATACGGGCAAGAAAGTGCTGCTGATAGGTATGGACCTCCGCAAGCCTACGCTGCGCAAGCTCTTCCCGGATGTGGAAGCCGGCCCGAAGAACACCGTGGTGAGTTACCTTATCGGCCAGACCGAGAATCCTGCCGATATGGTTATCAACAGCGGCGTTTCCGAGAATCTCGACCTGATTTTCGCAGGTCCCGTTCCTCCGAACCCGACCGAACTCCTGTCCTCCGACAGGCCTGCGGCGATGATCGAGTACTTCCGCCAGCACTACGACTATGTGCTCATCGACACGACTCCCTGCATGCCGGTTTCCGATTCCATGCTGGTGAACTCGCTCGTGGACGCAACTCTGTATATCGTCCGTGCGGACCATACTCCTCTGAACCTGCTCGGCGACATCCAGGATATGGTTGTCGGCCGTATGAAGGACCTCAGCATAATCCTGAACGACCTTGACATCGAGGCCAACAAGTACCGTTACGGTTACGGCTACGGCTATGGCTACGGCTACGGCCAGAAGCAGGGTTACGGTTACGGGTACGGAGATACCGGCAGCAAAGAGGCCTAAGCACAAAAAAACCGCCGCACATCAGTGCAGCGGTTTTTTGTTTGGAGCGGAAAGACAGGGATTCGAACCCTGGAGCCGCTTTGGGCGGCCACGCGCTTTCCAGACGCGCCTCTTCAGCCACTCGAGCATCTTTCCGAAAAGGACTGCAAATATAGTAAAAAAACTTTATTTGCAATCCTTATGAATCTTACTTATCGAACTTCTTCTCCTTCGTGCGGGTGAGCTTTTCCTTCATTGCATCGACGCAGTCGGTGATTGCCTGCTCGAAGGTGTCGGCGTTGCGCTCGATGACGAGGTCCTCGCCGGGTACGTGAATCTGAATCTTGGCCTGTTTGTTCTCCGGTTCGTGGAGCAGGGACAGGGTTACATCGGCAAGGTCGCTGCCTCCCTTGAAGAACTTGTCGAGTTTTGCGACCTTCTTTTCGACGTAAGCGACCAGTTTCTGGTCGGCGTCGAACTTGAGAGTTTTGATTTTAATCTCCATTGTTACCTCCGTTTTTATGTGCCCTTGGATGGGCGTTGTCGTATACGTTCTTAAGCCTTTCTATAGTGGCGTGGGTGTAGACCTGGGTTGCCGCGAGCGAAGAATGTCCGAGCAGTTCCTTTATGGAATTGAGGTCCGTGCCTTTTTCCAGGAGTCCGCTCGCCAGGCTGTGCCTGAGTACGTGTGGGGACTTGCGTCCGGTTATGCCCTGGGCACTGCCAAGTTCTTCTTTTACGGCCCGATCCACATACACGGGGTACAGGCGGCGTCCTTTGGACGTGCGGAGCAGCGGGGTTTCCGCCGTCCTTGCCGCACCCGTAATATAGTCGGCTGCTTTCAAATATAATGAAATTTCTTCACAAAGCGAGGGGACGAGGGGGATAATTCTCATTTTGTCGCCCTTGCCCCGGACGGAAAGAGTCCTGCGCGCGAAGTCCACCGAAGAGCAGTCCAGTGCGATAATTTCGCTGCGGCGGATGCCCGTGTCCGCCAGCATGGCGAGGATCAGCCGGCGCAGCCTGCGTTCGTAAAGGTCGTCGGCCGAAGGCCCCTTTGGCGTAGCCAGAAGCAGGTCCAGCGTATCCTGCGAAGCCCAGGGGGCGGAAGCCTCGAAATAGCGGTCGAGGGCATCTTCCCGATAGAAGACAGGAAGGCGCTTTTCAACCTTCGGCTTGGGCACCAGGCGCACCGGATTGGAGGCCATAATCCCCTTCTTGACAAGGAACTTGCAATAGCTCGAAAGGATACTTAAGTGCAGGTTTACCGTCTTGGGCGCAATTCCTTCGGTATCAAGCAGTTCTATTTCGTAGTTGCGCACATTCACAGTGTCCGGCTCGGCCTGTGCGAAGGCCTCGAAACGCTCCAGCACCTCGCGGTACAGCGCGCAGCTGCGGGGCGAGTAACGCCTCACGCTGGAAACATAGTCTATGAATGCGTCTATTTGCACGGTTTGAGTCCGAGGCCCGCGGCATATTCGCGCATCAGCGCGTCCGCTTCCTCGAAATTGTTGCCGATTACGCCGTCGAGGATGGCGTTCTTTACGTATTCCTTGATCTGGCCTATGGTGCTGCAGGGTTCCAGACCATAAACTTCCATGATATAGTCGCCGGTGACGGGATTCTTGAAATTGCGCAGGGCGTCCTTGGCCTCCACCTCCACGAGTTTGCGGGCGACCAGTTCGAAATTGCCCTTGATGCGCGCCACCTTCTCCGGATTCTTGGAGGTGATGTCGGCTCCGCAGAGCAGCATGAGATCGTCGATGTCGTCGCCGGCGTCGAACAGCAGGCGGCGCACCGCCGAATCCGTAACTTCCTCATCCACAAGGGCTATAGGCCGCATATGCAGCCAGACCAGTTTGCGTACGTACTTGAGTTTTTCGTCCTGCGGGAGCTTGAGGGCGGCAAATACCCTGGGGACTATGCGGCTGCCCACGATGTCGTGGCCGTGGAAGGTCCAGCCTAGTTTGGCATCGTAGCGCTTGACCTGAGCCTTGCCTGCATCGTGCAGAAGCGCGGCCCAGCGCAGCCACAGGTTGGGACTCCCGCCCTGCCATCCGACTGTGTCGGGATGCTCGAAAGAAGCCTTTACATCGGCAGCCGCCACGTTGTCCAGCACCATCAGCGTATGCGAGAAGATGTCCTTGTGACCGCGTCCGTCGATGGTTTCGACGCCTTTGAGCGCGGCGAGGCAGGGGAGTATGAAGGGCAGCAGGCCGGCCTCGTCCATCAGCTTGAAGGCAATTGAAGGCACGGGACACACCAGCATCTTGTTAAGCTCCTCGGCAATGCGCTCGCGGGAGAGGATTTCCAGGCGCGGAGCCATCCTGCGCATGGATTCCATCGACTCGTCAACTATGCGGAAGCGCCTCTCGGGCGTGCTGAGCTTGGATGCGAAGCGTACCGCCCGGAGCATGCGCAGAGGGTCGTCGGAATAGGTTGTGTCCGGGTCGAGGGGCGTGCGGATTATGCCGTCGGCAAGGTCGCGGATGCCTCCGAACGGATCCACCAGGGCGCCGTAGTCTTGGTCGTTGAGCGAAAAGGCCATGGCGTTTATGGTGAAGTCGCGGCGCAGCTGGTCGTCGCGCAGGGTGCCGTTTTCCACAATGGGCTTGCGGGATTCTCGCCTGTAGGACTCCTTGCGGGCCCCCACGAACTCAATCTCGTCGCCCTCGTAATGCAGCATGGCCGTGCCGAAATTCTTGAAATACGACACATACCTGCCGGTTTTCTCGCCGACGGCGCGCGCGAAATCGATGCCGCTGCCTTCCACCACTATGTCGATGTCGGAGCATGGCCTGCCCAGGAAGCAGTCGCGCACGTATCCGCCTATGGCGAAAGCGCGTACGCCCCGTTCCCTGGCCGTCTCCCGCACGATGCGGAAGATTTCCTTGCCCACATATTGCTCCAGACCGTTCATTGAGTCATTTCGTTCCAGGACGGAAGATGGTCCGCCGCGGCGAAGCCGTCCCCGTTCCTTTTATAAATATATGTGCTTTTGCCGTTTGTCAGCATTATCCAGTTTACTCCCAGCACCCCGTGATAGAGCAGCGCCTGCTCCGCAGTGATGGGGCTGAGCGTCACGTCCGGGCGTTTGCATTCCACAATCGCGACGGGGGAGAGGTCGCGCCGGTAAACCACTATGTCCGCCCGCAGGGGCTTCTGCCCGAAAGCGAGCGGCACTTCGCTCATCATCATATGCAGAGGCACTCCCGCGCTGTCCCTGAGCGTGGCGATAAACCACTGGCGCACCTTTTCCTCGGGCGTCGCGGCCACTTCTTTCTTGCGAAGGGGATCGAAACAGGTCATAGCGCGAGGATTTTAGCGGTGAGTTCCACCAGAAGTTCGCCCTGGGCCGTAGCTCCGCCGTCACCGCCCTTGCCAAGATAGTCGTACTCGCAAAGCAGCGACATTATCGCCATGGTGGCCTGCATGCCGTAGTTGCGGGCGGCCGCGTCGTACTCGCGGAAGAAATAGGGATTGCCCAGCAGGGCTCCCTTTTCGGCGGGCGAAGGGTTGTTGCGGGTTGCCTGCAGCAGTGCGTGATACTTCAGCAGCTTGTAGAAGGATGTATACAGCATGCTCACCGCCATCGGCATGGCGAAACGGGCGCCGTCACCAATGCGTGCGGCAATCCTGAGCGCGTTAGGGCCGTTCTTGTAGAAGAGTTCCCTGGTGAGCTCAAAGACGCTGAACTCGCGCGAGATGCCAACGTTCTTCTCGATGTCGGCGACGCTCACGTTCTTTGCCCCTTCGGGGAGATTCTTGAGCAGTTTGTCGGTCTCGGCGGATATGCGGCAGAGGTCGGTGCCTGCGGATTCGCCGAGCAGCGCGGCGGCCCTGGGGTCGATGCTGAGGCCGCGTGAGGCGTAGTATTCGCCTATCCAGCGGGCAATTTCGTAGTCGCGAAGCGGATTGGATTCCAGCACCACGCCGTTTTTTACCACGCTCTTGTAGAGGGCTTTGCGCTTGTCTGCGGAGGCTCCGTGCATAAGCAGCACCAGAACAGTGCTGTCGAGAGGATTCTCACAGTAGACTGCAAGTTCCTCCAGGCCCTTGAGGAGCTGGGCCTCGCGCACCACCACGAGCTGCCTGTCGGCCATCATGGGGAAGCGCCTTGCGGCCGTAATCACCTGGTCTGCAGTTACATCGGCGCCGTAGCATACGGTCTCGTTGAAGTCCTTGCCGAACTCGTCGATGCAGTTGTCCAGGATGGCCTTGCAGAGCAGGTCGGGGTAGTAGGGCTCCTCTCCCATAAGCAGGTACACGGGCTTGAAAACACCCGCCTTGACCTCCTCGATGAGAGCCTTGCACTGCTGCGCCGCGTTAACCTTTTCCTGTTTGGCCATACCTTTACAAAGATAGTAAAAATTGCTATATTTGTAAGAATTAAAAACGAACGTGCTTATGGCAATTATCGAATGCAGGGAAGTCTGCAAGAATTTCGGGGAGAAAGTGGCTCTCGACCACGTGAGCGTAAGTATCCCCGAAGGCCGGATATTCGGTCTGCTCGGCCCCAACGGCGCCGGCAAGACCACGCTTATCCGCATTATCAACCGCATCACAATCCCCACCGGGGGAGAAGTCATCTTCAAGGGCAGACCCATCACCCAGAAGGATGTCGAAAAGATAGGATACATGCCCGAGGAACGCGGCCTTTACCGCAAGATGAAGGTAGGCGAACAGGCCCTGTACCTGGCCCAGCTCAAGGGCATGAGCCGCTCCGACGCGCTCAGGGAGCTCAAGGACTGGTTCATCCGCTTCGGCATCCAGGACTGGTGGAACAAGAAGGTGGAGGAGCTCTCCAAGGGTATGGCCCAGAAGCTCCAGTTCATCACCACGGTGGTTCACAGGCCCTCGCTGATGATACTCGACGAGCCTTTCTCGGGCTTCGACCCGGTGAACGCCGAGCTCATCCGCCAGGAGATACTCCGGCTCAAGGCAGAGGGCGCTACCATCATCCTCTCCACGCATAACATGGAGAGCGTCGAGGAGCTCTGCGACGACATCGCCCTCATCAACAAGAGCAAGCTGGTCATCACCGGCGAGCTCGCCGACATCCGCCGCCGCTACGGCAACGACAACATCGAACTCATCTACACCGACGCCGACGGCCGCCACACCGAGGTCCTGCCCCGCGAGACGGACGGCCGCGCCACCCTTCAGTCGTACATCGACAAGGGCGTCCAGATCAACGCGTACCGCGAGCTGATGCCCCGCATGAACGACATCTTCATCAAACTTGTAACAGGGGAGGACAGAATATGAATCTGCGCACTATAAATCTGGTAATAGCACGCGAGTATACAACACGCGTCAAGAAGAAATCCTTCCTGATTCTCACCTTCGTGGTGCCCATTCTCTTTGCGGTGATGTGCACTCTCCCCACTATTCTGATGATGAATACCAAGGAGAAGAAGCAGGTGGTTGCAGTGGTGGACAATTCCGGCATCGTGATGCCCTGGCTGGTGAGCGGCGAAGCGGCGGAATACCGCGACTTCAGCGGCGCCAACCCGGACAGCCTCAAAAGTTCGCTGGAGGCCCTCGGGATAGATGTCCTGGTGCAGATAAGCCCCCTGGATTCGGCAGTTTCCGTGGGCGTGCAGACCTACAGCAAGAAGCCGGCCGGCGTGGACTTCTCCGAAGCCCTGCGTTCCAAGGTCAACAAGGCCGTGGAGGACTACCGCATACGCAGTTACAACATCTCCGGCCTCGACAAGATACTCAAGGACGTGAAGGCCGACGTCAAGGTGAAGGAATTCACCCTCGGCGAGGACGGCCGCGAGACCGTTTCGGAATCCGGCATCTACATGATAATCTCGATGATCCTGGGCATGTTCATCTACATGTTCATCGCCATTTTCGGCGGCATGGTAATGGGTTCCGTAATCGAGGAGAAGTCCTCCCGCGTAATTGAAGTAATAGTTTCGTCGGTGAAGGCCATCGACCTGATGTTCGGCAAGATCATAGGCATCGCCCTGGTGGCCCTGACGCAGTTCCTGCTGTGGATTATCCTCACGGGAGTGCTGCTCTTCGCCGGCAACGCGGTGTTCGGCTTCGGCGACATGGTCAAGGCCGCAAGCCCCGATCAGACCGCCCAGATGATGCAGATGGCAGCTCCCGGCATGGACGCCGGCACGCTCGACCTGAGCGCGGTGACTGCCCAGGAGCCCGACCAGATGTCGGTTATCGTAACCACGCTGGCCAACATTCCCTGGGGCACCCTGCTCGGATGCTTCCTGGTATTCTTCCTGCTGGGATACCTGCTTTACGCCTCACTGTTCGCCGCCATCGGCTCGGCAGTCGAAAACGAAGCGGACAGCACCCAGCTGCAGCTGCCCGCGACCATCCCGCTCGTGATTGGCTTCTTCATCTCCTTCATCGCCATGCGCAATCCCTACAGCGGCCTGGTGTGGTGGGGCTCGATGATTCCCTTCACTTCGCCGATTGTGATGCTCTCGCGCATTCCTTACGGGGTGCCGGCATGGGAGATACTGCTGTCGGTGGCCCTGCTGCTGGTCACCTTCCTGGCGATAGCCTGGGCATCCGCCAAGATTTACAAGGCGGGCATCCTTATCTTCGGTCAGAAATCAACCTGGAAAGACCTCTGGAAATGGTTAAGGCAAAAGTAATTGCGGCAGCGCTTGCACTCGCGCTGCTCCCGGCATGCTCCGGGGGATTCTGCTTCAAATGGCAGAAGCATGTGATGGACGGCAGCCGCACCGGGGTGAAATGCCCCTCTGCCGACAATGTGCCCCAGACTCTGGGCGTGGTTGAGGACGGGGTTTACACTTCGCCGAACGGACGCAGTTTCGACAGCGGAAGCACTCCCGCAGTGGCGGAGGCGCTCATCGGCGTCCAGCCCGAAATGGCCCGCCTCAAAGAGGTTATAGCCTACGCTCCGAAGGACCTGGTGCGCCGCGGGCCCGAATGCGAGCTCTTCGACTTCATCGTGGACAGGCTCGCTGCGGACGTGGCAAAGGTTACCGGACGGCGCGTGGACTTCGCGTTCACCAATACCGGAGGCATCCGCGTGGATATTCCCGCGGGCGACGTGCTGCTGGACGACCTGGTGTCGATGCTGCCTTTCAAGAACTACCTTACCTGGCTCGAGCTCAAGGGCAGCGACATCCGTGCGGCGCTTGAATATATGGCCGAAAACAAGCCCCAGTGCATCTCCGGCGGCCGTGTGGTAATCAGGGACGGCAAGCTGGTCAGTGCCGAAATCGGGGGTGAGCCCCTGGACGACGGGCGCTGGTACGGGGTTGCCACCATCGACTTCCTGCTGGACGGCGGCGACGGCTACAAACTGGCGCGGGGAGCCCGCGACTATGTTATTACCGACGTGCTGATAGGCGACGCGGTGCTTGCCGACGTGCGTGCCCTCACCGCGGCGGGAAAGAACCTGGAATACAGTACCGACGGACGAATGACAGTGGAGGAATAGGCGATGAAAAGAATACTTGTAATATTTGCAGTGGCCCTGCTGGCGCTTTCCTGCGCGCGGCAGCCCAAACTTGTGATTTTGCACTGCAACGACACCCACAGCCACTTCGACCCCATGCGCGGCGGTGCACGTGACGGCCAGGGCGGCATTATCGAACGCGCGGCCTTCGTGGACAGCGTGCGTGCCCTTTACGGCGCCGAAAACGTGCTGCTGGTGCACGCAGGCGACTTCCATCAGGGAACCTCCTACTACAGCGAACTGCGCGGCAGCCTGGAGGGGAAGCTGGTCAACGCCCTGCACTACGACTGCGTCACCCTCGGCAACCACGAGCTGGACAGCGGCATCGAGGACCTTGCGGCGCGCCTTTCAAAGATAGACTGCCCTGTGGTCTGCGCCAACTGTGCCTTCCCGGAGGTCCTCCAGAAGGAGATTGTGCCCTACACGGTAGTGGAAAAGGCAGGCCTCCGCATCGGCATCATCGGCTTCGAGAGCGAGCTGAGTAAAATGGTAGCGGCGCCTATCGCCCAGCGCATCATCCAGTTCGACAATGTGAATACCGTAAACAAATACGTGCCCGTACTGCGTGAGCAGGAGCATTGCGACATGGTGATCCTGCTCAGTCACATGGGATACGACGTGGACCAGGATGTCATTCCGCAGACCCGCGGCGTGGACCTGGTTATAGGCGGCCACACCCACACCTTCGTGGATGACTTCATCTATGTAAAGGATCTCGACGGTAAGAAGGTCCCCATTATCACCGACGGGTGCTTCGGCCTGGAAATGGGCGAAATCAAAGTATATTGAGACTCTGCTCGCGGATCTTCTCGAGCTCGTCTTTCATGCGGACCACGGCCTTCTGGATAAGGGCGTGGTTTGCTTTACTGCCGGTGGTGTTGATTTCGCGCCCCATTTCCTGGATGATGAATCCCAGTTTCTTGCCGGGGCAGGGCTCGTTTGAAATGGTGTCCAGGAAATATTTGCAGTGCTGGCGCAGGCGCACTTTCTCTTCGTTGATGTCGTATTTCTCGAGATAGAAGATCATCTCCTGCTCGAAGCGCTCCGCGTCCAGCCTGAGGTGCAGGTCCTCCGCCGCAGCGAGAATCTTTTCTTTGATTGTGGAGATGCGCTCGGCCTCGTGGGATTCCACTTCGTCTTCGAGCGCGAGGATATTGTGGATGCGGCCCGTAACGTCCTTTACGAGGGCCTCTCCCTCCTTTGCGCGATACTCTTTAAGCGCGTCCAGCGCCCTGTCGAAACCGGCCTCCACCTCGGGCCAGTTGCTCTCGTCGATGACATCCGCCTTGTGCGAATCCAGCACGTCGGGGAAGCGGAGGATGGCCGCCAGCAGCTCGTTGTTCATGCGGTCGGAGACATCCGTGCTGCCGACTGCAAAGCCGGGAAGCTCCCCGCGGAGGGCCTTTATCTGGGAGTAATACTCTTTAACCGCCGCGGCGTTGATGGCCTTGACATTATCGCTCCCGGCCGCCTCGAGGTTCACGAACACGTCGATGGTGCCGCGCACCAGCGCTTCGGCAATCTTCTGCCTCAGTGGCAGTTCTTTTTCCTTGGGGATGAGGGGGCTCTTGATGCTGATGTCGGTGCCTTTGCCGTTAAGGCTGCGGATTTCTATGCTGAGTTTTCCGGCGGCGAGGGCCACTTCGGCCTTGCCATATCCTGTCATCGAATAAACCATAGCACAAAAATAGCAAAAATCCGGCGAAAAACGTATATTTGTAGTTTGTTAGAACAACTAGTGTATGGAAGAAGAGAAAAGACTCAATTTCCTTGAGGAGATCATAGAGAACGACCTCAAGACGGGCAAAGTCAAATCCATTCTTACCCGTTTCCCTCCCGAACCCAACGGCTATCTGCATCTGGGGCATGCCAAGAGCCTCTGCATAAACTTCGGCCTTGCCCAGAAATACGGCGGCAAGACCAACCTCCGCTACGACGACACCAATCCCACCAAAGAGGATACCGAGTACGTGGACGCCATCAAGGAGGACATCAAGTGGCTCGGCTTCCAGTGGGAGAAGGAACTCTACGCTTCCGACTACTTCGACCAGCTCTACGAGTGGGCCGAGGATATGATCAAGCGCGGCCTGGCCTATGTGGACGACCAGACACAGGAGGAGATAAGCGCCGCCCGCGGAACGGTCGAGACACCCGGCACGCCCAGCCCCTGGAGGGACCGCACGCCCGAGGAAAATCTGCGTCTTTTCCGCGAAATGCGCGACGGCAAGTACGCCGACGGCGAGAAGGTGCTCCGCGCCAAGATAGACATGGCTTCGCCGAACATGATGTTCCGCGACCCTATAATGTACCGCATCAAGCACGCCAGCCATCACCGCACGGGCGACAAGTGGTGCATCTACCCGATGTACGACTTCACTCACGGCCAGAGCGACTCCATCGAGCACATTACCCACTCGATCTGCACCCTTGAGTTCGACGTTCACCGTCCGCTCTACGACTGGTACATCCAGACCCTGGGCATCTATCCCAGCCATCAGTACGAATTCGCCCGCCTGAACCTTACCTACACGCTCATGAGCAAGCGCAAACTGCTGGAGCTGGTTCAGAAGGGCCTTGTGGCCGGATGGGACGATCCCCGCATGCCCACGCTCTGCGGGGTGCGCCGCCGCGGCTACACCCCCGAGGCGCTCAAGATGTTCTGCGACAAGATTGGCGTGAGCAAGCGCGACCAGCTGATGGACATCCAGCTGCTGGAATGGTGCGTGCGCCAGGACCTGAACGCCCGCGCCAACCGCTACATGGTGGTTCAGGACCCTGTCAAACTTACTCTCGTGAATTATCCCGCAGGCCAGGTGGAGTGGTTCGACGCCCCGCTGAACCCCGCGGATCCCGAGGGCCCGAAGCGCAAGGTGCCCTTCACCGGAGAACTCTACATCGAGCGCGCCGACTTCATGGAGGACGCCCCCAACAAGTTCTTCCGCCTCAAACCCGGCGGAGAGGTGCGCCTGAAGTATACCTATATAATCAAGTGCGAAGAGGTTGTCAAGGATGAGGCCGGCAATATAGTGGAGCTCAAGTGCAGCTACGATCCCTCCACCCGTCCTGGCGGGGGAGAGTGGCGCAGCGTAAAGGGCACCATCCACTGGGTGAGCGCATCCCACGCGTTTCCCGTGACGCTCCGCAATTACGACCGTCTCTTCACCCTGGCGGACATGAGCCAGGTGCCCGAGGACAAGGATTACAAGGACTTCCTGAATCCCGAGTCTCTGGTTCTGGGCAAGGGCCTCGCCGAGCCCGCACTGCTGGAAGACGCTTCCGGCATCGCGGTGCAGTTCGAGCGCACAGGTTACTACGTAAAGGATCCCGACAGCACTCCGGAGGCCCCCGTTTTCAACAAGACAGTTTCGTTAAAAGACTCTTACAAACCCGAATAATATGTGTGGAATCGTAGGCTACCTGGGCAACCAGCAGGCATATGATATATTGATTAAAGGCCTTTACAGGCTGGAATACAGAGGATACGACAGCGCCGGCATAGCGCTCGTGAACAATAACGGCAACCTTTCGGTCTACAAGACAAAAGGCAAGGTGGCCGACCTCGAAAAGGCGGTTGCAGGCAAGGACATCAGCGGCACCGTGGGTATAGCCCACACCCGCTGGGCCACCCACGGCGAGCCCAACGACGCCAACGCCCACCCGCACTACAGCGAGAACCACAAGCTCGCCATAATCCACAACGGCATCATCGAGAACTATCAGGCCCTCAAGACCGAGCTCATCAACCGCGGCTATCACTTCCAGAGCGATACCGACACCGAGGTGGCAGTACAGCTGGTGCAGTACATTATGGACTCGCACTCATGCCCGCTGGAGGACGCGGTGCCCCTGGCACTTAACAGTATCGTGGGCGCCTATGCCATCGTCATAGTGGACAAAACCCATCCCGACAGGCTTATCGCCGCGCGCAAGGGCAGCCCGCTCATCATCGGCATCGGCAAGGACGAGTATCTGGTGGGCTCCGACGCCACTCCCATCGTGGAATACACAAAGAAAGTAATCTACCTCGGGGAAGAGCAGATCGCCTTTATGACAAAGGGCGAGGAAATCCGCATTACGGACCTTCGCAGCGTGCCCCAGACGGCGGAAATCAAGAAGCTCGAGGTCAATCTCAGCCAGATCGAGAAGGGCGGATACCCGCACTTCATGCTCAAGGAAATCTTCGAGCAGCCAGAAACCCTGCGCGCTTCGCTGCTGGGCCGCCTTAACCCCGAACTCGGGCAGGTGAAGCTCTCCGGCATAATCGACAACGAGAAGCGCTTCCTCAAGGCAAAACGCATTATAATCTGCGCCTGCGGCACTTCCTGGCACGCCGGGCTCATCGGCAAATACATAATCGAGGAACTCACCCGCATCCCCGTTGAGGTGGAGTATTCTTCCGAATTCCGCTACCGCAACCCGGTAATCAGGAACGACGACATAGTGATAGCCATTTCGCAGTCCGGCGAAACGGCCGACACCCTGGCTGCAATACAGCTCGCAAAGGAGGCCGGAGCATTCCTCTTCGGTATCTGCAACGTGGTGGGCTCATCCATTCCCCGCGCCACGGATTCCGGCTGCTACACCCACGTAGGGCCCGAAATCGGTGTCGCGTCCACCAAGGCGTTCACCGCGCAGGTCACGGTGCTCTTCCTGCTGGCGATCTGCATCGCGGAACTCAAGGGGACAACCTCTCCCGAGCGCTGCGCCGAGCTCATCCGCGAACTGCAGAACATCCCGGACAAAATCGCCCGCATCCTGGTTCACGACAAGCAGATCGAAGAGCTTGCGAAAGTGTTCACATATGCCCGCAATTTCCTCTATCTGGGACGCGGTTACAACTACCCGATTGCACTTGAAGGAGCACTTAAGCTCAAAGAGATATCTTACATTCATGCAGAGGGTTGCCCTGCTGCCGAAATGAAGCACGGGACCATCGCCCTGATAGACGAGGAGATGCCCGTGGTGGTGATCGCGCCACGCCGCGGACACTACGACAAAATCCGCAACAACATCCAGGAAATCAAGGCCCGCAAAGGCAAGATCATCAGCATCGTCACCGAGGGCGACGAGGATGTCCGCAAGATTTCGGATTACGTGTTCGAGATTCCGGATACCGAGGAGTGCTTCGCACCTATCCTGAGCGTTATTCCGCTGCAGCTGCTGGCCTATCACGTGGCAATAGCCAAGGGCCGCGACGTGGATCAGCCGCGCAACCTCGCAAAATCAGTTACGGTAGAATAGCCCTTACAGCTGGCTCAGGTACTTGTCCCTGGAGAGCAGGCAGTCGCCTATCGCGGCGGCCGAGCGCCCCAGTTTGGAGAAGACTATGCGCGTGTCCGTGCTCACCTTGCTCAGCGAGTAGCGGTTGACGGCGGTGCGGATGGGCAGCATCAGGTAGTCCTTGCCCACTATCAGGCGGCCTCCGATTACAACAAGACCCGGGTTGAAGATGTTGATGAGGCCCGCGATTCCGCGTCCGAGCGTATCGCCCACGGCGCCCACGCCCTCGATAGCGAGCACGTCCTCGTCCTCCACGGCGTCCAGAACGTTCTGCAGGCTGATGTCGCCGTCGCGCTTGTAGATTGCCGACAGCGAAGAGGGCCTGCCTTCCTTGAGCTGATGCTTGATCCAGTGGGTGAGTGCCGAGCCGGAAGCTCCGGTTTCGAGGCAGCCGATCTTGCCGCAGCGGCACATTACGTTGTTGTCCAGGAGAGGGAAGTGGCCGAACTCGCCGGAGAAGCCGGAAGTGCCGTAGTACAGCTTTCCGTCCAGGATCATACCCATGCCCAGTCCCCAGCTGAGGTTGATGAACAGCATGTTGGGATCGGCCTGGCCGCCTGCGCTGCGGTACTCGCCGTAGGTCATTGCGCGGGAATCGTTTTCTATGCTCACGGGAGCCTCGAGCTCGCGGCGGAAAATGTCGCCGAGCTGGATGTCGTCGCTTACGAAGTAGCTGAGGCTGAAGCCCTTTTCGGGATTCACCCTGCCGCTGAGGCTGATGCCCACGCCAAGGATCCTGCTCCATTCGAGCCCCGCCTCGCTCACCACCTCCTTGATCTTGCGGCTCATGGTGCGGAAGGATTCTGCGCTGGCCTCAAGCACGAAGGCTATGTCCTGGAAGAAGAATTTAACGTCTCCCTTGAAGTCCGAAATAGCCACGTGGAAGTGCTGACGGGCCACATCTACGCCAAGGAAGTAACCTGCGTCGGGGTTCAGCCCGAAGGTGTTGGGACGGCGTCCTCCGCTCGTGCCCACCTTGCCCATTTCGGCGACGAAACCGCCGTCGACAAGCTCGGAGAGGAGCTTGGTGGTGGTAGGTATGCTGATGTCGAGCGCCTTGCTCAGGTCGGCGATACTGCACGCGCCTTTGTCGATGCACAGTTTCAGGATTCCTTTTTGCAGTCCGGTCATAGCTCAAAAATTACGTGGATTGCGGCAAATTTAAAGAAAATATCACTATATTTGTTTTGTTTATGCAAAAATTTTAAAAAATGTCTCTGAAGACAAAATTATATTTGAGTTTGAGCGCCATCGGAATCATGCTGCTCATATCCAGCATCATCTCCATAATGGAGTACCGCAGGATGAGCAACTACGTGTCGGATCTGGTGGCAGACAATATCAGAAGCATAAATATCGCCCAGAAGCTCTCCGAGGTCAGCAGCAAATACCACCTGGCGGTGCTTGCCGAAATCGGGGACGAGAAGAGCGCCAAGCTCCCTCCCTTCGACGAGAAGGCCTTCCTGCAGAGCTGCGACAGCCTGCGCGCCTCGCTGTCGGCCGCGGTCATTTCCCCGCTGGCCGACTCGGTGGAATACTCCTTCTCGGCATACCTGCTCACTTCGCTGGAGATGCAGAACGTCATATCTTCGCGTTTCATCGACACGCGTGAATGGTACTTCAACCGCCTCCAGCCCCGCTTCAACAGGCTTTCGGCGGACATCGACGCAATATCGGCCGCGGTGTACGACGAGCTCGCGCGCAATTCCGAAACCCTGCAGGGCGCATTCTACCGCAGCATAATCCCCGGAATCGTGGTGGTGGGCGTAGGCCTTCTGCTCGTTCTTCTGCTGCTTTTCTTCCTGCAGACATTCTATGTGAGGCCCATCTACAAGATGCTCTCTTCGCTGGACGGTTACCGTTCGTTCGGCAGAAAGTATAATTACGATTTCGACGGCGACGACCAGCTCAGGCAGCTCAACGGCTCCATCAGGGACCTTACTACCGAAAACCAGCTCCTGCGCAGGCGCATTTCGGCCATGCGCGGCGACGCCAAACCGGCCGAAGACAGCGGACAATGAACTTCAAGACAATAAGCAGGAACGTCGGATACGCATTGCTCGTCGATGCGCTGTTCATGTTCATAGCTACGCTGATTGCGCTTTTCGGCGGACCGGACACTTCCTTCGCGCCCCTGGCCATCAGCTTCCTGCTTACTGCGATCGTGGGTGTCTTTCCCTTTATCTTCGTGCGCAAGACGCCCGCCATCTCGCTGCGCGAGGGCTACGTTATCATCGTGCTGTCGTGGCTGCTGTCGTTCCTCTTCGGAATGATGCCCTATGTGCTCTGGGGAGGGCCCTTCACGGTAATCAATGCCTGGTTCGAGAGCGTTTCGGGCTTTACGACAACCGGAGCCACCATCCTCGAGGATATCGGCGCCCTGCCCAAGGGCCTGCTCTTCTGGCGCAGCAGCACCCACTTCATCGGCGGTTTGGGAGTCGTTGTCTTCCTCCTCCTGATTATCCCGACCTCCAGCCCCATGAGGCTGAGGCTCACCAATATGGAACTCTCCTCGCTCAGCAAGGATTCCTACAGCAGCAGGGCCAACAAGACGGTTTCCATCTTCACGACGGTTTACCTTTCGCTCAACGTGGCGGCATTCCTCTGCTACTGGCTGGCCGGAATGGGGGTTTTCGACGCGGTGTGCCACGCCTTCAGCGTATGCGCCAACGGCGGTTTCAGCACGCAGCCCGAGTCCATCGGCAGCTTCCATTCGCTGCCCATCACGCTCATCACCATGGCGTTCATGTACCTGGCGTCGCTGCATTTCGGCATGCTGTTCATGGTGGTGGCGAAGCGCTCGCTCAATCCGCTCAAGAACGACGTTTTCAAGTTCTTTACCATCGGGCTGGTGGCAGCTTCGCTGGCCGTGGCTTTCAGCCTTAAGATAAGCAATACGGCCCAGACCTGGGGACAGGCGCTGCTGGACGGCTCCTTCCATATGTTCAGCTATGCCTCGTCCACCGGCTTCGCGATTTCCGACAACAGCGGGTGGCCGCGCTTCGCTTCGCTTCTGCTGGTGCTGATGTGCTTCTGCTGCGGTATGGCAGGGTCCACTACCGGCGGTCTCAAGAGCGACCGTATGCTGCTGGTATTCAAGAATATACGCCAGCAGGTCTACCACGCAATCTATCCTTCGTCCATAAGGGAAATCCGCATGAACGGCAAGCCGCTCGCCGAGGGTGACGTGGCGCCGCACATCATGTACTTTACCGTATTCTTCATAATACTCGCCCTGTCCATCTTCTGCTGCCAGCTGTTCTCCTCTGCGGACAATATAAACTGCGTCACCGGCAGCATAGCCTCGCTGTGCAACATAGGTCCTTCCGTGGGCAGCATAGGCAGCATGGGTAACTACAACGCCGAGGCTTCGGCCTGCAAGTTCATATTCAGCCTGGATATGTTCCTCGGCAGAGTGGAAATCTATCCGGTGCTTTCCGTGCTTTACATCATCTTCAGCAGGAGGCACAGATGACATCCCGCGCAGACTTCCTTTACAAACGTTTTCTGGAACGGCTGGACGTCGAAGCCACATCCTGCCAGGACGCCCTTCTGGCCAAAACCGCTGCGTTCCTCACTGAGGACGACGCCGACATCCTGGTAGTAAACGGATACGCCGGCACAGGCAAGACCACCGCAGTTTCGGCGGTGATAGGGGTGCTGGAGGAACTCAAGCTCCACTGCGTGCTGCTGGCCCCCACGGGACGCGCCGCCAAAGTGCTGTCGTCCTTCGCCGGAAGGCCTGCATACACCGTCCACAAGCATATCTACCGCCAGAAAGGCGTCGGCGACGACGGCTTCGGCAAATTCTCCCTCAGCCCCAACAAGGCCAAGAACACGCTCTTCGTCGTGGACGAGGTGTCGCTCATAGGCATAGAGGAGCAGGAAAAGCAGGGGGGAGCGGCCTTCGGCACGGGGAATCTGCTGGCGGACCTGATCACCTTCGTGCGTTCGGGAGTGGACTGCCGCCTGATGCTTCTTGGAGATGCCGCCCAGCTGCCGCCGGTCGGCCTCGAAGCCAGTCCCGCCCTCTGCCCGGAGTTCATGGACGGATTCGGGGGAGTGGCCTATGCCGAACTCTCCACCGTAGTGCGCCAGGCGTCCGATTCGGGCATCCTCCGCAATGCCACCGCCATCCGCAGGCTCATTGCCGGGGCGGACGTTTCGGACACTTTCGACTCGCTCAAACTCGACATCCGCAAATGTCCTGACGTGGAGCGCATCGGCGGGGGAGAACTCATCGAAACGCTTACCGACGCATACTCCCGCTACGGCGAGGACGGCACCATCATCCTCTGCCGCTCCAACAAGCGGGCTATCCGCTACAACCTCGGCATCCGCTCCACGGTGCAGTACAAGGAGGACCGCCTTGTACGGGGCGACAAGCTTATGATAGTCAAGAACTGCTACCAGTTCCTGGAGGATACCGACGAGATGGACTACATCGCCAACGGCGACATCGCCACGCTGCAGCGCATCTCGCATTACGAGGACCGCTACGGACTGCACTTTGCCACGGCCCGGCTGGAGTTCCCGGATTACGGCGGGCTCGAAATCGACGCCAAGGTATGCCTGGACACGCTCGAGTCCGAGTCGGCCTCGCTCACTTACGAGCAGCAGAACGCGCTCTACCAGGGCGTGTCGGAGGATTACTCCAATATCAAAAGCAAAAAGAAACGTTACGATGCGGTGCGCGAGGACCCTTACTACAACGCGCTGCAGCTCAAATACGCCAACGCCATCACCTGCCACAAGTCGCAGGGCGGCCAGTGGGACTGCGTGTTCATCGACTGCCCGTTCTGGCAGGACGAACAGACCCTGGACGACCTCAAATGGCTCTATACCGCAATCACCAGGGCGGTCAGGAAAGTATATCTGGTTAACTTCAACGACAGATTCTTCGTATGAAACTCATAATAATACTTGCCGCGGTCCTGAACCTGACCTGGGCGCCGGATTCCAGCCGCTGCGCCTTTACCAGGGACAACGACCTCTACCTGCGCACGAGGGACGGGGTGGAAACCCGCCTTACCTTCGACGGCAGCGAAACAATCCTTAACGGATATGCCTCCTGGGTGTACTACGAAGAGATTTTCGGCCGCGCGTCCAAGTACCGCGCCTTCTGGTGGAGTCCCGATTCGCGAAGGCTCGCGTTTTTCCGTTTCGACAATGCCCGAGTGCCGGTTTTCCCCATCTACACGGCTGAGGGGCAGGACGGAAGCCTCAAGCTGATGCGCTATCCCAAGGCTGGGGAGCCGAATCCCGGGGTGCGAATCGGCATAATCGATACCGATGCTCCCGGAAATATTGTGTGGGCCGATTTCGACAGCACTCAGGACCAGTATTTCGGCACGCCCTTCTGGTCGGAGGACGGTTCCACGCTCTATGTTCAGCGCGAACCCCGGCGGCAGAATACCCTCGACCTGTATGCAGTATCTGCCGCTGACGGCGGCAAAAAGGCCATTTATCACGAGGAGTACAAGACCTGGCTGGACTGGATAGGGGGGATGCTCTTTGCAAAGGACGGACTGTATATGGTGCGCGCCTTCGAGACCGGCTGGGAGCAGATTTATTTCCTCTCCTACGACGGCAAAAAACTCAAGCGCTTGAGCGAGGGCCCCAACTGGCGCACCAAACTCATCTCCACGGACGCCAAAGGCAATATTTACTTTACCGCCCAGCGCGATTCCAGGGTGAAGTCCACGCTCTACCGCCTCTCAAAAAAGGGTAAGACAGAGGCGCTGACGGATACCCTCTTCAATGTCCGCAACCCCGAGATTCTGGACGGCGGCAAGCGCATCAAGGCGAAGCTTTCCAATGCCTGCACCCCCGAATTCGACTGGGACAGCAGGCTCGGGGAGCCCTACGCCCCGGCTCCCGAGCCCGGCATTCCGCTGCCGTTCGTCATCTCCATCCCGGCGGAGGACGGCCAGCCGATGTTCGCAAAGATTACCTACCCCAGGGATTTCGATACGCTGAAGCGTTATCCTGTGCACTTCGAGATTTACGGAGGACCGAACACGGCCTATGTTACGGATACCTGGCGCAAGCCGCGCTTCAACGAGCAGTGGTTCTGGGAGAACGGCATAATCAACATAGTGGCCGACGTGCGCGTTTCCGGCCATACCGGACGCGCCGGCACCGACCTTGCGTGGCGCGACCTGCAGACAGCTCCCATCGCTGATTTCGTGCGCTGGGCCCAGTGGATTAAAGAGCAGCCAAACGTGGACGGGGAGCATATCGGAGTGGAGGGATTCAGCTTCGGCGGAACCAACACCGCGCTGCTGCTACTGCTGCATCCGGAGCTGTTCTGCTGCGGCATCGCAGGCGGGGGAGTGTACGACTGGCGCCTCTACGACAGCCATTACACCGAGCGCTTCATGGACCTCCCCTCCGAGAACCCGGAGGGTTATGCGCGCACCGTAATGTCGCAGGTTGCCGGCTGGAACTGCAAATCGGTCCTGCGCCTCACCCACGGCACGGGCGACGACAACGTGCACTTCCAGAACACTCTCCAGCTGGTCAAGGAACTCCAGCTGCAGGGCAAGCACTTCGAACTCATGATATATCCCGACGGGATGCACGGCTATCGCGGAAAGCAGGCCGCCCATTCCCTGCAGGAAGACAGACTTTTCTGGCAAAAACATTTAAAAGAATAGCATATGAAAGAGTATGAAATCAAGGCTGCTGCATGGTTGAACGGCGATTTCGACCAGCAGACAAAAGACGAGGTCGCACATCTTCGCGACACGGACCCCAAAGGGCTTGAGGATGCCTTCTACAAGAATCTGGAATTCGGCACCGGAGGCCTTCGCGGCATTATGGGCGCCGGCACCAACCGTATGAACAAATACACGGTGGGTATGGCTACCCAGGGCCTGGCTAACTACATGCTGGGCCGTTTCCCCGGCGCAAAGGACCTCAGCATCTGCGTTTCCTTCGACAGCCGCAACCACAGCCGTGAGTTCGCGCATATCACCGCGGACGTAATGAGCGCAAACGGCATCCACGTCTATCTTTTCGACGATATCCGTCCTACGCCCGAACTCTCGTATTCAATCCGCCACAAGGGCGCTACCGCCGGCGTGATGGTAACCGCCTCCCACAATCCCAAGGAGTATAACGGCTACAAGGTATTCTGGAGTGACGGCGGGCAGATTACTTCCCCCGAAGACAAGGATATAGTGGCCGAGGTCAACAAGGTGAGCGAGCCTTCGATGGTTAAGTTCGTTCCGGGCGCCGGCGCTGCCCCGATAGATATTATGGGGGCCGATGTGGACGAGTGCTATCTGCGTGATATCCTGTCGCTTACGCTGAGCCCCGAGGCCTGCGCACGTCATGCCGACATGAAGATTGTCTACACACCGCTGCACGGTTGCGGCGTGCGCCTTGTGCCGGAGTGCCTCAAGCGACTCGGCTTCAAGCATATCTACCATGTGCCCGAGCAGGATGTGTCCGACGGCAATTTCCCGACGGTCGTATCTCCCAATCCCGAGGAGCAGTCCGCGCTCGAAATGGCGGTTGCAAAGGCCGAGGAAGTGGGCGCCGACCTGGTGATGGCCACCGATCCCGATGCCGACCGCATGGGTATCGCAGTGCGTGATCCGCAGGGCCGCATGGTGCTGTTCAACGGCAACCAGACCGCTTCGCTCATGACCTATTATGTGATGAACCGCTGGAAGGAGCTCGGCAAGCTCGGAAAGGGCAAGTATGCCGTCAAGACCATCGTTACCACCAGCCTCATCAAGGAGATTGCCGAGAGCTTCGGAGCGCCCTGCTACGATGTGCTCACGGGCTTCAAGTATATCGCCGAGGTCGTCCGCCGCAAGGAGGCCGAGGGCGGCGAGTTTATCTGCGGCGGCGAAGAGAGCTACGGCTTCAACCTCGGGCAGTTCGTGCGCGACAAGGATGCGCAGATTTCTGCCAGCATCATCGCTGAGACCGCGGCGTGGGCTGCCGACCAGGGGCTGACGCTCTATGGCCTTATGCAGAAGGTTTATGCCGAGTACGGGCTGCACCGCGACGCTATGGTCTATATCGTCCGCAAGGGCGTGGAGGGCACGCGCGAAATCGCCGCGATGATGACCGCCTACCGCAACAATCCGCCTGCAGATCTCGGCGGGGCGCCTGTCGCCAGGGTCGTCGACTACCTCGAGCCCGAGAAGACGGGTCTGCCCAAGAGCAACGTCCTTCAGTTCTTCAGCGCCGACGGCGACGTCGTTTCCGTACGTCCCTCCGGCACCGAACCCAAAATCAAATTCTATTTCAGCACAAAGGGCCCCGATGCCAACGCCAAAATCGAAGCGCTCAAAAAGCAGTTCCTCAAGTAGCGCCGCAGGGGAGGGACAAGCCCCTGCCTCCTGCTTCGCAAAAGGGCTCGCCTTACTGCGGGTCTTTGTCCTTTTTGGAACAAAGACCATTGCTTAAAGTGCTGATTATCTGGCACTTAAGCTTTGGTCTCTGTCCGTTTTAGGACATAGACCATATCTCAAGATGCTGACTATAAGGCCTTTACCTTTATGCCTCCGTCCCCACGGCGGCGCAGAATGCCCTGATCGGACACTGTCCGCATCGGGGCTTTTGTGATGTGCAGATGTAGCGGCCGTGGAGGAGGAGCCAGTGATGGGCGATGGGACGGATGTCGGCGGGGATGTTCATTTCGAGGTCGAGTTCGACGGCGCGCGGAGTGGTGCCGCGGCTGAGGCCGAGGCGCCGGGCGACGCGGAAGACGTGGGTGTCGACGGCTATTACAGGCTGGCTGTAAACTATTGATGCAATGACGTTTGCGGTTTTGCGGCCGACGCCGGGAAGAGTCATCAGGGTGTCGACGTCCTCCGGGACGATGCCGCCGAAGTCGCCCTGGAGTTTGCGTGCCATACCGACAAGGTTTTTGGCCTTGTTGTTGGGGTAGGAAACGGATTTGATGTAAGGGTAGACGTCTTCGGGAGTGGCTTTGGCGAGGGCTTCTGCGGTGGGGTAGGCGGCAAAGAGGGCCGGGGTGACAAGGTTGACGCGCCTGTCGGTGCACTGGGCGGAAAGGATTACCGCGACGAGGAGTTCGTAGGGATTGCCGAAGACCAGTTCGGACTCGGCGACGGGTACGTTCTCGCGGAAGTAGCGGAGGATTCCCTCGTAGCGCTCGGCGCGTCTCATAAATCTATAATGATGTCGTAGACCTCATCTTTCTTGCGCTCGGTGCAGAGTTCGTCGTCGCAGATGAAAAGGCGCCCGGGGTACCTCTCGACGAGGTGACGGTTGTGGGTGACGATTATTACCGTGGTGCCCTTGACCTTGTTGAAGTCGAGCAGCAGACCCATTATGCCGTCGGCGGTTTCGGGGTCGAGGTTGCCGGTGGGCTCGTCGGCGAGGATTATTTCGGGATCGTTGAGCAGGGCGCGCGCTATGCAGATGCGCTGCTGCTCGCCGCCGGAGAGCTGGTGGGGGAGTTTGTGTGCCTTGGTGCCCATGCCCACGGCCTCGAGCACGAGGGAGATGCGTTCGTCGATTTCGTGCTGGTTTTTCCAGCCGGTGGCGCGGAGCACGAATTCGAGGTTCTCCTCCACGCTGCGGTCCATCAGCAGCTGGAAGTCCTGGAACACTATGCCGAGCTTGCGGCGCAGGCGGGGGATGTCCCTGCCGCGGAGGCCTTCGAGCTTGAAACCGCACACTTCGCCGTGGCCTTTCTTAAGGGGAATTTCCCCCGTCAGGGTGCGGATAATCGAGGTTTTTCCGGAGCCGACCTTACCGATGATATAGACCAGGTCGCCCTTGGCGATTTCCATGTTCAGACCGTGGACGACCACATAATCGCCGCCCATTATGTCGGCATCTTTGAAAACGACGGGATTCTCCATAAATACAGTGTAATTTTTCTGCACAAATATAAGCGAAAATCGAGGAATTTTTGCTATTTTTGTAAGTTAGTAAAATAATGCTTATGCGAATTCAAAAACCGCTGTCCCTGCTGACGGCATCAATCATATCCGTTTTTGCTTTTTCGTACGCGGGCGCGCAGACGCGCGAAGACAGTTTCCGCAGGGCAAAAGACCTCTACGAGAACGGCCTGTACGAGAAGGCCCGCAGCATCTTCGAGGCCATTCCCGACGATCCTGCGGCGGAAGCTTATGCGGCTCTCTGCGCCGCCAAGGCCAATACTTCCGACTATCCCGACCTCATCATAAGGCTGGAAACCCGCTATCCCAGGACCGTTCTTTCGTCGGAGCTACACTACCAGTACGCCCTGAACCTCTTCGACGCCGAGGAATATGCCGCGGCCCAGAAGGAGTTCAAGAAGGTGGACGGTACCGCCCTGGTGCGCCTGAACGCCCCCGAGTATAACTTCAAGCGCGGCTACTGCAGCATGGACGACGGCGATTTCGCCGAGGCCCGCAGGTTCTTCGGCATAGTGGATACTCTGCCAAAGTCGCCCTACACCGCCGCTGCCCGCTACCAGATGGGCTTCATGGCCTACTCGGACAAGAACTTCGAGGAGGCCCTCGGCTGGTTCGAGCAGACCGAAAAGGACGCCCGCTTCAAGACTCTCTCCGAGTATTACATAATGGAGTGCCGCTTCATGCTCAAGGACTACGCCTATGTGGTCGAGCATGCCGACGACATGATGGAAACGGTTCCCGAGGAGCGCAAGGGCAGGCTCGCGCGCATAGTGTCCGAGTCCTATCTCGTTCAGGGAGATGCCGCCAAGGCTATGGAATTCTACGCCAGGCAGCCGGTGGACACCTCCGCCGCCCGCAGCCGCACCGACCTCTTCTTCTCCGGCTCTGTGCTCTACGCCGGCGGCGACTACGAGGGGGCCATCGAGAGCTTCGAGCGTATGGAGGACCGCAGCGACTCGCTCGGCCAGATAGCCAACTACAATCTCGGCTACTGCTATATCAAGACCAAGAACAAGGTGGCTGCCGCCGATGCGTTTGCGGCGGCAAAGGCCGTTGAGTTCAACAAGGACATCCGCGAGGACGCCTGGTTCAACTACGCCAAGCTCGCCTTCGACATCAACTCGGACAATTCGGTGTTCGAGGCCTACCTCAAGGAATACTCCACCGACAAGAAGGGCGACCAGATATACAGCTACATGGCTATGGCGGCCCTGGGCAACAGGAACTACGCCGCGGCAATCGACGCTTACTCGCACATCGACACGCTCGACGACGAGCAGAAGTCCAACTTCACCAAGGCCAACTACCTCCGCGCCCATCAGCTCATAACCAGCGGCTCCTACCGCGACGCCATGCCTTTCCTCAAGGCCGCAGGCTATTATCTGCCCAAGCACGACCGGATGAACCAGCTCGCACGCTACTGGCTCGCGGAATCCGCCTACCGCAGCGGCAGTTTCTCCTACGCCGCAGGCATCTACACCGAGCTCTACAACATCGGCGCGCTGCGCGGCATGCAGGAAGGCGCCATGCTGCCCTACAACCTCGGCTATTCGTACTATTCCGAATCCAAATACGAGAACGCCTCCAAGTGGTTCGACGCCTACATAGCTTCGCGCGATCCGTTCAGCCGCGAGGATGCGCTCACCCGCAGGGCCGACTGCGATTTCGCCCGCCGCAACTACAAGGCGGCCGTCAAATCCTACCAGAAGGTCATAAACGAGTTCTCCTCGCCCGACCATATCTACCCTTACTACCAGCAGGCGCTCGCGTACGGGCTCTCCGGCGACAAGTATTCCAAGGTGAAGGTGCTCGCCAACGTCAAGCGCGCTTCCACCGACGCCCCGATGTACAGCGAGGCGATGTATGAACTCGGACGCGCCTACATGGACATCGACCGCAACCTCGAGGCCGTGTCCTGCTTCGAAAAGCTCAAGACTTCCACCTCGGACAATACCTACGCCGCCAAGGCGATGATAGGCGAGGGCATGGCCTACCGCAACATGAAGGAGTACGACAAGGCCCTGCGCCAGTACGAGCAGGTGGTTACCGTTATGCCCAACAGCGAGTACTCCGAGGAGGCCCTGCTGGCCATCAACTCCATCTACCAGACAACCCGCCAGCCCGAGAAGTATATAGAGTATATGGAAACCAACAACCTGACCGTCGGAAAGACCTCCGCCGAGAAGGAGATGATATACTTCAACACCGCCGAGCAGGTTTACCTGGCAGGCAACTATTCCCAGGCGCTGGTGTCGCTGCGCAAGTACCTTGACGATTATCCGGGAGGCGCCAAGGCGGGCGACGCGACCTTCTATCTGGCCGAATCGTACCGCGCCCTGGGCGACAAGGAGCGTGCCTGCGAATACTACAGGCAGGTGCCCCGCCTGCTGAGGGACGGTTCCTTCGCGGAGATGGCGGCCCTGCACTACGCCAACCTCTCCTTCGAGCTGGAGCGCTTCGACGACGCCTATTCCGGCTATTCCACGCTCGCCGACGTGGCGGTGATGGATGTCAACAAGGGAGTCGCCCGTGCGGGCAAGATGCGCTCGGCTTACCGCGCCCGCAGATATGAGGAGGCCATTGTGGCCGCCCGTGCGGTGCGCGAAGCCATGGGCAGCGGGGCGGACCTCAGGCGCGAAGCCGACTGGATCGAGGCCAAGAGCGACCTCGCAACCAGCCGTCGCGACGAGGCCTTCGTGATCTTCAACGACCTCTCCCGCCAGGCATCCACGCCCGAAGGCGCCGAGGCCAGCTACATGCTCATCCAGAATCTCTTCAACAGCGGAGAGTTCGACAGCGTGGAGAGCAAGGTCTACGAATTCGCATCCAAGGCCGGCAGCCAGTCCTACTGGCTTGCAAAGGCATACATAGTACTCGGTGACGCATTCGCCGAAAAGGGCAACAAGGCCCAGGCGAAGGTCACCTGGGAGAGCATCCGTGCAGGTTACACCCCCGCAGACGGCGGCGATGACGTGCTGGACAATGTGAAACTGAGACTCGACCGTCTCCAGAGCAGCGAATCCTTATGAGAAAGATATTCCTTACACTGAGCGTGGCGGCCCTTGCGGCGCTGCAACTTTCCGCACAGAACCTGAATCCGCAGGTGCAGGTGACCAACGACTACCAGACCAGGCTGTCGGACGTCTCCAAGATGGACCTGATTATGCAGGTGCCCGATTCCCTGCAGGAGTTCTCCACCAACGTGGACTACAGCGTGTTCAACACCGACTATAAGGGAGCATACGACTTCGATCCCTATCCGATACGCGTAACGCCCAAGGCGACCGACTATTCCGGCAACCAGCTGTTCGTGCGCACCGGACTGGGCTTCACCTTCCGTCCCGTGCTCAACGCGGTCTACACTCCCGTGAAGAAGGGCCTGCACCGCCTTACGGTATACAACGACTTCCACGGCTATGCCGGCCGCTATCACAGGCCGCTCGGTTCTGCCTGGACCGGCAGCGACTTCCAGGAGAAAATGGGAGCCGAGGGACGCTGGAACAAGGAAACCTTCGACCTTTCGTGGGATGCTTCCTACAGCGGCATCTTCTCCAAGGATTACCTTACCAGAAGCACCTTCAACGACATCAACGCAGGCATCCGCATCTGCAGCAACGTGGACACCACGACGCTGTTCTACGATTTCAAGGTGCGCCTGGGCGTCGCCACGGACCGTTTCGGCAACGGTAACCTGGTGCGCATGAACGAGGCCAGCTACCTCTTCGACGGCACCATCGGCCCGGAAATCTATCATCAGTACATCCGCCTGCTCATCGACATCCACGCGCAGAGCAGCAGCTATAACCTCGCATACTCCGAGCCTCTCACCCTCAATTACCTCACCCCGAGGGCGGTGTTCGACTGGGGCCCGCTGAACGTCAGCGGCGGCCTCACCCTCTGCACCGGAGGCAAGAGCCTGGGCCTCTATCCCGACGTGCGCGCCAACCTCATGCTCTGGGGCGACGTGCTCAACGTCTACGGCTTCTTCGGAGGCAGGCAGTTCGCCGAGGACTACTCGGCGCTCAAGACGCGCGACCACTGGATGAACACCGCCTACTTCTTCGGCGACCCCGACCTCAAGGGCCTCAAGACCACGGTGGAGCAGTTCAACATCACCCTGGGACTCAGGGGAAGCATCGCTTCGCGCGTGCAGTACGACGTCAAGGGAGGCTTTGTTTCCTACGCCAGGGCAGCCATGGACCAGATCCTCTTCAATGCGGATTCCACGGCCTGCGCAAGCTACATCGGCTACAGGGACTACAAGACCTGGTTCCTTAACGGCAAACTCTCCTGGCGCTCCGAGCGTTTCGACGCCGACGCCCAGGTGGAGCTCAACAAGACAAGCATCGGCGACGACAAGCGTTTCCTCGACCTGCCGTCGTTCGCAACGACCATAAGCGCGGTGTACAACTGGGACCGCCGCATTTTCGGAGGAATCCGCATCAAGGGCGCGACGCCGCGCAACTCAGTTGATTTCAAAGTCAAGGGCTATGCCGATGTGGGCCTCTACGGCGAATACCGCATCAGCCCGATGCTTTCGGCATGGGCGCAGTGGGGCAACATCCTCTGCAGGAGCATCCCCGTATCGCCCGTGCATCAGGAACACGGCATGCACCTCACCGGAGGCATCTGCCTGAGACTTCAGTAAGATAATAAATATCAAAAAGTTATACAGAAATGACAGATCAAGAAGAGATTAAGCGTGCGGAACAGCAGTATTCCGCAGACAGTATCCAGGTTCTCGAAGGCCTGGAGGCTGTGCGTAAGAGACCGTCGATGTACATCGGCGACATCTCGGAGAGGGGACTTCACCACCTGGTATACGAAGTGGTGGACAATTCCATCGACGAAGCGATGGCAGGATTCTGCGACACAATCGACGTGCAGATCCTGGAAGACAATTCGATCCGTGTGCAGGACAACGGGCGCGGTATTCCTACCGACATGCACGAGAAGGAGCACCGTTCGGCCCTGGAGGTCGTGCTCACCGTGCTCCATGCGGGCGGTAAGTTCAGCAAGGACAGCTACAAGGTGTCCGGAGGTCTGCACGGCGTGGGCGTTTCCTGCGTCAACGCTCTTTCCGACCTGCTGATTGCGGAAGTTCACCGCGAGGGCAAGATTTTCCAGCAGAAGTATTCCAAGGGAAAGCCCATCACCCAGGTGGAGGTCGTAGGGGAGTGCCCCGAAACCGACCACGGAACCATAATCACCTTCCACCCGGATGCCACCATCTTTACCCAGACCATCGTCTATAAGTACGATACGCTGGCAGCGCGCCTGCGCGAACTCGCCTTCCTGAACAAGGGCATCAGGATCCGCCTTACCGACAAGCGTTCCCTCGTGGACGAGTTCGTGGTGGACGAGACCGGCGAGAGCAAGGCCACCGGCAAGCAGGTGTTCCGCACCGCGCTCTTCTATTCCGAGAAGGGCCTCAGCGAGTTCATCGACTATCTCGACGCGGGTGCCGAAAAGCTCATCCCCGAGCCCGTTTGCGTCACCTCCGACAAGATTATCCCCATCGACATAGCGCTGCAGTACAACACCGGCTACTCCGAGAAGATTTATTCGTACGTGAATAACATCAACACAATCGAAGGCGGTACCCACCTGCAGGGCTTCAAGATGGGCCTCAGCCGTGCGCTCAAGAACTACGCGGACAAGAACAAGCTTCTGGAGAAGGCCAAGGTGGAACTCGCCCCCGAGGACTTCCGCGAAGGCCTCACCGCAGTGGTGTCCGTAAAGGTTTCCGAACCTCAGTTCGAAGGCCAGACCAAGACCAAGCTCGGCAACACCGAGGTTACGTCCGCAGTGTCCCAGGCCACCAGCGCAGCCCTGGATATCTTCCTTGAGGAGAATCCCAAGCTCGGCCGCCTCATCATCGAAAAGATTCTGCTCGCAGCTACCGCGCGCAACGCAGCGCGCAAGGCACGCGAAATGATACAGCAGCGCAAGACCGTCATGTCCGGCGCGGGCATGCCCGGCAAACTGGCCGACTGCTCCGAGAACGATCCCGAAAAGTGTGAACTCTTCCTCGTGGAGGGAGATTCCGCAGGCGGCACCGCCAAGCAGGGCCGCGACCGTCGCTATCAGGCCATCCTCCCGCTCCGCGGTAAGATCCTTAACGTGGAGAAGGCCGCAGAGGGCCGTGCTTTCGAGAGCCAGGAAATCCAGAACATCTACACCGCACTCGGCGTGCGCGTGGCAACCGAGGACGAAACCGGCGAGAAGCACATGGACCTCAGCCGCCTGCGCTATCACAAGGTTGTTATCATGACCGATGCCGATGTGGACGGTTCGCACATTGCCTGCCTCATCCTCACATTCTTCTTCCGCTACATGTTCGACCTCATCAAGAACGGCTACGTTTACCTCGCCACCCCTCCTCTCTATCTGGTTAAGAAGGGCAAGGAAGAAGTCTACTGCTGGACCGAGGACCAGCGCGAAGAGGCTGCCATGCGCTTCGGCAAGGGCAGCGACAAAGGTTACACAGTGCAGCGCTACAAAGGTCTCGGCGAAATGAGCGACGAACAGCTCTGGCAGACCACCATGAACCCCGAGAACAGGCGCCTGCGCAAGATTACCATCGAGAACGCGGCCCAGGCCGAGCGTACCTTCTCCATGCTCATGGGAGACGACGTACCGCCCCGCCGCCAGTTCATCGAAGAGAACGCCCATTACGCCAACATAGATGCCTAGTTGTCATTCTGAGCGAAGCGAAGAATCTTAACGTTAAAACAATAAACGAATATGTTAGACATTTTCGATCGCATTGCACGCGACTCCGGCGGCCCTATAGGCCAGTATTTCGAACAGGGATTCGGCTACTACATGTACCCCAAGCTCGAAGGCGAGCTCGGCCCTCACATGATGTTCAACGGCGTTCCGGTACTCAACTGGAGCCTTAACAACTACCTGGGCCTCGCCAACCATCCCGAGATCCGCAAGGTGGAAACCGAAGCCACCCGCCAGTGGGGCCTTTCCGCCCCTATGGGCAGCCGCATGCTCTCCGGACACACCAAATATCACGAGCAGCTCGAGAAGATGTTCGCCGACTTCGAGAAGAAGGAGGACGCCTTCCTTTACAACTTCGGCTATCAGGGCATCGTGTCCACAATCGACACGCTCACCGCGCGCCACGACGTCATAGTCTATGACAACGAGGCCCACGCCTGCCTGCTGGACGGTATCCGCCTGCACATCGGCAGCAAATACAAATACCGCCACAACGATATGGCCGACTGCGAGAGGATTCTCGCCAAGGCCTGCGCCGAGGCCGATGCCAACGGCGGCGGAGTGCTGCTCATCACCGAAGGCGTTTACGGCATGACCGGCGCACTGGGCAAGCTCGACGAGATCTGCGCCCTCAAGAAGAAATATCCTTTCCGCATACTCATCGACGACGCGCACGGCTTCGGCCTCATGGGCGCTCACGGACGCGGCACCTCCGAGCACTTCGGAGTGATGGACGAGGTGGACATCTACATCGGTGCATTCGCCAAGAGCATGGCCAGCATCGGCGGCTTCGTGGCAGGCCCCCGCAAGGTCATCAACTACCTGCGCCTTAACATGCGCTCGCAGATGTACGCCAAGAGCCAGCCGCTGCCCTTCGTAATCAGCAATATCAAGCGTCTGGAAATCATCATGTCGCCCGAGGGAGACGAACGTCGCCGCAAGTGCATGGAGATCACTCATGCGTTGCAGAAGGGTTTCCGCGAGCAGGGATTCGACATCGGCGAAGCCGAAGCATGCGTCACGCCCATCCATATCGACGGCGGCGGCATAGCCCAGGCCACCAAGATTGCCAAGGACCTTCGCGAGAACTACAAGATATTCTGCTCGATGGTAATCTATCCCGTCATCCCCAAGGGCATGATCATCTTCCACATAGTGTCTACGGCCGCCCATACCATGGAGGACGTGAACTATACGCTCAACGCCTTCAAGGAAATTAAGGCCAAACTCGACGCAGGCCTCTACGATGGCGACGACATCGCCGCGATGAAGATCGACTAAGCGTCATGTCTCACTACTTTGTAAACAAGGTCATCATCGTCACCGGCGCCTCCTCCGGCATCGGCCTGGC
>JAFZWD010000027.1 GCA_017617495.1 Bacteroidales bacterium
CAGCTCCAAAGGGCCCGTACAATGCTGCAGAACAGGATTAAAAAGTATTAGGATGCAAAAAGCAAACAGCGAATTCGACCTTCAGGTCAAGGCGATGATGGAAGCGGCTGAGGTACCGGCACCTGCCGGGGCCTGGGACGCCATTGCCGCCCGCCTCGACGCTGCTGCCGCCCCGGTAGCCGAAGCGGGTGCGGGTGCCGGATTGCTGTTTGGCGCCGCCAGGTCCCGTCGTGTGTGGGGCTGGGCGGCCGCATCCCTGGCTATGGCTGCTTCGCTTGCCCTTGGCATTTTCCTGTTCACCCGCGGCGGAAGCAATTCCGGCGACGAGGTTCTTGTTGCCGAATCCGTAGAGCTTACGGCTCCGGAAGTAACGGCAACCGAGCCGACCGAAGCTGCGGGATTGCCGATCACGGTCGGCAATGACGGTGAAAAGGCCGCTGGCAATGACGGTGTAAAGGCAGCTGGGGGTGTAAACGCGAACTTACTGGCTGACAATACTTTATCCAAATCCTCCTCAGCAAAATCGGGTAGGGGTTCGCAAACACGCCCTAAAGAGGAGCAGGCAGCGGTCGAACAGAAGGCGGAACCTGCTGCAGAGGCGGAGGGATTGCCGATCACGGTCGGCAATGACGAAAAGCCCGATCCGTTCGCACAGATGGCGATGGAGGATGCGCTCAAGGCAAAGAAGAGCCGCCGTTCGTACTCGGCATATGTGGACGGTTCGTTCACCACTAACAATGCAGGCGCGCGTCCCGGCGCATACGGCGTGAGCGCGGCCGACGAATACACCCAGACAGGGGTAACCGAAACCAGCAAGTCCAGCTACGGGCTTCCGCTGAGCGTGGGTGCGGGCGTGCGCTTCCACCTGAACGACAGGCTGTCGATAGGAACCGGAGTGGACTACTCACTGCTTACCAGGACGTTCAAGGGCGACTATGTCTCCGCAAGCGAACAGGTTTCCGGCGACATCCGTCATACCATGCAGTATCTGGGCGTGCCTGTGGACATCTTCGTGAAACTCCTCGATTTCCAGGGCTTCCATCTTTACTCCTTCGTCGGAGCGGAAGCAGAATACGGCATCACCAACAAGTTTACCATCCTGGAAAGCGCCAAGAATACGGTGGTCGGCGACAAGTGCCACGGCATGCAGTACTCCGCAGCCTTCGGTTTAGGCATCGAATTCAAGCTTTCCGACCGCATCGGCCTGTATGTCGACCCTTCGGCCCGCTACTACTTCGATTGCCGCCAGCCAAAGAGCATCCGCACCGAAAAGCCCTTCCTGCTTATGTTTGACGCGGGATTAAGATTTAATTTATAGGAGTTAAATTTTATTTGAATATAAGAAACATAAAAATCTGAATTTGACCCACCGTTTTACTACAGCGGTGGGTTATTTTTTTATTTCATTTGCACACCAAAAATGTGCGATATGAATTTCAGATTTTTTGCGGCCCTGTCCGCACTGCTCCCGACAATAGTCCTTTCCTGCGAAAAGGTGGACACAAAAGGGCGAACACCAGGCGCAACCATTTCCATAACTCCAGAGCCCGACACGGTCCTGCTTTTTACCGCAGTGCGCGTTCCCGAGGACTACGACTGGCACCGTGATACGGCGGCCGGCGCCTCTTCGTGCGAACTCCTTTTATATAAGGATATGGAGTTGGCAGCGGTGTATCACACAGGGCCGCAATTTTTTATAAGTACCGATCCCGATACGCATCACCTGATTGGCGGCCATCTTTATACGGAGTACGTTACCGACGCCGAGACGGTCGTCGGGCGCGACGGCGAAGAACTGTTCCGCTATGCCGGCAGGGAACTGCTGCTGGGAATACTGCCATTCGGCAGCAGCGTGTATACGGTGGGCAGGCACCGCTCCGGCGACATCTGCACTTTCCGGAAAAACGGCGAACTCCTTCTGCAAATGGAGGACTGCCGCATCTTCGGGGACTTCGGCTCGTCGGCTTACGGCCGCACCGGGGCCCTCTACAGGGACGGCGACCATTTCTGTTTCTGCTATCAGGACCTTTCCGGCAAATGCTGGAAGGTAGTGGACGGGCAGAAGTCGAAGGTATCGGTGCCGTCGTCGGCAGGCCGGACGGTCGACGTTAAAATCCACGACGGCAAGGAATACATCATGTACGAAGCTACCCTCGGCTCGAACATAAAAACGCCGTCCAGGACCTATTCGCTCGGGCCGGTCGGCTGGAGCTCCGGGGGAATCGTTTTCTGCGACGGCGCCTTGTTCGCAGTCGGCAACAGGTATAATAAAGCGAACGGAATAATGGCGGTGGAAGAGGGGGCGGCGTATGTCAACCCTTCTGTGGAAGGAATATTCTTCGGGGTGCCGGCGTTTTTCATCTACGGCCTCAAATCGGAGGCCTGGGCGGTCATCGCCGAAGGGGACGGCTTCGTGGTGCAGGAGGGGGAGGATGTGCTTTACGAGATACCCTCGGCTTATATCTTCACCAGGGACTGCGCGCAGGCGACCGAGGGGGGCTTTCTCATCGGCGTGACGCCGAGGGCAAAAGGGGCGAAGCCCTATCTCCTCTTCGAGGACGAAGAATACGTGGTGAACATCAACGGCTACATTACCTCCGTTGCAATGGAAATAAAACGCTGAGCTATGCTTGTAGATATAAAAGGAGCAAAATGCGTGGGTATCGACGCGGTACCCGTGACGGTCGAGGTAAACATCGACCGCGGTATAGGAGTGCATCTGGTCGGACTGGCGGATGCTGCGGTGAAGGAGAGCATGCTGCGCACGGTGACGGCGCTGCAGTCGCGCGGCTTCCATATTCCGGGCAAAAAAATAGTCATAAACCTGGCGCCTGCGGATATGCACAAAAACGGAAGCGGCTACGACCTGCCGATTGCGCTTGGCATTATTGCGGCCTCCGAGCAGCGGGTACTTCCCGGTCTGGGCAAATACATAATCATGGGAGAACTGGGTCTGGACGCATCCGTGCGGGACGTTCCGGGTGCACTTCTTTTTGCGGAACTGGCGGAGAAACTGGGCTACGAGGGCTGCATCCTGCCCAAACGTTCGGCCCTGGAGGCCCTCGAGTTCAGCGACTCCAAGGTTTTCGGGGTGGACAGCCTCGACGAAGTGCTGTTCATCCTGGAGGAGCGCGAGGATCCGTCGGAACTGCTCATCCATAACCGGGTGAACCTTTGGGACGAAGCCCGGGAAGCACAGGCACAGGAGCGTTCCTATATGGATTTTGCGGACATCATAGGGCAGGAAGGAGCGAAGCGCGGAGCGGAAATCGCAGTCGCCGGGGCACATAACCTGCTTCTCATAGGTGCCCCCGGCTCCGGGAAGAGTTCGATGGCAAAGGCGATGGCGGGAATCCTGCCTCCGATGACAAGGGAGGAGTCGCTTGTTACAAGCAAACTGTATTCGGTAATAGGCAAGCGCGAGAATCCCTACGGCCTGATGCGCCAGAGGCCCTTCCGGGCACCGCATTACAGCGCTTCGCTAGCCGCCCTTGTCGGGGGCGGCGGAGGCGACAGCCTCATCCCGGGGGAGGTGAGCCTGGCGCACAACGGGGTACTCTTTCTCGACGAACTGGCCCAGATGCCGAAAAACGTCATAGAGGCCCTTCGGGGGCCGATAGAGGACCGCTGCGTGGAGATATCGCGGCTGCGCTCCAAACTGGTCTATCCGGCCTCGTTCATGCTGGTCGCAGCCACCAATCCCTGCCCCTGCGGCTACTACGGCGAGGGCGACCGCTGCACCTGCACAATCGGTCAGGTGCGGGGCTATCTTTCCAAACTTTCCGGCCCTATCATGGACAGGATCGACATACATCTCTGGGTTCATCCGGTGGACACCGGCCGGCTGGTGGCGCGAACCAAAGGGGAGAGCAGCTCGGCAATCGCCGCCAGGGTTGCGGCGGCGCGGGAGATTCAGAAGGCGCGTTTCGCAGGAGAGGGCATCTTTACGAACGCCGAGATGAGCAGCCGCCAACTGGAAAAGTTTTGCCCGCTCACATCGGAGTGCAACGAGCTGCTGCAGAAGCTGATAGACCGCCTGGGACTGTCGGCGAGGGCCTTCTCGCGCATCATCAAGCTTGCCCGCACAATCGCCGACCTGGAGGCCGCTTCCGAGGCCGTCGCCAACGGCAGGCCAGCCGCCCCCGGCTCCATCCTTCCCCGCCACATCTCCGAAGCCGCCACCTACCGTTTCCTCGACAAACGCAACATCCTGGATTTCTGAAAAATGTCTACATTTGTACCGCCATGGCGGATAATTTTCTGGAAAAACAGTACGACGCCGCGTTCGGGAAGGATGCGGGCAGGGAGAGCGTGAGCATAAGGCACGGACTGGTGATCCGCAAAAGGGGAGGGAAGATTGTGTCGGTGAAGAAGCTTCCTAGTCGTCAGGATCCTCCGAAGGCTCGTTGAAGGGCTCCAGGAAGGGGTTGTTGACGCGTTCGTCCGAGATGGTCGTAGGGCGGCCGTGGCCGGGGAAGACGTCGGTTTCGCCGGGCAGGAAAATCAGTTTTTCCATAATGCTGAGGATAATGGCATCGTAGTCGCCGTACTCCAGGTCGGTGCGGCCGATGGTGCCGGCAAACAGCGTGTCGCCGCTGAACAGCACGCCGGCGGCCTCGTTGTACCAGCAGACGCCCCCGGGAGTGTGTCCGGGGGTGGCGATTACCTTGAACGACAGCCCCTCGGCAAGGTCCAGCACCTGCCCGTCCTCCACCGGGGTGGAAACGAATTCCGGCTGGAAACCGCTGATGCCGCTCTCGTCCACGTACTTTTTGTCCAGTTCCAGGGTTATGGCTTCCTTCGGATGCATATACACCGGGATGCCCCCGAAGCGCTCCTGCAGGGTTTTCGTGGCCAGCATGTGGTCGAAGTGGGCGTGGGTGAGCAGGATGGCGCAGGGCTTCAGTCCTTCGGCCTTCAGATACTCATAGAGCGCCGGGAGTTCCTCGTCGAAGAAGCCCGGATCCACAATCACCGCGGCGCCGCCCTCGGAGGCGACGTAGCAGTTTTCGGAGAGGTAATTGCAGTTGTAACGCCTGATTTTCATACCAGTGAGCAAAGATAAGTAGTTTTTATTATCTTTGTAAACTAACTAAACCAAACAAGATGCACATCGGCGTAGCAGGAAATATAGGCAGCGGAAAAACCACACTCACAACCATGCTGGCAGCCCACTACGGCTGGAAACCGCAGTTCGAGTCCGTTACCTACAATCCCTATCTTGAAGATTACTACAAGGATATTCCCCGCTGGAGCTATAATCTCGAAACCTACTTCCTCGCACAGCGTTTCAAGGACCTCATCGAGATTTCGCACAGCAACGAGACCATCATCCAGGACCGCACCCTGATGGAAGGCGTGCATATCTTCGTGGCCAACAACTACGAGATGGGCAACCTCTCGGAGCGCGACTACGAGACCTACATGCAGCTCTTCGAGATAATGATGAGCATGGTAAAGCCCCCCGAGCTTCTCATCTACCTCAAATCCAGCATCGAACATCTGGTGGCCAACATCCAGAAGCGCGGCCGCGACTACGAGCAGGGCATGAGCATCGAGTACCTGAGCGGGCTCAACCGCCACTACGAAGAGTGGATCTCCGGCTACAAGGGGAGGCTCCTCACCATCGAGACCGACGGGCTCGACTTCAAAAACAATCCGGAAGATTTCGCGATGATAACCGACAAGATTGACGCCGAACTCTACGGACTGTTCAAATAAAAGATTATATTTGTAAGATTAAATAAAACACGATTATGCACATCGCTATAGCAGGAAACATCGGTTGCGGAAAGACCACGCTCACCAAGATGCTCGCCGCCCACTACGGTTGGATCCCCAAGTTCGAATCGGTGGATTTTAACCCCTATCTGGCTGATTTTTATGAGGATATGGAACGCTGGTCGTTCAATCTCCAGATCTACTTCCTCAACAAGCGCTTCAAGGACGTGGTGGATATTTCCAAGACCGACGACGTGGTGATCCAGGACCGTACCATCTACGAAGACGCCCGCATCTTCGCCCCCAACCTTCACGACATGGGGCTGATGAGCTCACGCGACTTCGACAACTATTCGGACCTGTTCGACCTTATGATGTCGCTCGTGGGCTACCCCGACCTGCTCATCTACATCCGTTCCACCATCCCCAACCTTATCTCGCAGATACAGAAGAGGGGCCGCGAGTACGAGAAGAGCATCCGCATCGACTACCTCACGGGACTTAACGAAAAGTACGAGAACTGGATCAAGGATTATCCCGCCAACCTGCTGATCGTGGACGGCGACAACATCAAGTTCGGCAACAACCCCGAGGATTTCGAGAAGGTTACCGACATGATCGACGCCAAACTCTACGGACTTTTCAAATAACCGCATGGCGGCTCTGCCGCGACAACACTAAATGGAGAAGAAGAGAGAAACGATTATCGACTTCGTCGAAAAGTACACGAAGAAATATGCGGACAGCACCTTCCTCCGGGAAAAGGTGAACGGTGTCTGGACCGAGACTTCCTTCAAGAAGACCAGGGACGAAGGACGTATTCTTGCAGCGGGATTCATGGCCCTCGGCCTGAAGAAGGGCGAGAAGGTCTCCCTGCTCTCGGAGGGACGCAACCTCTGGATAATGACCGAACTGGGCATACTTTATGCCGGCGGCGTGGACGTGCCCCTTTCCTACAAGCTCGAGTCCGACCACGACCTCAACTTCCGCATCAACCACTCGGACAGCGTCTATGTGGTGGCTTCGGAGGGCGAGCTCCACAAGATCCGCCGCGTCATAGGCAAATGCAAGGGCGTGCGCAAGGTCATCGTCCTGGACGATATCCCCCTGCAGGACAATGAGATGTATATCGGCGAGCTCCGCGAGATGGGCCTCAAGTTCATGAAGGACCATTCCCCCGAACTCGAAGAGCGCATCGCCTCGGTGGGCCCGGACGACTACGCCAACATAAGCTACACTTCCGGCACCACCGCCGACCCCAAGGGCATCCTCCTCACCCACCGCAACTACACCGCGAACGTGGAGCAGGGCGCTTCCGTCATCGGCATCGAAGAGGGCGCGGTGATGCTCATCATCCTCCCGCTGGACCACTGCTTCGCGCACGTTGCCGGCTTCTACACCATGATGATGTACGGCGGCAGCATCGCCACGGTGCCAGTCGGCAAAACCCAGCTCGCCACCCTCAAGAACATCCCCGGCGCCATCAAGGACACGCGCCCGCACATCATGCTCAGCGTGCCCGCGCTCTCCCGCAACTTCAAGAAAGCCATCGAGAACGGCATCCGCGCCAAGGGCGAGAAGGTGGAGAAACTCTTCAACTTTGCAATCAGGCTCGCGATATCCTACAACCGCGAATACTATAACGCCGGCAAGCCCTGGATCAAACAGTTCTGGAAGAAGCCGCTGCTGAACTTCTTCGACAAGAAGATTTTCAAGCCCGCCCGCGAGGCCGCTTTCGGCGACAGGATGCGCTTCTTCGTAGGAGGCGGAGCGCTGCTGGATATTGAACTGCAGCGCTGGTTCTGCGCCATCGGCATCCCGGTCTTCCAGGGATACGGCCTTTCGGAGGCGACGCCCATCATCTGCGCCAACTCTGCCGGCCACGCCATTTTCGGCAGCTCCGGCCGCACTGTCCAGCCCATGGACATCAAGATCTGCGACGAAGAGCACAAGGAAGTGCCCGACGGAGTCACCGGCGAGATCGTCATCCGCGGCGAGAACGTGATGGCAGGCTATTGGAAGAACCCCGAGGCCACGGCCGAAACCGTGGTGGACGGCTGGCTCTACACCGGCGACCGCGGCTATCTCTACCCGAAGGACAGGCGCTACCTCTACGTGACGGGCCGCTTCAAGAGCCTGCTCATCAGCGCCGACGGCGAGAAGTATTCGCCCGAAGGATATGAGGACAGCCTCACCGACGGCAGCAAGTTCATCGACCAGGTGATTATCCACAACAACCAGAATCCCTACACTATCGTGCTGATAGTGCCCGCCAAGGATGCGCTTCGCCGGGAACTCAAGGCGAAGCGTCCGGACCTCGACCCCGAGAGCCGCGAAGGCAGGGAAGCGATGCTGCAGATAATCCAGGCGGAGTGCGACAGCTACCGCAAGGGCGGTTCCCACGAGGGGATGTTCCCCGAGAAGTGGCTGCCTTCGGCGATAGCGGTGCTCCCCGAGCCCTTCACCGAGCAGAACGGGCTGGTGAATTCCACCTCCAAGATAGTGCGCGGCAAGGTCGAGAAGTTCTATGCGGACCGCATCGACTACGCCTACACCCCGGAGGGACGCCAGCTGCTGAATCCCAGGAATATAGAATCTATCTAACAATTAATAATCACAACTATGTCCAACAAAAAATCCAATTTCCTTGCAATTGCGATCATGTTCTTCCTTTTCTTCATGATCGCCTTTGTAACCAACCTCTGTTCTCCCATGGCAACGGTCGTGAAGCAGCAGTTTGGCGCTTCCGAGCTTATGGGACAGGTCGGTAACTATGCGAACTTTATCGCTTACCTGCTGATGGGTATTCCCGCCGGTATGCTCATCGCAAAATTCGGCTACAAGAAAACAGCTCTTGCTGCAGTCGTAGTCGGTATCATAGGTATCAGTCTCGAATTCCTCAGCGGAGAGATTGAAAGCTATGGCGTATATGTACTCGGCGCTTTCATCAGCGGCCTCTGCATGTGCATGCTCAACACCGTAGTGAATCCTATGCTCAACATCCTGGGCGGCGGCGGCAAGAAGGGCAACCAGCTCATCCAGATCGGCGGCTCGTTCAACTCCGCGGGTGCCGTTGTGGTTTACATCCTGATGGGAGCACTCGTAGGAACCGTGACCGAGGCGACAGGTATTTCGGATGTCACCCCGGCTCTCTTCCTCGCCCTCTTCATCTTCGCCCTGGCATTTGTTGTCATCCTCTTCACCAAGATTGACGAACCCGAGCAGGCCCCCGTACAGCTCAGCCTTATCGGCGGTGCACTCAAGCACAGGCATTTCGCCCTCGGCGCACTCGCCATCTTCCTTTACATGGGTCTTGAGGTCGGCACTCCTACCTATATGATTTCCTATCTCCAGAGCCCCGCAGTGGGTATCTCGATGGAGGTTGCTGCACTCATCGCCGCAGTTTACTGGTTCCTGATGTTCATCGGCCGTACCATCGGCGGTGCTATCGGCGGAAAGGTGAGCAGCCGCGCCATGGTGGGCACCGTTGCAGCAGTTGCATGCGTGCTCGTTGCGCTGGGAATCTTCCTTCCTTCCACCATTACCGTCAGCGTTCCCGGTATCGACTGGGCAAACCTTAAGGTTATCTGGGTGCCCGTTCCCGCCGGAATGGCCGCATTCCTTCTCGTAGGTCTCTGCACTTCCGTCATGTGGGGCGGCATCTACAATATGGCTGTCGAGGGTCTCGGCAAATACACCGCGGTTGCTTCCGGTATCTTTATGACAATGGTATTCGGCTGCGCAGTGATGGTTGCTATCCAGGCTGCCCTCTACGACAAGATCGGCCTCTACAGCTATGTCGTTCCTCTCGCCTGCGGCGCTTATATTCTCTTCTATGCGCTTGTCGGAAGCCGCGTAAAAAAGATCGAGGAGGCTTAGTTTATGGCTAAAGATTACGTAGTAGGAATAGACATCGGCGGTCAGAGCTGCAAGCTCGGCGTCGTCGATGCAAGGGGCGAGGTTCTCGCCCAGAGCGTCATCAAGGCTAACGCAAGTACTGACGCACAGGTAATAGTCAACGAACTAGCCGCCGGCGTAAAGGAACTCATAGTCAAGTCCGGCAAGCAGGGGCAGATTCGCGGTATCGGTGTAGGCGCCCCCAACGGAAACTATTATACCGGATCCATCGCTTTCGCACCCAATCTTCCCTGGGCCGCTCACGGTGAGATTCATTTTGCTCAGATGCTCTCCAAGGCCTGCGGCGATATCCCTGTGTCGCTTACCAACGACGCCAATGCGGCGGCGGTGGGTGAGATGACCTACGGCGTTGCCAAGGGTATGAAGCACTTTATAATGATAACCCTCGGTACCGGTGTCGGCAGCGGCATCGTCATCGACGGCAAGGTGCTTTACGGCTCGGACGGCTTTGCCGGCGAACTCGGACACACCCGCGCAGTGCGCCACAACGGGCGCCTCTGCAATTGCGGCAGGTCCGGCTGCCTCGAGGCATACTGCTCCGCCATCGGCGTGGCCCGCACGGCCCGCGAATGGCTGGAGGCCACCGAGGAGCCTTCGCTCCTGCGCGATGTTCAGGAAATCACTTCCAAGGACGTGTTCGAAGCGGCGGTGCAGGGCGATGCGCTCGCAAAGCGCGTTTTCGACTTCACCGGACGCATCCTCGGCGAGAGCCTGGCGGATTTCGTGCACTTCTCCGCTCCCGAGGCCATCGTGCTCTTCGGCGGACTTGCAAGGGCCAAGGAATTCCTGTATGAGCCCACGCTCAAGGCACTCAACGACAACGTGCTTCCTCTCTGGAGGGGCAAGGTCAAACTCCTGTTCTCCCAGCTCAAGGAGTCCGACGCCGCCATACTCGGTGCATCGGCACTTGCATGGGAACTTTAGAAACTTATTAACTATTTAATAATTATGAAGACAAAGAAATTTTTTGCTGCCATCCTTATCGGACTTGTAGCATTTGCCTGCACTCCCAAGGCGGAGGAACAGGCAGCAGAGGCCCCTGCAGAGGGCGCCGAAGAGCAGGTTGAAGCACCCGCTCCCGAAAAGAAGATCACCAAGGCCATGATCGACTCCGTCGCTTACCTCGTCGGTGTCAATTTCGGTTCCTTCATCAAGGGTTACGATTTCGGCGACCTGCCTTACAGCAAGGTCAAGAAGGGTATGAGCGACTTCCTCAAGGCAAAGGGCAACCCCCGCGACGAGGAGTTCAGCAAGCAGTTCAAGATTGCTCCCGAGGAGATGAACACTCTCTTCAACGAATATCTTGAGCTCCGCCGCAACGCGAAACTCGCCGACAACAAGGCCAGGGAGGAGAAGTTCCTCGAGAAGAACAAGAAGAAGGCCGGCGTCGTGGAGACCGAGACCGGACTCCAGTACAAGATTATCGAGCCCGGTACCGACAAGAAGGCTGTCAGCGTAAAGGATACCGTTTGGGTACTTTACGAAGGCAAGACCCTTGACGGCGAGGTGTTCGATTCCGCAAAGGACGAGCCCGTGCGCTTCATCCTCAACCGTGTCATCAGGGCATGGGGCGAGGGCCTGCAGCTGGTTGGCGAAGGCGGCGAGATCGAGCTCTACTGCCCCGCGGCTCTCGCATACGGCGAGCGTGGCAACCAGGGCATCGATCCTAACGCCACCCTCATCTTCAACATCAAGGTTGACCGCGTAAGCAACTTTGTTGAAAAAGAGGAGGAGTAATCCACCCGTTTTTGCTAAATATCTGGCTTTCAGCCAGTTGTTGAAAATCGATGCTCCGTTTTGGAGCATCGATTTCTCGTAAAATATTGATAATAAACCACTTGATAAAAACGCAAAAATTGCTAACTTTGTAGTTATGAAAAGGTTAATTATATGTTTGCTGGGTGCGGCGCTAGGCGCAGCAGCGCTGGCGCAGCCGAAAGAGATAACCGTAAAGGCTGGCGATATCGTCATCGAAATGGTTCGCATCGAGCCCGGCTCGGTGACGGTAGGGGATTCCACTTACACGGTGGACGCTCCGTTCTACATTGCCAAGAACATGGTCAAGTGGGGTGAGTGGTTCGATGTATGCGGCCATGGGACCCTTACCAAACCATTGGGAAAGGTCAGGGAGTATCCCGTACCTATGGATTATATTTCCAGGGACAAATGGACCGGAAAGCTGAAACCCGACGAAAACCACAGCAAGTATGTGGAACCGTTCGCGTACTGGATAAAAGCTCACGGCGGACAGATTCTCCGCCTGCCCACGCTTGCGGAATGGATGGTTGCCTGCGGTCCGGTGCCTGCCGCTGAAGATCTGGACAGAATCGCCTGGATTGACGGTGCAAGGCACGGCGTCGGGGAGAAAGAACCCAATGTCAACGGGGTGTACGATATAGTCGGCGGCAGGACCGAGATGGTGGAAGTGCCCGGAGACGGCTTCAGGTATATCGGCGGGCTGCCGCTGGTTGCCGCAAGGAAGCAGGCCCTCAAGAATCCCGAACTCCTCTATATGATCCGCAAGCAGCCGATGGACAACATGTGGGCCCCTTCCTTCCGGCTTGTTCTGCACGAAGAATCCGCAACGGCCCCGGCCGGTATTAAGCCGGAGGCTGCGCCTGCGCAGAATGCCGGACAGGCCGCCCCTGCCGCATCCCCCGATGCCACGGCAATAAAAATCGCCCGCCAGATGCTCGCAAAGGGCATCGCCGACGAGACCATTGCCGAGTGCACCGGTCTTTCCCTGGAAGTAATCGCTGCGCTTAAATAGGAACCAAGAGCGTAAACGCTAATAGCTTGATTATCAGTTAAATATTAAAAATCTCCTCGGAATATTTCTGAGGAGATTTTTGATAAAGTGCTATGAATCAATAGTTTGGCGTTTACGCGATTGAGCTGTATCCTCAAACGTAACCAATAATTTTTGCAATAAACGAACGCAATTCCTATATTTATGGCAGTGATTGGTATTGAAAGCCTGGTAAACAGAAAAAGCGAGTCTTTCAACCCGCTTTAAATGTTTTCACAACGGAATAATCCTTATTGTGAATTGCTTTCGATACAGCAAAGATAATGAATTATTGGAAGAAACGAAAGAAATATGAAAAAAGTACTCGGACTTGATCTCGGAACAACCAGCATTGGATGGGCATTGGTTAATCAGGCCGAAACCCCGGAAGAGAAGTCTTCAATCATTCGTGCAGGAGTTCGCGTGAATCCACTCTCTGTAGATGAAAAGGATTGCTTTGAGAAAGGAAAGGATGTTGCCACGAACTCCGACAGAAGGTTGAAACGTTCTATGAGGAGGAACCTCCAGCGGTACAAATTAAGGAGGGAAAACCTAATCGCGCTTCTAAAAGAAAAAGGATGGATTGACGATTTGACAGTGCTCGCTGAATCAGGAATAGGTACTACTTTCGAGACCTACGCATTAAGAGCAAAGGCTCCAGTAGAAGAAATAAGTCTGTCTGATCTTGCCAGAGTGCTCTTGATGATCAATAAAAAACGAGGATACAAGAGCAGTCGAAAAATTAAAAGTGGAGAGGATGGTAAACTGTTCGATGGCATAGCAGTAGCCAAAGAGCTTGCCGCGAGAGCAATTACGCCTGGGCAATATTCCTTGGAATTGTTAAAACAGGGTAAGAAGTACCTCCCTGATTTTTATACTTCGGATTTGCAAGACGAGTTAAGACGGATTTGCGGTTTTCAAAAACAGTATTACCCCGAGTTTCTCACCGCGGAGTTTATTGAAAGTATTAGGGGTAAAGGCAGGAACGAGATTGCCAAGTTGATTAAAGACAAATATGCAGTTCTCACTGCTGACAACAAGGGGAAGAATAAGAAAATACAAGCATTTACGTGGAGAACGAATGCACTGACAACCAGGCTGGGTATTGAAGAACTGGCGTACGTTATTGCTGATATTTGCGGCGCAATAAAGAATTCCTCCGGTTATCTGGGAGCAATAAGTAATCGAAGCAAGGAGCTACAGTTCAACAACGAGACAGTCGGTCAGTATTTGTACCGTCAAATCAAAGAGCATCCGGGACAGAGCATCAAGAATACCACCTTCTATCGCCAGGACTATATAGATGAATTTGAAACGATATGGGAAAAGCAGAGTGCCTATCATAAAGAGCTTACTCCAGAGTTGAAGAAAGCCGTTAGAGATGAAGTCATCTTCTTTCAAAGAAGGTTAAAATCCCAAAAGGCACTTATTAGCAACTGTGAATTTGAAAAGCATCATAAAGCAGCCCCGAAGTCTTCCCTTTTGTTCCAGGAGTTCAGGACCTGGCAGATACTAAACAATGTTGTGGTGATTGACAAAGAATCCGGGGAGCAACGCCTGTTGTCTTTGGATGAAATGAATAGCTTGGCCTCTGAACTCTTCGTCAAAGGAAAACTGTCGTCAACAGAGGCTTTAAAAATTCTATTTAAGAGAGCCAAAGGTTACGAACTGAACTATAAGTCCCTTGAAGGGAACACGACAGTTGAAGCAATTGCGGAAAAATTACTCGAGATTATCAACGTTGAGGATGACAGGGATTATGTCTTGACGAAGATGACCGCCGAGGACGTATTACACGTTATAGCCACCACTTTCAAGAAATTAGGTTATAACGAACATATTATGGAGGAGCCGACGCTATCAATACTTTGGCATCTCCTATATTCTTATGAGGGAGATAATTCTAGAACCGGAGAAGACGGGCTCATCAGAAAACTGGTTGAAATATGCAAAATTCCTAAAGAATATGCCGCGCTCCTGGCAGACATAAGTTTTGAAGATGATTATGGCTCATTGAGCAGCAGGGCTATGCGAAAGATTCTCCCATATCTGAAAGAGGGTAACACTTACGATAAGGCCTGCTTTTATGCTGGCTATAACCACTCCCATTCAGAGACAACAGAAGAGAGAGAGAACAAGGAATTGAAAGACAGGCTGGATATTCTACCCAAAAACAGCCTCAGAAATCCTGTGGTGGAGAAAATTATCAATCAGATGATAAATGTTGTTAATGCGGTATCTGAGTGTTATGGCAAGCCCGATGAAATAAATATAGAACTGGCCAGATCGTTAAAGGATAACAAACAAAAGAGAGCAAAACGATACGAGGAGAATCAAGCTGCTGAAAAAGAAAATAAAAGAATAAGCGATTTGCTTAAGTCTGATTTCGGCTTTACCTATGTGAGAAAGTCAGATATTGAAAGATATCGGTTGTATGAAGAACTCAAACCACGAGGGTACAAAACGTTATACTCGGGCCAGTATATTCCAAGGGAAAAACTCTTCTCAAAAGAGATTGATATAGAGCACATCATTCCTCAGTCCGTACTTTTCAATGACTCATTTTCCAATAAAACATTGGAGTATAGAGCTGTGAATATAGAGAAAGCAGATGCTACCGCTCGAGACTATGTGGCTCTTAAGTACGGTGATGACCATCTTGCAGAGTATAAGGCAGACATTAATGACCTTCGAAATAACGGTTCAATCAGTTGGACAAAGGCAGCAAATCTCTGGATGAGAAAGGAAGATCTTCCGGAAGATTTTCTTGAAAGGGATTTGACGATGTCTGGCTATATCGCCAAAAAGGCCAAGGATGTTTTAAACTCTTACGTACGCGTCGTTCTGCCTACCAGTGGTAAGGTTACTTCCCGCTTGAGAGAAGACTGGCAGTTGGTTGATGTGATGAAAGAAATCAACATGCCAAAATATGATAAGTTAGGTATGACATTCGTGGATAATGGTTCGGAAGGGCACCCTGTCAAACGAATCAAAGATTGGAGTAAGCGTAATGATCACCGCCATCACGCGATGGATGCCTTGACGATTGCATTTACGCGGCCATCTCATATTCAGTACCTCAACCATATGAGCGCCAAAGACGACAAGAGTTCGGCCGTATATGGCATTATGGTAAAAGAAACCATAAGAACAAATAATGGCAGGATCTTCCTTCCTCCGATGCCATTGGATGAGTTGAGGGCCGCCTTCCGCAAAGAATTGGAATCAGTGTTGGTATCCATCAAAGCTAAGAACAAGGTGGTCACCAGGAATGTTAACAAGTCCCGCAAAAGCGGCGGATATAATACTCGGATTGAGTTGACGCCGAGGGGGGCCTTGCATAAAGAAACCATTTATGGTAGCAGAATGATTCCAATCAGGGTTGAAATACCTGTGGGCGCCAAGTTGACAGAAGATATTATTGCTACTGTAGCCAAGAAGTCTGAGCGTGAAGCACTGGCGGCAAGGTTGGCTGCTTTCGGAGGAGATCCGAAGAAGGCTTTTACCGGAAAGAACTCCATAGAAAACAATCCAATCTTTGTTGATGCAATTCATTCAAAACAGATTGGACCAAAGGTGGCGTGCATAGAATACAAGCAGGTATACAGTATTCGGAAGGCAATCGACCCCTCCCTTAATGTGGAGAAAGTCCTGGATAAGAGAATAAAGGAACTATTGCAGGCGCGTCTGGAAGAACACGGCGGGAATACTGCAAAAGCTTTCTCCAACCTTGATGAGAATCCAATCTGGCTGAACAGGGATAAGGGAATAGCAATCAAGACGGTTACCATTGCGGAGAATTTCGAAGAATTACAACCGTTGCATGAAAAACACGATAATCTGGGTCGCTTGATAACGGATGCTGATGGAAACAAAATGCCAACGGATTATGTCAATCTCCGCAATAATCATCATGTCGCTATCTATGAGGATAGTGAAGGGAATTATCATGAGAAGGTCGTTTCTTTCTTTGAGGCGCTTGAACGAATCTCTGCGGGTCTTAGGCCGGTTGACAAAGACTGGAAGAGGGATGAGGGCTATAAGTTTGTCTTCAGTTTGAAGATTAATGAAATGTTCGTATTTCCAAACGAAGAATTGGGGTTCTATCCTAAAGAGATTGATTTAATGAATCCTGAAAATTATCCGGCAATAAGCCCGAATTTGTTTAGGGTTCAAAAGCTGACGAGCGGCATCTACACGTTCCGACATCATCTGGAGACAGTATTAAACGACGATAAACAGTTGCAAGGGACTGCATGGAAAAGGGTATCCAGTATGAATAATCTTAAAACAGTTGTCAAGGTTCGAGTGAACCATATTGGCGAAATAGTTGCCGTAGGAGAGTATGATTAAACGCACCTTATACTTCGGGAACCCCGCGTATCTGTCTTTGAGCAATAATCAACTGGTAATAAAGAAGGCAGATGACGGTGACCTTCCTCTTGAGGACATATCTCAGGTTATCAAAACAATACCTATAGAAGATATTGGAGTCGTTGTTCTGGATAACAAGCAGTTGACGATTACATCGGGAGCAATGGAGCAGTTGCTCGAAAACAATGTGGCGGTAATAACCTGCGACTCCCATTCGATGCCGTCCGGACTTATGCTTCCATTGGAAGGCCATACTTTGCAACAAGAGCGTTTCCAATCTCAATTGGAAGCATCGCTGCCTCTCCGAAAGCAGCTATGGCAACAGACGGTGGCTGCAAAAATCAATAATCAGGCAGAAATGCTAAAGTATGCAAACGGCCAGGAAGCCCGCAATATGATTATCTGGGCGAATCAGGTTCGGAGCGGAGATCCCGACAATCTTGAAGGAAGGGCCGCGGCTTTCTACTGGAAAAATATTTTTGCTGAGCTGCCATACTTTGTGAGGGGGCAGCATGAAGCCCCTCCTAATAATCTGCTTAATTATGGATATGCAATTCTCCGGGGTGTCGTGGCTAGGGCTCTTGTAGCTAGTGGATTGCTTCCAACTATGGGTATTCATCATCACAACAGGTATAACGCTTTTTGTCTGGCGGATGACATTATGGAACCATACCGGCCTTATGTTGACAGAGTCGTGTTCGATTATTGTACAAATCATGAGGATTGGAGTCCTCAGTTGACAAAGGAAGTTAAAACCGAATTATTGGGCATACCAGTCATTGACGTACATATAGACGGGAGACGGAGTCCCTTGATGATTGCGGCGACAACAACGACATCTTCTCTCGCCCATTGTTTTGGTGGAGAGAGTAGAACAGTGCTGTATCCGGAATTCTGATGAGTCGATACGAAGAATACCGTGTTATGTGGGTGCTCGTTCTTTTCGACTTGCCAACGGACACTAAAAAGGAACGCAAGGCCGCGGCCGATTTCAGAAAAGGCTTGATAGGAGACGGTTTCACTATGTTTCAGTTTTCCATCTATCTGCGCCATTGCGCCTCGTATGAGAATGCGCAGGTACATATTGCCAGAGTTAAGAGTATGTTGCCGAAAGAGGGAAAGGTAGGAATAATGTACGTTACCGATAAGCAATTTGGCAGCATGGAATTGTTCAATGGAAAGAGTCGAGCGGTGCGTCCGGAGGTGGAACAACAGTTGGAGTTGTTCTAGAAAATGGTTTGATAACTGAAAATCCCGAGCCGAAGCCCGGGATTTTTTTATCTTTGAGAAGCTGCTTAAGTTATTGATATCGAGCCATTTTCGCATAATGTGCTGTGGCTTCTATGTCAAAGATAGTAAATCGAAAGCAATTCACAACTTTTAGGTATTGTTACTGTTGATTAATTATGCTGTGGCTTCTATGTCAAAGATAGTAAATCGAAAGCAATTCACAACTATCGCTGCTCTCCGTGCTGCTAATAGTCTGCTGTGGCTTCTATGTCAAAGATAGTAAATCGAAAGCAATTCACAACCTAAACGTGAGCGTCTTGATATTGCTGTTGGCTGTGGCTTCTATGTCAAAGATAGTAAATCGAAAGCAATTCACAACTGTAACAAAATATATGTTGAAGCGTTCTGAGCTGTGGCTTCTATGTCAAAGATAGTAAATCGAAAGCAATTCACAACATGCTGATTGGCGTGATCTTCAGTTATGCGCTGTGGCTTCTATGTCAAAGATAGTAAATCGAAAGCAATTCACAACGCCTCCGCCGTAAGGGCATCGATGGATAAGGCTGTGGCTTCTATGTCAAAGATAGTAAATCGAAAGCAATTCACAACCGCACCAGTAAGCGCACGACCGGACTTGGGCTGTGGCTTCTATGTCAAAGATAGTAAATCGAAAGCAATTCACAACGGTATTTCTACATGAACGAATTTGTTCAGCGCTGTGGCTTCTATGTCAAAGATAGTAAATCGAAAGCAATTCACAACGGATTATGTGTATAGTAGAATACACAGTAAGCTGTGGCTTCTATGTCAAAGATAGTAAATCGAAAGCAATTCACAACGTAAAAAAGGGCGCCCTTTGGAGAGGTGAGCTGTGGCTTCTATGTCAAAGATAGTAAATCGAAAGCAATTCACAACTCTTCGAACATAATTCAAAATCAAAACCGAGCTGTGGCTTCTATGTCAAAGATAGTAAATCGAAAGCAATTCACAACTAAAGATTAGTTATGAAAAAGTTTCTTCAGGCTGTGGCTTCTATGTCAAAGATAGTAAATCGAAAGCAATTCACAACACCGTGACCCTGAGGGCAACCTTCAGAGGGCTGTGGCTTCTATGTCAAAGATAGTAAATCGAAAGCAATTCACAACGTAAAAATACTTGCAAAAGCAAATTTTTTCGCTGTGGCTTCTATGTCAAAGATAGTAAATCGAAAGCAATTCACAACCCGGAGTGCCTACGGCAACTTTCGATTGCAGCTGTGGCTTCTATGTCAAAGATAGTAAATCGAAAGCAATTCACAACTCTGACGAGGGCTCCTCTTCCGTTCCCGCCGCTGTGGCTTCTATGTCAAAGATAGTAAATCGAAAGCAATTCACAACCTGACGATACAAACAAGCTTGTCGAAACAAGCTGTGGCTTCTATGTCAAAGATAGTAAATCGAAAGCAATTCACAACGCATTCAGCCTCATTCCGTTCCAACCGGCAGCTGTGGCTTCTATGTCAAAGATAGTAAATCGAAAGCAATTCACAACTAGAGCCTTTCCATCTCCGTCTCGCCCTTCGCTGTGGCTTCTATGTCAAAGATAGTAAATCGAAAGCAATTCACAACGGATAATTACTTTATGAAATTTTTGCAAAGCTGTGGCTTCTATGTCAAAGATAGTAAATCGAAAGCAATTCACAACAAAATGACTATGAGAACGACCGTTACACTTGCTGTGGCTTCTATGTCAAAGATAGTAAATCGAAAGCAACCCGGCTTGGCCGTCAGAGTTCGCTGGCGTCGGCGATCTCTTCGGTTTCCTCGTCGGAATCGTCCTCTTCGTCGGAGAAGTCTTCGTCTTCTTCGTCGTCGAGGTCGTCGTCATCTTCGCCGGGGAGCTTGCGCTTGTCGTCCGGAAGGTCCTCGAAGGCAACATAGCCGTTTTCGAACTCTATGGGCAGGGGACCCTTGCTCTCGATGCAGACGGGTGAGGGAACGCTCTCGGGCACCTCGCCCTCGAAGGTGATTATAACGCTCTTGCGCGATACCACGTCGTAGAAATACTCGAAGCTGACGATGCCGGCCTTGACGGTTTCGGCAAGGCTTACCTCGTCAACCGCCTTGTTGCCGGGGAGAGCCGTCAGTGCGAAGCGCCCCGCCACGTTTCCGGCCTCGTCGAAGGCCTTGAAGAGAATCTGCTGGTCCTGGGGGAATTCCAGATCGGCGCGCAGCCGCTTATGGAAGGAATACAGGGTGTTTCCCGCGGCAGTGAGATATACGCGGAAAAAGCCTTTGAGCCCCTTCAATGTTACCCGATACTTGTACGACATAAAAAAGTTTGCGTTAACGGGTACGAATATACGCGAAATTTACTAATTTTGGTTATGCTTGAGTCGGATAAATATTCGGGCATAGCAGAGGCGTCGCAGGGACTGTACCGCGACAAGGGCAGCCGGTTCATCGGTTACGCCTTCCCCGTGAGCTCGGAAGAAGAGGTAAAAAGCCTCGTGGACGGCATCCGGCGCGAGCATCACGGCGCCCGGCATCACTGCTGGGCATATCGCATCGCAAGCATCGACGACACGCTCGAGGGGCCGCAGCTTTCCCGGGAGGGAGTTTGGCGCGCCAACGACAACGGCGAACCTTCGGGCACTGCGGGCCGCCAGATCCTGGCCCGCATAGATGCAGCGGGCCTCAGGGACGTGCTGGTGGTGGTAGTGCGCTATTTCGGAGGGATACTTCTGGGCGTGCCCGGGCTCATCGCGGCGTATCGCGCCGCAACCGACGACGCGCTGGCAAATGCCCGCAAGGTCGAGAAGACCGCCGCCCGGCAGTGGACGCTCCGCTGCTCCTACGCCGAGCTTCCGGGGGTTGAGGGGGAACTCAAGAACCTCGGCCTTCAGCCCTCAGGGCGCGATTTTAACGAAGACTGCGTCTTTACCCTTAAAGTTCCCATAGGAAAAGAGAAAACATTTATCGAAAAATTTTCTAACTTTATAAAATGAAACACATCTTCAACGCGGGGCCCTGCGTACTCCCGCAGCAGGCCATAGACAACGCAATCGAGGCATTGCGCAATTTCAAGGGCACAGGAGTGTCCCTGATATCGATTTCCCACCGCACCAAGGAGTGGGAGGAGACAATGGACGAGACCAGAGCTCTCTGGAAGGAGCTCCTGAATATCCCGGATGATTACGAAACCGTGTTCCTGGGCGGCGGCGCAAGCCTCCAGTTCCTGTATGTGGCAATGAACTTCCTGGAGAAGAAGGCCGCATATCTCGACACGGGCGTGTGGGCGCACAAGGCACTCAAGGAGGCTGCCGGCCTGGGCGAGGCTTATGCGCTGGCATCCTCGGCCGACAAGAACTACAGCTACATCCCCAAGGGCTACATCATCCCGAGGGACGTGGACTATTTCCACATCACAACCAACAACACCATCTACGGCACGGAGATCAAGCACGACATCGACAGCCCCGTGCCCCTCATCGCGGACATGTCCTCGGACATCCTCAGCCGCAGGGTGGACGTCAAAAAGTATGCGATGATTTACGGCGGCGCGCAGAAGAATGCCGGTCCTGCCGGCGTGGCCTTCGCGATTATCCGCAAGGATGCCCTCGGCAAGGTGAGCAGGTACATCCCCACCATGCTCGACTACCGCACCCACATCGACAAGGGCTCCATGTTCAACACTCCGCCGGTATTCTCCATCTTCGTGATGAACGAGACCCTCAAGTGGCTCAAGGGCATCGGCGGCATCGACGCCATTCACGAAATCGACGAGAAGAAGGCCGCTACGCTCTATGGCGAAATCGACCGCAACAGCATCTTCAAGGGCACCGCGGCGGTTGAGGACCGTTCGATAATGAACGTCCCCTTCGTGATGGCCCCCGGCTACGAAGAGCTCGCCCCCAAGTTCCTGGAATTTGCCAAGGAACGCGATCTGGTGGGCCTCAAGGGCCACCGCAGCGTGGGCGGTTTCCGCGCATCGCTCTACAACGCATGCACCCAGGAGGACGTCGACGCCCTCGTGAAGGCAATGCAGGAATTCGAAAAGGAGAACAAGTAAGATGAAAGTACTGGTAGCAACCCAGAAGCCGTTCGCCAAGGTGGCGGTCGACGGTATCAGGAAGATTCTTGAAGAAGCGGGCCACGAAGTCGCGCTTCTGGAAAAGTATGAGGCCCAGGCCGATCTGGTGGCCGCGGTGGCTGACGCCGAGGCCCTTATCATCCGCTCCGACAAGGTGACGGAAGAAGTGCTCGCGGCCGCAGGCAAACTCAAGATAGTGGTTCGCGCGGGCGCGGGTGTGGACAACGTCGACCTCGAAGCCGCCACAAAGCATGGCGTGGTGGTGATGAATACACCCGGCCAGAACTCCAACGCAGTGGCCGAACTCGCAATAGCGATGATGATTTTCATGAGCCGCACGCAGTTTACCCCCGCCACCGGCAGCGAGATATCGGGCAAGACGCTCGGCATCCAGGCCTTCGGCAACGTGGGCAGGCTGGTGGGCGCAAAGGCGAAGGCCCTCGGCATGAAGGTGAAGGCCATCGACCCCTTCCTCCCTGCGGAGAAGATAGTGGAAGGCGGAGCGGAGCCTGCGGAGAGCCTCGAGGCCCTTTATGCCGGCAGCGATTTCGTGAGCATCCACATCCCGGCAACGCCCGAGACCATCGGTTCCATCGGCTACAAGCTGATAACCAGCATGCCCAAGGGCGCCACGCTCGTGAATACCGCCCGCAAGGAGGTTATCGACGAGGCGGGCCTCGAGAAGGCGCTTGCCGAGCGCGAGGACCTCAAGTATGTAGCCGACGTGGCCCCCGACAACTATGCGGAGCTTAAGGAGAAGTTCGGCCTGCGCGTTTTCGCCACCCCCAAGAAGATGGGAGCGCAGACGGCCGAGGCCAATATAAACGCGGGCCTCGCCGCCGCGCGCCAGATTGCCGACTTCTTCGCCACCGGCAATACCAGATTTCAGGTTAACAAATAAGATTGCCGGTCAGCCGGCAATGACGGAATAAGCGTTATTATGGTAAGAGTAAAGCCCTTTGCGGCATTGAGGCCGCCCAAAAACATTGTCACAGAAGTGGCGGCGCCCCCCTACGACGTGCTGAACTCGCAGGAGGCCAAGGCCATGGCGGGAGAGAAGTCCCTGCTGCACATCACCAAGCCGGAGATCGACTTCGACCCCATCCTGCAGGACCACGATCCCGAGGTTTACGACCGTGCGGTGGAGAACTTCCGCCGCTGGCGCGAGGCCGGCTGGCTCAAGCGCGACCCCAAGCCCTGCTACTACGTGTATGCCCAGACTATGGCAGGCCGCACCCAGTACGGACTGGTGCTCTGCGCCCACGCCGATGACTATGCCAAAGGCATCATCAAGAAGCACGAGCTCACCCGCCGCGATAAGGAAGACGACCGCATGATTCATGTGCGCAACCAGAACGCCAACATAGAGCCGGTGTTCTTCGCATACAAGGACAATGCGGCGCTTAACGAAATTGTCTCGCGTGTGGCTTCCGGAAAGCCGGAATACGATTTTATCGACGAGAACAACTTCGGACACCGCTTCTGGGTGCTGGACGACGATGCCGACATTGCGGCCGTAACGCAGCATTTCACGCAGGAGGTGCCGGCGTTTTACGTGGCGGACGGACATCACCGCACCGCTGCGGCCGCCCGCGTCTGCGAGGAAAAGCGCGCTCAGAATCCTCATCACGACGGAACAGAGGAGTACAACTGGTTTATGGCGGTTTGCTTCCCTTCGAGCCAGCTGAAGATCATAGATTACAACAGGGTTGTCAAAGACCTTAATGGGCTCGGCAATGACGCATTTTTAAAAGCTATTGCGCAAGACTTCGAGGTTTCGTCTACCGACGAACCCTCTCCGTCTGGGCTCCATAACTTCAGCATGTACCTTGCAGGCAAGTGGTACAGCCTCACCGCAAAGCCGGGGCGTTACGACGACACCGACCCCATCGGGGTGCTGGACGTGGACATACTCTCCCGCCTGGTGCTGGACAGGATCCTGGGAATCAAGGACCTGCGCACCGACAAGCGCATCGACTTCGTCGGAGGTATCCGCGGACTCGGGGAACTTGTGCGCAGGGTGGACAGCGGCGAAATGGCAGTGGCCTTCGCCCTGTATCCGGTGAGTATGGAACAGCTCGAGAACATCGCCGACAGCGGCAACATTATGCCGCCCAAGACTACCTGGTTCGAACCCAAGCTGCGCTCGGGTCTTGCAATTCATACCCTGGACTGAACGAAAAACTAATCCGGACAATATGATCGACTATTCGGAGCAAATAGCAAAGACGCTGAAGGAATTCTTCGGCTACGACAACTTCAAAGGCGGGCAGGAAGACGTCATCAACCACCTTCTGGGAGGGGGTGACGCCTTTGTCCTGATGCCCACCGGAGGCGGCAAATCGCTTTGCTACCAGCTCCCGGCCCTCATCTCCGAAGGCACGGCGATAGTGATTTCGCCGCTCATCGCGCTGATGAAGAACCAGGTCGACGTGCTCCGGGGTTTCGTGTCCGGCAACGAGAGCATCGCCCACTTCCTCAATTCTTCGCTGTCACGCCAGCAGATCGACGACGTGCGGGCCGACCTTGTAACCGGCAAGACCAAAATACTTTACGTCGCGCCGGAGTCGCTCACCAAAGAGGAGAACGTCGCCATCCTCAAGGAAATCAAGGTGTCGTTCTACGCGGTTGACGAGGCCCACTGTATCTCGGAATGGGGTCACGACTTCCGCCCGGAGTACAGGCGCATCCGCAACTTTATCGACCAGATAGGCCGCAGGCCCATCATCGCGCTCACCGCGACGGCTACGCCAAAGGTGCAGAGCGACATCCTCAAGAACCTGGGCATCCAGCAGGCCGCGGTGTTCAAATCCTCCTTCAACCGACCCAACCTTTACTACGAAATCCGCAGCAAGGTGGACGCGGAGAAGGATATAGTCAAGTTCATCAAGAACTCGCCCCGCAAATCCGGCATCATCTACTGCCTCAGCCGCAAAAAGGTTGAGGATATGGCGGAATTCCTCTGCATAAACGGCATCAAGGCACTGCCTTACCACGCTGGCCTGGACGCAAAGGTTCGCGCCGACAACCAGGACGCCTTCCTGATGGAGGAAATTGACGTCATAGTGGCCACGATTGCCTTCGGCATGGGCATCGACAAGCCCGACGTGCGCTTCGTCATCCACTACGACATCCCCAAGAGCATCGAAAGCTACTATCAGGAGACGGGCCGCGCCGGACGTGACGGCGAGGAGGGCATCTGCATAGCGTACTACTCCCGCAAGGATATCCAGAAGCTGGAGAAGTTCATGCAGGGCAAGCCCGTGTCCGAGCAGGAAATCACCCGGCAGCTGCTGTCCGAGGTGGTGGCTTACGCCGAATCGGGGCAGTGCCGCCGCAAGCTTCTGCTCAATTACTTCGGCGAAGACTACCCGCAGGACAACTGCGGCGCCTGCGACAACTGCGTGCATCCGCGCCAGAAATACGACGGCCGCAAGCAGATGCAGCTGGTGCTGAAGCTCGTGCTGAGCCTGCCGGAGCACTTCAAGATAGAGCATCTGGCCTGCATCCTGGCAGGAGTGGAGAACTCCACCATCCTGTCGTTCAAGCACGACGAGCTGGACCTGTTCGGAGCGGGCGAGGACCACAGCGAGGAATACTGGTGCGCGGTAATCCATCAGGGACTTGTGCACCATCTGCTGGGCAAGGAAATCGAAAGTTACGGCCGCATTTACGCCACTCCGGAAGGCGAGGCCTTCTGCAAGTCGCCGGAGCCGTTCCAGCTTGTGGACGACGTTGTGTTCAAGGATCCCGACAATACCGACGACGAGGACGATGAGGACGCAATGGCCGTGGCGGCGATGAAGGGCGGCGGAGGCGGCGACCCCGTGCTGCTGTCGGCCCTCAAGGACCTGCGCAAGGACCTCTCCAAGCGGCTCAAGCTCCAGCCCTGGATTATCTTCGGCGACCCGGCCCTGGAGGATATGTCCATCCTCTATCCGGAAACCATCGAAGAGCTCCAGCGCTGCCAGGGCGTGGGCGACGGCAAGGCGCGCAAGTTCGGCGAGGAGTTCGTCAAGCTCATCAAGAAGTATGTGGAGGAGAACGAGATAGAGCGTCCGGACGACTTTGTGGTGAAGACTCCTCCCAGCAAATCGTCCAACAAGCAGTTCATCATCCAGAGCCTGGACCGCCAGCTGGACCTCGAGGATATAGCCGCGATGCGCGACCTCGACATGGACGAACTGCTCTCGGAAATCGAGGCGATTGCCGCGACCGGCTTCAAGCTCAACCTTAATTATTATATCAAGGAGAACATCGACGAGGATATAGTGGACGAAATAATCGAATACTTCCGCGACGAAGCGGAATCGGATTCGATAGACGACGCCATAGCCGCTCTCGGAGGCGACTGCGAAGAGTGGGAAATCCGCCTCGTACGAATCAAGTTCCTCTGTGAAATTGCATCATGATACCCCAGGATACCGTCGAACTCATACTCAACACCGCCAAGATAGAGGAAGTGGTCGGGGATTACGTGACGCTCAAGCGCCGCGGGGCCAGTTATGTGGCCTGCTGCCCTTTCCACAACGAGAAGACGCCTTCCTTCTATGTAACCCCTTCCAAGGGTATCTACAAATGCTTCGGCTGCGGCAAGGCCGGCACTGCTGTGGGCTTCGTGATGGAGCAGGAGCACTGCGACTATCCGGAAGCCCTGCGCTACCTCGCACGCAAATATCATATCGCAATCCAGGAAGAGGAAGAAACCCCCGAGGTGACGGCGGCGCGCCAGCGTAAGGAGAGCCTGCTGCTTGCCACCGAATTCGCCAACAAGTTCTTCGTCGACCAGCTTTCCACCCCCGAGGGGAGGGCGACCGGCTATGCATATTACAAGAGCCGCGGGCTGGAGGATTCGACCATCCAGAAGTTTTCGCTGGGATGGGCCCCTTCCGGAGGCACCACCCTGATGAATGCCGCCATGGCCGCGGGATATAAGCAGGAGTATCTGCTCGAGGCGGGCCTGATTGCCCAGAAAGAGGACGGCGCCCTGGTGGACAAGTTCCGCGAGAGGGTGATGTTCCCGATTTACTCGGTAAGCGGCAGGGTGATAGCGTTCAGCGGCCGTACCCTCAAGGCGGACAACCCCGCCAAATACGTGAACTCGCCGGATACGCCCCTCTACACAAAGAGCGACATCCTCTACGGCCTCTTCCAGGCCAAGTCCGAGATAGGCCGGCAGAACCGTTGCATAGTGGTCGAGGGGAACCTCGACATGGTGATGATGCACCAGCTCGGAATCACCAACGTGGTGGCTCCCTGCGGCACCTCCTTCACCACCCAGCAGATGCACCTCATCCACAAGTTCACCGAGAACCTGACCGTAATGTTCGACGGCGACAGCGCGGGCATACACGCCGCGCTGAAGGTGATGGACGACGTGCTGCTCGAGGGCCTCAATATGAAAGTGGTGCTGCTGCCGGAAGGCGAGGACCCCGATTCCTTCGCGCGGAAGCACACCCTGCTACAGGTGCAGGCATACATCGAGGAGCACGAGAAGGACTGCATAGACTTCAAGACCGACTGGCTGCTGCAGGAAGCGGGAGACGACCCGCTGCGCAGGGCGGACGTCATAGGCGCGGTGTCGGATACCATCGCCGCCATTCCGGACGCAATCAAGCGCTCGACCTATGCGGAGCGTTTTGCCGCCCGGATGGGAGTGGACAAGGAAGAGATAGTCCACCGCAGGGTAAAGACCACACGCAACAGGGCCATCGAGGAGAACAAGCGCCGCGAGGAGCGCGAATCTCGCGTGCCCGGGCAGGCGCCGGACGCTCCGGTGACGGTGGAAATCACAAAGCCGAAGGCGCCCCTGTATCCGATTGAAAACAAGATACTTGCACCGATCGAAGCGGAGATTCTCGGCTTCCTGCTGATGGACGGCGACAAGGACGTGCTGTATGAGGACGAGCAGATTCCGCTGCCCGAATTCGTATCGGAGATTATCACCCAGTACGGCAAACCCCTCAGCAATTCCGTCTACCGCAAGCTCTACGACGAGTATATGGCGCTGTACGAAAGCATTATGCCGGAAACCGACCCCGAGGATCCCAAACGGGACGAGTTGAGGGCGCAGGCGCTGGAGGAGATTCTGCGCAGGCTGCTCAATTCGCCGGACCCGCAGGTGAATGCGGCTGCCCAGGACCTCGGTTTCGAAAAGTACAAGATAACCTACGGCAAGCTCTCCGGTTCGATGCGCGCCACGGGCGACTGGCTCAAGCATGCGGTGCCAAAATCGCTCTTTACCCTCGTGGAAAAACGTATCCAGAGCGACCTTGGCGAGAAGCGCAGGGAGGAAGCCGCAACGGAGGATTTTACCCGCCAGATGGAAATCCTGGAGGAAATCAACAAGCTTTCGCGTGAGCGCGAGAGGATAAGGAAACTGATTAAGGAGAAGACAGTATGACACAGAAGAATTTCAAGCGAACCCTTGTTACATGTGCCCTGCCCTACGCGAACGGGCCGGTTCATATAGGACATCTCGCCGGGGTATATGTGCCGGCGGATATTTACGTGAGGTATCTGCGCCTCCGCGGCCGCGATGTGCTGTACATCTGCGGAAGCGACGAGCACGGCGTGCCCATCACCATCAAGGCGCGCCAGAAAGGCTGCAGCCCGCAGGATATAGTGGACGAATACAACGCACTGATAGACAAGAGCTTCAAGGCCCTTGGCATTAACTTCGACATCTACGGCCGCACCAGTTCCAAGGTGCATGCCGCCAACGCTTCGCAGTTCTTCCGCAAACTCTACGACGAGGGCAAGTTCGTCACCCGCGAGAGCGAGCAGTTCTACGATCCCGAGGCCAAGACCTTCCTGGCGGACCGTTATATAGTGGGCACCTGCCCCAAGTGCGGTGCAGAGGGAGCCTACGGCGACCAGTGCGAGCACTGCGGCTCCACCCTCAGCCCCGAGGAACTCATCAATCCGCACAGCAAGCTTTCCGGCGCGGAGCCAATAAAGAAGAAAACCACCCACTGGTATCTACCCCTCCAGGACTACGAGCAGTGGCTTCGCGAGTGGATACTCGAAGGCCACAAGGAGTGGCGCAGCAACGTTTACGGCCAGGTGAAGTCGTGGCTGGACGGCGGCCTGCAGCCCCGTGCGGTCACCCGCGACCTCGACTGGGGCGTGCCGGTACCCGTGGAGGGAGCCGAAGGCAAGGTGCTCTACGTCTGGTTCGACGCCCCCATCGGCTACATTTCCAATACGATAGAACTTCTGCCCAATGACTGGGAGAAGTGGTGGAAGTCGCCGGACACCCGCCTGGTGCACTTCATCGGCAAGGACAACATAGTTTTCCACTGCATAGTGTTCCCCGCAATGCTCAAGGCCTACGGCGACGGCTTCATCCTGCCGGACAACGTGCCGGCCAACGAGTTCCTGAACCTCGAGGGCGAGAAAATTTCGACCTCCCGCGGCTGGGCGGTGTGGGCTCACGAATATGTGAAAGATTTCCCCGGCAAGGAGGATGTGCTGCGCTATGTGCTCACCGCCAACGCCCCGGAAACCAAGGACAACGACTTCTCCTGGAAGGAATTCCAGACACGCAACAACAGCGAGCTGGTGGCCATTTTCGGCAACTTCGTCAACCGCGCCGTGGTGCTCACGCACAAGTATTTCGGCGGCAAGGTTCCCGCGGCGGGCGAGCTCATGCCCGCCGACAAGGAGGTGCTGGCCCAGATTCCGGCCCTGCGCGACAGCCTCGAGAAGAATATCGAGGGCTTCCGCTTCCGCGAAGCGCTCAAGGACGCAATGTCCATCGCCCGCATCGGCAACAAGTATATCTCGGATTCCGAGCCCTGGAAGCTCGCCAAGGAGGATCTCGCCCGCACCGGCACCATCCTCAATGTCTGCCTGCAGATATGTGCAGATTTGGCGATAGCATTTGAACCTTTCACGCCGTTTGCCTGCGAACGACTCGTCAAGATGCTGAACCTTCCGGGGACCTCCTGGGAGCAGCTCGGGGCGGAGGATATCATCCCTGCGGGGCATCAGCTTGCGGAAGCGCAGCTGCTGTTCGAGAAGATCGACGACGCGGCCATCCAGGTGCAGCTCGACAGGCTCGACGCCATCCGCGCAGCCAGGGAGGCAGAGGCCAAAGCGGCCCTCGCAAAGCAGGTCCAGCCCCAGAAGGAAGAGTGCACTTTCGAGGAGTTCGAGAAGATGGATATCCGCACCGCCACCGTGCTCGAGGCTGAGCGCGTGCCCAAGACCGACAAACTGCTCAAGCTTACCATCGACACTGGCATCGACAAGCGTGTAATCGTCTCGGGCATAGCGGAATACTACGCTCCGGAGGATATGGTTGGCAAGCAGATTTGCATCCTCGCCAACCTCAGGCCCCGCGTCATCAAGGGCATCGAATCCAAGGGTATGATACTGATGGCCAAGCAGGGCGACGGCTCAATGCGCTTCGTCACCCCTCAGGAGGTTGTTGCAAACGGTGCTGTGGTAGGATAGGCTATTTTACCACCTTTCCCTTGAAATGGAATTTGTCGGTCGCATTGAAACTGCGGTCGGCTTTGGAGAAGATTCTCTGGCGGCGGTAGTAGTAGAGCATGTGGTCGTCGGAACCTATCAGCATCTTGTAGCAGTGCTTGCCCGAGCCGTTTTCGGCCGGCTGCACGACTATGCCGCAGAGGGCCAGTTTTTCGGATGTCTCGAAGGCCTTGCCCGCCCCTTCTTCGCTCAGGTAAATGAGCCTGCCGCGCGTGCTGCGCTTGGAGGCGACAGTCTTGAGCCCGCCGTATGCCACGCGGTCGGATTCGATGGCCTTTACCATGAAATCCTGGGCAATGTCGATGAACGCCGGCATGTAGATGAGTTCGAGCCCGCCGGAGTTGTCGGCAGGGGCCACGGGCAGCTTCAGCACATCGAAGGCAAGAGCCCTTGGATCTTCGCCGCTCTCAAGCCCTCCCTTGCTGATTATCAGGTACATAAAGTCGCTGTCCTTGGCGAAGCGCAGGAAGTAATATAGGTTCCGGTTCTTGAAGCGTTCGTATTCCTGAACCGTGCAGAATTCGTAAGGCGAGATGCGCCAGCGGCTCGAAATCTCTTCCTTCAGGATGATGTCCAGCACCGGCATTCCGGTAAGTACGACCTTGGTTGTGCGGGAGGCGAAATCTTCCAGTTTGGCCTTGCGGGTATAGACCTGTCCCTGCCCCCTTGAAACGAGGGGAATCAGCGACAGCGCAAGGGTCAGAAAATATTTTGCGAAATGCTTTCCCACGGTTTTGCAAAGTTACTCAATTTATGCTATTTTTGTAAACTATGTCAGATTATATCGTATCAGCGCGCAAGTACCGTCCGGATTCGTTTGAATCCCTTATCGGTCAGGACAATATAGCACAGACGCTCAAGAATTCCGTGCTTCGCGGGCAGCTCGCCCACGCCTATCTGTTCTGCGGCCCCAGGGGTGTCGGCAAGACCAGCACGGCGCGTATTTTCGCAAAGACCATAAACTGTTCCAATCCCGGTCCCGAACTCGAGCCCTGCGGCCATTGCGAGAGCTGCGAGTCGTTCCAGGAGGGACGTTCGTATTGCATCTACGAGCTCGACGCCGCGTCCAACAACAGTGTCGACGATATCAAGACCCTGATGGAGAAGGTGCAGATACCTCCCCAGGTGGGCAAGTACAGCGTGTATATAATCGACGAGGTGCATATGCTCAGCCAGGCGGCCTTCAACGCCTTTCTCAAGACTCTGGAGGAACCGCCTTCGTATGCAATCTTCATCCTCTGCACCACCGAGAAGCACAAGGTTCTCCCTACCATTCTCTCGCGCTGCCAGACCTACGATTTCAACCGCATCGGCGTTGCCGACATAGTGTCCAACCTCAAGGCCATCGCGGCCAAGGAGGGAATTACCGTGGACAGCCGTTCCCTCCACGTAATCGCGCGCAAGGCGGACGGAGCTATGCGCGATGCGCTTACCATTTTCGACCAGACCGTGGCTTTCTGCGGCAACGATATCAAGTATGCCGATGTGGAGCGCAACCTGGGAATCCTGGACTCGGAGTACGGGTTCCGGCTTGTGGACGCGTTCCTCGCAAAGGACTATGCTTCATCCCTCCTTATTCTGGACGAGGTGCTTCGCGCCGGGTTCAACGCCCTGCACTTCATTACCGCCCTCGGCGAGCATGTGCGCGACCTGCTTGTGGCGCGCACCGGCGGGCTGGAGGCCCTCGTGGAGATGCCGGAAGACCTTGCCGCCCAGTACCGGGAGCAGGGGAGCCGCTGCAGCGTGAAGTTCCTGTATGATGCGCTGGGGGTGATTTCGGAGTGTGAGGCCGGGTATAAGGCCGCCGTCAATCAGCGGCTGCATATCGAGTACGCCATCATGCGGCTCGCGTTCCTTGGCGGTGTTCCAGAAACGGGCGGAGGGGCAAACATTTCCGAACCGGTTCGCGCCAAAGGCGCTCATCCCTCCCAAGCTGGCGCTTGGGCCCCTCCCTCTAACGATGCCGAGGGTGGCACGCCTCTCGGAAATGATGCCACCTCCGCACCTGCTGCTCCTTCACCAAAGCCCGCCCCTGCACCGGTACAGGAACCCGAGCCTGAAAAGCCCAAGAAAGCGGGACACGCTGCGACAAGTAAGTTTGCATCGCTGCTGAATACGGAAACAGAGATGAAGCCTGTGGAAGAGAAACCTAAGGTGGAAGATAATGGAGTGATACCCGACGAGGCGGCGGTCAAGAAAGCCTGGGTGGAGATGGTGAGCGAGATTGCCGACGGCAAGCCGCGCCTGCGCGTCGCGCTGATAGACGCTCCGCTGGAGGTATCGGCCGAAGGCGAAACCTGCCTGATAGGCTTCGAGGTGCTGAGCCAGACGCAGAAGACCTGGATCGAGAACGAGATTCTCAAGAGGATGGTCGCCCTGCTCTGCGCAAAGCTGCACTATCTCAAGATAAACGTCTCCATCTCGGTGAAGCCGATGGAGGAACTGCCCAAGAGGGCCTATAAACCCGAAGAGCAGGCACAGGAATTGATGGAATCCAACCCCGATGTCCGCGAACTTGTGAGGGAACTTTCCCTCGACGCCAAGTAGCGGCCGGCAGATAATACAGGAAAGAAATGAAACTTCGCTGCGAAAATCTGGTAAAGAAATACGGTGTGCGCACCGTGGTCAAAGGCGTGTCGATGGAGGTCAACCAGGGGGAAATCGTAGGTTTCCTCGGGCCCAACGGCGCCGGCAAGACCACCAGTTTCTATATGATAACCGGGCAGATCGTGCCCAACGAGGGACGCATCTTCCTCGACGACGAGGAACTCACCGGCCTGCCCATGTACAAGCGTGCCCAGAAGGGCGTGGGGTACCTGCCCCAGGATGCATCGGTTTTCCGCCAGATGAGCGTCGAGGACAACATCATGTCCGTGATGCAGTTCTCCAAGCTCACCAAGGCCGAGCGCAATGAGCGTCTCGAGAGCCTTATCGACGAGTTTAACCTCTCCAAGGTGCGCAAGAGCAAGGGCATCCAGCTGTCCGGAGGTGAGCGCCGCCGCTGCGAGATTGCACGCGCGCTTGCCATCGACCCCAAGTTCATCCTGCTGGACGAGCCGTTCGCCGGGGTGGACCCCATCGCCGTCGAGGACATCCAGTACATTATCGCAAAGCTCAAATACAAGAACATCGGCGTAATCATCACCGACCACAACGTGGGCGAGACGCTGGCAATAACCGACCGCGCCTATCTGCTTTACGAGGGCACCATCCTCCAGCAGGGAACCCCCGAATCGCTGGCCGGCGACGAGGATGTGCGCACCAAGTACCTGGGCAGCGGATTCATCCTCAAGCGCAGCGTGTCCGTGGAGCGCGCACAGCGTGAGCACGAGGCCCAGCTTGCGGCGGAAAAGGCGGCGGAAAACAAATAACACTATGGACAGACGGAAATTTTTGAAAATCGGGGCGGCCGGCGCAGGTGCAGTGGCTGCAGGCAGCGTGACTTCGTTTGCGCAGGAACCCGAAAAGGTGAAGATCGCCTCCGAGGCGGTCAGCGCGCAGGGTTACGTGAGTGAGCCAGCCCGCGAGATTCCCGTGGTGGCTGCCTGCGACGTGCTCGTTGCGGGAGGCGGCCCTGCAGGTTTTGCAGCGGCCCTTTCGGCCGCAAGGCAGGGTTGCAGCGTCATAGTGCTGGAAAAGGGAGGCTTCCTCGGAGGTCTCTGGACCGGCTGTGCTGTGCTGCCGCTCAACTGCATGGGCGCAAACGTGGCCGGCGAGTGGAAGCAGGTGGTTTACGGCTATGCCCACGAACTCAACCGCCGTCTGGAAGACATCGACATGTCCATATTTGAACGCCGTTCCCCCGTTGTGGACCCCGAGGCGACCAAGTATATGATGCAGGTAATGCTGCAGGAAGCCGGGGTAAAGGTGCTCTACTACGTGCAGGCCGCGGCCCTTTCGATGTCCGGCGACCGCATCGACAGCGTCATCGTGGAGAGCAAGAGCGGCCGCTGCGCGGTAAGGGCCAAAACGGTTGTGGATGCCACCGGCGACGGCGACATCTTCTTCTGGGCCGGCGATCCCTTCCGCCACGTCAAACATCATATCGGCGCAATGTGGCGCGTTGGCAATATCAAGGAAGACAACGACCTCAAGCGCACTCCGACTCCCATTCCCGGCGTCCGCCTGATGCATACCCCCGGCGAGTACGACCAGGACGGGCTGGACCTCTTCAACCTGTCGCGCCTTACCGAGGCGATGCGCGAGCACTGCTGGAAGAGAACTCAGGAGATCCGGGCGGTGCGCGGCTGCGAGGATGCCTACGTGGTGGACACTCCGACGCTGGTGGGAGTGCGCGTAACGCGAGTGCTCGAGAGTCTCTGCGACGTGGATGTGGACAGCGTGATGACCGACCGCGCCTACGACGACGTGATAGGCATAGCCGGCGTGGATATTAACATGAAATGGGAAGGCCAGGTGCATAAGGTGGGCAACCGTCACCCCTGGCAGATTCCTTTCCGCGCCCTTCTGCCTAAAAAGACGCAGAACCTGGTGGTGGCCGGCCGCTGCTTCGGCTACGGTGACGGCATCACCTACGACGCCCGCGAAATAGGCACCTGCCTCGTTACCGGGCAGGCCGCCGGCGCTGCCGCCGCAAGAGCGGTGCTGGAGCGGAGCGCAATCCGCGGAATCAATATCAAAAAACTGCAGAAAACCCTGCGCGAGCAGGACGTAAGACTGGACTGATATGAAAATTCTTGTTGTTGACGACGAGCGCTACATCCGCAATTCCCTCAAGGAAATCCTCGGGGACGAGGGTTATGAGGTGGAGGAGGCCGAAGACGGCGCCAAGGCGGTGGAGATGATAGACAAGGAGCACTACGACGTGGTGCTCTGCGATATCAAGATGCCCGGCAAGGACGGCATCGAGGTGCTGGACTATGTAACCGGACAGGGCATCGACTCCGTAATGGTGATGCTCTCCGGCCACGGCGACATCCAGACCGCGGTGGACTGCCTCAAGAAGGGCGCCTTCGACTATCTGGCGAAGCCCCTGGACCTGAACCGCCTGCTCATCACCGTAAAGAACGCAGGCGACAAGAACACCCTCGTTAAGGACAACAAGGTGCTCAAGAAGAAGGTTTACGGCTGCAAGATGGTTGGCTCTTCCGCCGCGCTTGCGAACATCCGCGCGATGATCGACAAGGTGGCTCCCACCGACGCACGCGTGCTGATAACCGGAGCCAACGGCACAGGCAAGGAACTCGTCGCCAGGAGCATCCACGCGCAGAGCCTGCGCAGCGCTATGCCTTATATCGAGGTGAACTGCGCGGCCATCCCGTCCGAACTCATCGAGAGCGAACTTTTCGGCCACGAAAAGGGCTCTTTTACCTCCGCAATCAAGCAGCATAAGGGCAAGTTCGAGCAGGCTGACGGCGGCACTCTCTTCCTCGACGAGATTGGGGACATGTCGCTGGCCGCCCAGGCCAAGGTGCTGCGCGTGCTCCAGGAGAAGAAGCTCTCCCGCGTGGGTTCCGACAAGGATATCCAGGTGGACGTGCGCGTGGTGGCCGCAACCAACAAGGACCTTGCGAAGGAGATAGCCGAAGGGCGCTTCCGCGAGGACCTCTACCACCGCCTCAGCGTTATCCTCATCAAGGTGCCTTCGCTCGACGACAGGCGCGAGGACATACCCGAGCTGGTGAATTATTTTGCGGAGGAGATATGCTCCGAGAGCGGCAAGGCCGCCGTGCCTTTCTCGCCAGAGGCGGTGAAGCTGCTGCAGGCCAGGCACTGGCCCGGCAATATCCGCGAACTGCGCAACGTGGTGGAGCGCCTGCTCATACTGGGCGGCAATCCCGTGAGCGCGGGGGATGTTGAATCTTTCGTCTAATCTCCTCAGAATATGAAGATTCCCGATATCATTATTGCCATCGACGGATGGTCCTCCACAGGCAAGAGTTCTTTTGCCAAGCAGCTTGCGGCAAGGTTCGGCTTCCTGTATCTCGACTCCGGAGCGATGTACCGCGGAGTTACCCTTTTTGCACAGGAGCGCGGATTCATCGGTGCGGCCGGTGTTATCGACGAACCTGCCCTGGAGGCGGCTCTTCCCGAGCTCGAACTGCACTTCGAGAGGGACGAGAACGGCACCCGTCTTTTCAGCGGCTCCCGCTGCATCGAGAGCGAAATCCGCTCTATGAAGGTGTCTTCTTTCGTGAGCCCCGTCTCGGCGATTCCTTTCGTCCGTTCGTGGGTGGACGAGCGCCTGCACGCCTTCAGCAAGGGCGGCCGTGTGGTTATGGACGGCCGCGATATCGGCACCACCGTGTTCCCCAACGCCGAAATCAAGCTCTTCATGACCGCCTCCCCCGAGGTGCGCGCGCAGCGGCGTTACGACGAGCTGATCATGAAGGGTCAGAAGGCTGATATGGAGGATGTCAAGCGCAATCTCGCCGAGCGCGACCATATCGATTCCACGCGTGCCGTTTCGCCGCTCCGGCAGGCCCCGGACGCCTTTGTGCTGGACAATTCCAACATGACTTTCGAGGAGGAGCTCGTGTGGGTGCAGGGAGTGATTCAGGGTAAATTCGGGATTCTGCAATGATGAAGGTGGAGATAGACCGGGGGTCCGGTTTCTGCGGCGGGGTTATCCGCGCCATCGCCGGCGCCGAGAAGGCTCTCGCGGAAGGCGGCAGCCTCCTGTCGCTCGGCGACATCGTTCACAACGAAGCCGAACTCGCCCGCCTTTCGAACCTCGGCCTGCATTCAATAACTCTAGATCAGCTTAGATTGGTCGGCGGCGAGGGTAGCCCCTTCGGGAGTTCGCCCTCCGGGCTCACCCCACCGTCGGATGAAACCGACGGTCCCCCCGCTACCGAACCGCGGGTGTTACGTCCCTCAGGGACTACCCCCGCCACCGCGCGACTCCTGATCCGGGCCCACGGTGAGCCGCCGTCGACGTATGAGCTGGCGGAGGAGAAGGGCTTCAAGGTGCTGGATTTTACCTGCCCGGTGGTGTTGAGGATACAGAAGAGCATCCGCGAGGCGTATGCAAAGCTGCATGCGAGCGAGCCGTACGGACAGATAGTGATTTTCGGCAAGATCGGCCATGCGGAGGTGCTGGGCCTGGTGGGCCAGGTGGACGGCGACGCCTTTGTGGTGGAGAACCTGGGACAGCTCCAGGACCTTGTGGCTGAGGGACGGCTGAACACCTCGCGCCGCATAGAGATTTTCTCCCAGACCACCAAGAGCCCGGTGGAGTACGACGAACTCTGCAAATGGCTGGCCTCCAAAATGGTTTACCCCCGCCTGCTGACGGTCAACGACACCATCTGCCGGCAGGTTGCGGACAGGCACCGCGAGCTGGTGGGCTTTGCCCGCAGCCACGATGTAATAGTGTTCGTGAGCGGCCGCGAGAGCTCCAACGGAAAGGTGTTGAGCGGGCTCTGCAAGGGTGTGAACATCCGCACCTACAGGGTGGTGGGCCCCGATGAGATCAAGCGCGACTGGTTCCGCAGCGACGACAACGTGGGCGTGTGCGGAGCGACCTCCACTCCCAAGTGGCTGCTGGAGGAAGTGGCGCTGAAAATCAAAAATTTGCAATAAAAAAGGGGAATTATTAAATTTGCGCGTTTTTTAGCGAAACTATTTAATCGATTTATTATATGGCAACAACAGCTGATTTCAAAAACGGACTTTATCTGAAGTTCAACGACAAGCCTTGCATGATCGTATGGTTCCAGCACGTGAAGCCCGGCAAGGGCCCCGCTTTCGTGAAGACCAAACTCCGCAATCTCGAGAACGGACGTATCCTGGAGAACACCTTCACCGCAGGTGCAAAGATAGAGACCATCGAGGTTGAACGCCGCCCCTACCAGTTCCTTTACGACGACGGTGAGGCATTCAACTTCATGCACGAAGAGACCTACGAGCAGATTACCCTCCCTCACGACGTGGTGGAGAACGCCGACCTCATGAAGGACGGACAGCACGTGGAAATGATGTTCGTCACCGGGGAAGAGGAGCGCTGCCTCACCTGCGAGCTCCCTACCTATGTGACTCTCGAAGTTACCTATGCAGAGCCTGCAGTCAAGGGCAACACGGCCAGCACCAGCGCTCTCAAGGAGGTTACCCTCGAGACCGGAGCCAAGATCATGGTTCCTCTCTTCATCAACCAGGGCGACGTAATTACCGTCAACACCACCGACCGTTCCTACGGCCAGAGAGTGTAGCTTACTGCACCCTTTCTATTTTAAGCTGCTGGATGCGGTAGGCGTCGTCTTTGAAACTGACGAACACCGTCACCAGGAAGGTTTCGCCCCCGGCACTGAGGTCGCCGAGGGCGTACTTCATGTTTGCGCGCCCTGCGGTGTAGGTTACCTTGAACGAACGGGGAGTGTGGGAATTGAAAAACGCCGAGAGAATCTGCTTTGCCTGCTTGCTGCTGGAGATGCCGGATTTGCCCAGCACCGTCACGTCCAGATTCTCGGAGAACCAGGCCGACAGCGCCTCTGTGTTGCCCTGCGACAGATATTTGGAGATGGGCACGAACACGTCGCTCTCGCCGCTCTGGGCCCGCAGTGTGACCCCGGCAAGTAGCGCAAACGCGATAATGGCCGACTTTAGTAATGCTTTCATAAGCCGCGTTTTTCCTTGCAAATACCGAGCCAATTCCCTATATTTGTGAGTTATGAAAGTGACTCTGCTGACTGTGGGCAAGACGGATATCCCCTGGGTGAAGGCGGGGCTGGAGATGTATGCGGCGAGACTGGGGCATTACCTCAAGTTTGCTGTGAGCGAAATCCCGGAGCTCAAGGGCGTTGGTGCGCTCAGCGAAGAGCAGATTAAGGAGAAGGAGGGAGAGCTTATCCTCAAGGCGGCCGGCCAGGCCGACCTGGTGCTTCTGGACGAAAGGGGACAGCAGCTGCGCAGCGTGGAGTTTGCGGCCGAACTGCAGAAGAGGCTTAACCGCGGACGCGACCTGACCTTCGTGGTGGGAGGCGCCTACGGGTTCAGCAAAGCGGTTTACGACAGGGCCGCGGGGATGATTTCGCTTTCGAAAATGACTTTTTCGCACCAGATTGTGCGGGCGATATTCGCCGAACAGCTGTACAGGGCGTGCACTATAATCAAGGGAGAACCCTATCACCACGAATGAAGCTGAAACTTAAAATATGGGACGGCATTGCGGCGCTGCTTTTTGCGGCGGCGCTGGGCTTCCTGGCTGCAGGATTCTTCGGAGGTGAATCCGGGGGAGATGCGCGCTCCACCGCAAAGCACGTCGAGCGCGTGCTGGGGCGGCGTCTTGCAAAACTGGACGCCGCGATGGAAACCGCCCTCAGGCTCGCCCCGGACGAGTGGGTGGACATCAAGGGCCTGCCCCGCGACATGGTGATCTACCGCTATGCGGGCGATACCCTGCAGAGCTGGCAGGGGCGCTTCCCCCTGCGCAACGACGCGCTTACCGCCGGCAGCATGTTCCAGAGCCTTAATAATCCGCGCATTGCGGTGTCCTCGCCCCTGGCGGACGTGGACGGCAGCGTGAGGCTTCATAACTTCGGCAACAAATGGTATCTGGCAAAGTCCGTCACGGATGGGGATATCCGGGTGATCGGCGGCCTGGAAATAATGAACACCGCGGCCTCGGGCCCCTTCAACGGCATAAATCCCTGGCTGGCGCTGGGCGAGAACCATCTCATCCGCCCGCTGGGCGAGAGCGGCGGGGAACAGGTGTGCGTGGCGGGCGAGCCCGTCTTCAAACTCATCTACTCCTCGCTTGACAAGCCCGCCGGCACGGACTGGAGAATGCTGCATCTGGCACTTCTGTTCGCGCTTCTGTCTTCGCTCACCCTGCTGGTCTCGCGCCGTTCGCTCGGCAGCCTGCTGGTGTCGCTGCCGGTTTCGCTCCTTTCAATCGGGCTTTTCTGGCTCTGGGGACGCGGCGCCGGGTCGGAACTCATCCTCTTCTCGCCCGCAATCTATGCCGACGGCAACATTTTCTATTCGCTGGGAGGCATACTGCTCATCAATACGGCGATGACGCTGCTCTGCGTGTCGCTGTACATCGCGCGCAAAAGCATTTACGGGAGGCTGCGCTCGCCGCTTTCCGTCGGGCTCTGGACTGCCTGGATACTCATTACCCTGGTCGGGGTGATGCTCTACAGCTACGTGGCTCTGCGCAGCATCGCGCTCAACTCCAACATCTCGCTGGAGATTTACAAGATAAGCAGCTTCGGCATACTCAGCAGCCTGGTTTACCTGTCGTTCGTGCTCCAGCTGCTCTGCTTTCCGATGCTCGTGCAGATGCTCGAGCCGCTGTCGGCAAGCTTCAAGGGCTTCCATCCGGACGCTTTCCGGCTCAGCAACCGAATAGGCTCGTCGCTGCTGCTGTCGCTGTTCCTCGTCATAGTTACCGCGACGCTGGGTTTCCGCAAGGAGCAGACTACGCTTGAAGTTTGGGCTTCGCGCCTGGCGGTGAGCCGCGACATTCCGCTCGAGGTGCAGCTGCTTTCCATCGAGGGGCGCCTTGCCGAGGACCCGCTGGTGGCATCGCTTTCCGTGATGCCCGGGGGCGCGTCGTCAATCCGCGCCCATCTGTCCGAGACCTATCTGTCGAGGGTGATGCAGGAGCACAATGTGACGGTGGCGGTTTTCCCGGACGACCTGGGCACTCCGCCCGAATCGGAAGCGCTCGCTGCGGGCTCGCGCTTCAGGTTCGTGGACCACGGCGACGGCTTCGTGGATTACTTCGGCGTGTTTGCCTATAATATAAAAGGATACGGCCTGCGGCGCGTGCTGGTTACGGTGGAACGCAGCGCGGCGTGGCGCCATCGCGGCTACGCCGGCATCCTCGGGCACTCGCTTCCCGGAGAAGTGCTGATTCCCGCGCAGTATTCCTTCGCCCGCTACTGCGACGGCAAGCTCATCAACTACAGGGGCACCTACGCATATCCTCTGCAGATGGATGCCCGCGGGGGGCACGCCGCCTACGACAACGGCAAGGGCTACTCCAGGCACGGCGGCTTTACGCACTTCTATTACGAGGTGGCCGGTGGCGAGGCGGTGGTGGTGTCGCGCCCGAAAGTGAGCGCGCTCAACTATCTCATCGCCCTGCTCTTCATGGGGCTCATCTTCTTCTCGCTGTCGGCCGTCTTCAATATCGGCCGCGGCAGGGAACAATCCTCCGGCCGCAACTACTTCCGCTCGCGCATCACCTGGCTCATAATGATATCGCTGCTGCTCACGCTGGTGGCGCTGGCGACGGTGAGCGTGATATTCGTGTACAACCGCAACGAGGCTAACCTCCATACGCTGATGAGCGAGAAGGTCAACTCCATCCAGGCTTCGCTGGCGGCCAACCTGCGCGGGATTTCCTCTACCGACGCGCTGCGCACGCCCGAAGCGCTCAGGCTGCTGGAGGAGGTGGGGAGCAATACCAACTCCGACATCACCCTTTATTCGCCCGACGGAATGGTGATGATGAGCACCGCTCCTGCAGTCTTCGACCAGATGCTGGTGGACGGGCGCATTGACGCGGGGGCCTACCGCACGATGATGAGCAGTACCAGCCGCTATCATATACAGAAGGAACGTATCGGGCGCAGCCGCTACTACGCGATGTACGCTCCCGTGACAGGCTCCGACGGCCGGATTATCGCAATCCTCTGCTCGCCGTACACCGACGACAGCTACGACTTCGAGACCGACGCGGTGACGCACTCCATAATGGTGCTTTCGCTCTTTATTTTTCTGCTGCTGCTCACGCGCTTCTTCGCAACGCAGGTGCTGGCGCTGATTTTCAAGCCGCTGGAGGAGATGGGAACCCGGATGACCGGGGCCGACCTGGAGTCGCTGGAGCATATCGAGTACGACAAGGACGACGAGATTTCCAGCCTGGTGACGGCGTATAACCGGATGGTGGACGAGCTGTCCGACAATTCGCAGAAGCTGGCGCAGGCCGAGCGCGAAAGGGCCTGGAGCGGCATGGCGAGGCAGGTGGCGCACGAAATCAAGAACCCGCTCACCCCGATGAAGCTGCAGATCCAGCGCATAATGCGCCTTAAGGCGAAGGGGGATCCAAGCTGGCAGGAGAAGTTCGACGAGATGGCGAAGGTGGTGCTGGACCATATCGAAATCCTGACCGCAAGCGCCAACGACTTCTCGGTAATCGCCAAGCTCTATACCGAGGAGCATGTGGACATAGACCTGCCGGCCCTGCTGCAGGAGGAGATATCGATGTTCGACAACCGCGACAACATCTCCTTCGAGTTCCTCGGGCTGCAGGAGGCGACGGTGTCCGGGCCCAAGCCCCAGCTCACCCGCGTGTTCGTGAACCTTATAAACAATTCGGTGCAGGCGCTGGAGCATGCTGAGCACGGGCACATCCTGGTGTCGCTGCGCAACTCGGTGACGGACGGCTTCTACGACATTGTCTTCGAGGACGACGGCCCCGGCGTGGCGGAGGAGCACCAGTGCAAACTCTTCACCCCTAACTTTACTACCAAGAACGGCGGAAGCGGCCTCGGACTTGCCATCAGCAAGAGTATCCTGGACAGCTGCGGCGCCACAATCGCATACAGTAAATCTTTTGCCCTCGGGGGCGCGTGTTTTACGATTCTTTATCCGAAGATTTGATTATCTTTGTACAGCAAACCAGGGGGTCAGATGAAAATTGTCAACGCATCATTCGCCGGCAGCAGCACTCGAACCGAGTGCAGACCATCCCCCCGCCTCCCGGAGTTCGCCTTTATCGGGCGCTCCAACGTGGGTAAATCTTCGCTCATAAACACTCTCACAGGAGTCAACGGACTCGCAAAAACTTCTTCCACCCCGGGCAAGACCAAGGTCGTGAATCATTTCCTGGTCAACGGCAAGTGGTATCTGGTGGACCTGCCGGGATACGGCTTCGCCAAGATGCCCGCCAAGGCGCGCGAGGAACTCAAGGCGGTGGTGCGCGACTACATCCACAACAGCGCCGAGCTGGCCTGCCTGTTCGTGCTGGTGGATTCGCGCTTCGACATTCCCCAGATCGACCGCGACTTCATCGCCGAACTCGGCGAGAACGGAGTGCCTTTCGCAATCATCTTCACCAAGTGCGACAAGAAGGGCCCCAACGCTGTGGCCGCGCAGATGGAGCGCGACCGGCAGATTCTGCTTCAGGACTGGGAGAGCCTGCCGCCAATGTTTGCTTCGTCTTCGCTCAAGGGCTCCGGCCGCGACGAAATCCTGGATTACATCGGAACGATATTGAACAATCTATAATACTATGCAACACGAACACAGAATGATGGTTTTCACCTGCAGGGCCTCCAAGGACTTTGCAGAGAAAGTTGTTGAACAGCTTATCCCGCTGATGGCTCCGGAAGAGGTCCATCTGGGTAACCTCGAGGTATCGCAGTTCTCGGACGGCGAGTTCCAGCCCGCCTATATCGAGAGCGTCCGCGGCGCCACGGTGTTTATTATCCAGAGCACCATTCCGCCCGCAGACAACCTTATGGAGCTGCTGCTCAGCATCGATGCGGCCAAGCGCGCTTCGGCCGACAAGGTGATAGCCGTCATTCCTTACTTCGGATGGGCCCGCCAGGACCGCAAGGACCGTCCCCGCGTGAGTATCGGCGCCAAACTCGTGGCCAATATGCTCAAGGCCGCCGGTGCCGACCGCGTGATGACCTGCGACCTGCACGCCGACCAGATCCAGGGCTTCTTCGACATCCCCGTGGACCACATCTACGCCAGCAAGGTGTTCCTCCCCACCATCGAGGGGCTGCACCTCAAGAACCTTTCCATCGCCGCCCCGGATATGGGCGGCGCAAAGAGGGCGAATGCCTATGCCAAGGACCTCAGCAAGCGCAAGGACACTCCCGTTATCGTCTGCCACAAGACCAGGGCGCGCGCTAACGTGGTTGCGGAAATCAAGGCCATCGGCGATGTGGAAGGCCGCGATATCGTGATTGTGGATGATATGATAGATACCGCCGGAACCCTCTGCAAGGCGGCCGACGTGCTCAAGCAGATGGGCGCCGCTAGCGTTCGCGCCTGCGCCTCGCACGGAGTGCTTTCGGGAGGTGCCGTGGAGCGCATCAACGCTTCCTCCATCGACGAGGTGTTCGTAACCGACACCATTCCCCATCCCGAAATCGGCCCGGACGACAAGGTCAAGGTAATTTCCATGACCAGCGTCTTCGCCCTGATGATTTCGCGCGTGTACTTCTACGAACCTATCAGCAGCCAGTTTGTGTTCTAGCTTATGAAAGTGTTCCTCGCTGCCGTCGTCCTCGTCGGGCTCTGCGTGCTCGGAATGTGCATCGGAGTCCTGTTCCGGAGGGGCTTCCCCAAGTACGATGTGGGAAGCAACCCCGAGATGGCGGCCCGTGGAATACGCTGTTTCAAGGATGAGGATGCCGCACTGCACCGCAAACCCCGTCGCGGCCTGCCCGCCGGCTGCAGCGGCAACTTCTCCGATGCCTGCAGGGACTGTGGCTTGTACCCCGGATCCGTCATTCCCGGCCCCGACCGGGAATCTCTAAAAGAAGAGTAATTATGAGTCTTGTAGCAATAGTAGGAAGGCCTAATGTCGGCAAATCCACCCTGTTCAACAGGTTGGTCGGTATGCGCCAGGCTATAGTCGACGACACCGCCGGCGTAACCCGTGACCGCCACTATGGACGCAGCGACTGGAACGGCCGCGAGTTCTCGGTGGTGGACACCGGCGGTTACACCAGCAATTCCGACGACGTCTTCGAGACGGCCATCCGCCGTCAGGTGCAGATTGCCATCGACGAGGCCGACGTCATCCTCTTTATGGTCGAGGCGGCTACCGGCATCACCGATTACGATGCCGAGATAGCAGAGGTGCTCCGCCGCAGCAAGAAACCGGTTATCCTCTGCGTCAACAAGGTGGATTCCGGCGACAAGATGTACGACGCCTACCAGTTCTACGGCCTCGGGCTCGGGGAACTCTACAGCATCTCCGCGGCAAACGGCAGCGGCACCGGCGACCTGCTGGATGCAGTGGTGGCGGCTCTCCCGGAAGAATCGGCTTCGGAGGATCCCTACGCCGGGCTCCCGCGCGTGGCCATCGTCGGCAAGCCGAATGTGGGCAAATCGTCGCTCACCAACGCCCTCCTCGGTGAGGAACGCAATATAGTCACCCCCGTCGCCGGCACTACCCGCGACAGCATCGAGACTCACTACAACAAGTTCGGGCACGAATTCATGCTGGTGGATACCGCCGGCATCCGCAAGAAGGGCAAGGTCAACGAGGACCTCGAGTTCTACTCCGTGATGCGCAGCATCCGCGCCATCGAGCACAGCGACGTCTGTGTCATGATGATAGACGCCACCACCGGTATGGAGGCGCAGGATATGAATATCTTCAACCTCATCATCCGCAACCGCAAGGGCTGCGTGCTGGTGGTCAACAAATGGGACCTCTTCGTCAAGGATTCATCCACCATGAAGGAATACACGGCGGCGCTCAAATCGCGCCTGGCTCCCTTCGACGACGTGCCCATCATCTTCTCGTCGGTGCTCAAGATGCAGCGCATCCAGGATGTGCTCAGCGCGGTGGCCCAGGTCTATGCCAACTACTCGCAGCGCATTCCGACCGCCCGCCTGAACGAGGCCCTGCTGCCCATCATCGAGGAGACTCCTCCTCCCGCATGGAAGGGGAAATATGTAAAGGTGAAGTACATTACGCAGCTTCCGACCGCCTTCCCGGCCTTCGCGTTCTTCTGCAATCTGCCGCAGTACGTCAAGGAGCCCTACAAGCGTTTCCTGGAGAACCAGCTTCGCGCTGCCTTCCCCCTCACCGGCTGCCCCGTCCAGATCTACTGCCGGCAGAAATAGCTACTCTTGCCCGCGCTTGATGGCGGCATTGAAGCGGACCTTGATGGCCTTGCCCTGCTCGTCGTCGCCGAATTCCTTCATCGTGTCGGTGAGGTAGTAGATGTAGTTGCCGCAGAGCTCGAACTCGGACTTGGCTACGTCGTAGAAGTCAAAGTAGAACGATGCGGACTCGATGATATCGTCCGCAAAGCGGTTAGCCAGGTCGCGCGCCTTTTCGGTTTCGCCGAGCCTGTAGTACAGGTTGATCATCTTGACCACCATATAGTCGTTACCCGAGAAGCCGATGGGTATGGCGCTCACGGGGAACCGCCACATCACTTCCTCGCACTTTTCCAGCATGGCCAGCGCACGGTCTTTCTGCCCGGCGTTGATGAAGGCGTCGGCACAGTTGCAGAACAGCGCACGGATGGGCATTACGCCGAGGAAGGTGTAGCAGTTCTGGTAGTCCACGAACCATTTGTCGGCCTTGAGGGCATCCCATTTATAGACTTCTGTCATAAGATGCCACAGATTGTCGGTATCCACTATGCCGGGGCTGGTCGTCGCAGGCTTGTTGCGCCAGGGAACGATGCGCACCGAATAGCCCTGGTACTCGAACCAGTCCTTGATGCCGATATTCAGGTCGCCGCCGTTGTTCAGCAGGCTGATCGGCCTGTCCCACTTGTACTGCGACAGCAGGTCGAGCATAAAGAGTTCCGGCTTGGTGATGAAGTTCCTGTCTTTGGATATCTCCAGAACTATCTTGTCCTGCATCCTGTCGGCAAACGCGGGGCTCACCAGCCCGCAGGCCAGCGCGTTCTCCTTGTTTACCGGTATGGAAATCTTGCGGGCACTCAGGAAATCGACGCTGCGACCTCCGAGCTTTACCTTCATCTTAGGGTTCTTGAAGTTGGCAATAACCTCGGAGATGGGAGTTTCGGCGTTCTTCAGGTCATAAATCGGAATCATCTCGTTGGTGCCGTACAGATATTGCATAGGACCGATGCAGAGGTCCAGCGGACGGCTCTCGTTGCAGGCCCACTTCATCTGGTCGATATGCCAGTCGGTGCCCAGCAGGCTGGTATTCACCACGCGCACGTCGGGACGCACCTCCTCGACCTCCTGGCTGTACCAGAGAGGGAAGGTGTCGTTGTCGCCGTGGGTAATGAGCAGGCCCTGGGTACCGGTGGAATTCAGGTAGTCGTAGCCCATTTCGGCGGCGGTGGCACGGTGGCTGCGGTCGTGGTCGTCCCAGTTCTGGGCACCCATCAGCACGGGCACCAGCAGGAACGCCAGCGACACGCCTGCGGCGATAGGCATCTCCGCCTTGCCCTCAAACTTCTCCGCCAGCCATTCCCGGACCGCCACTACGGCGAGCCCTATCCAGACGCTGAAGAAATAGAAGGACCCGGCGTAGGCATAGTCGCGCTCGCGCACCTGGAAGGGCGGCTGGTTCAGGTAGATAACGATGGCGATACCAGTCATGAAGAACATCAGGAAGGTCAGCCACGATCCGCGCTTGTCGCGCCCGGCCTGGAAGAAGATGCCCAGCAGGCCGAGCAGGAAAGGCAGAAAGTAGTAGTGGTTCTTGCCCTTGTTGTCGCGCAGAAGGGCGGGAGCATCGCTCTGGTCGCCCAGGCGCAACTCGTCGATAAACTTTATGCCGCTTTCCCAGTTGCCGTGGAAGAGGTTCTGGCTGGGGCCGTGAATCTCGTTCTGGCGGCCGACGAAGTTCCACATGAAGTAGCGCCAGTACATCCATCCGAGCTGGTAGTCGAAGAAGAAGTGCAGGTTCGCCGCCATCGTGGGCTTGCGGTATTTCGCCCCGCGGACCGGCGTGCCCTTGCCCTCGGTATACGTCAGGTAGAACTCCACGCCCTTGGGATCGGCGTTGTTCCACATGCGGGGGAAGAGCATCTTGCTGTCCGAGCGGTATTTCGCGTAGCCGGGGCCTTCCACCTTCTTGTACTTACCGGCCATGGGAGCCCAGTAATTGTTGCTGGCGATATCGTACTGCGCATCGAAGTACTGCCCGTAGAGCAGCGGGGTGCTGCCGTACTGCTCTCGCGACAGGTAGCGCACAAGAGTGAATGCGTTGTCCGGCTGATACTCGTTGGTGGGAGTCTTGGCGCAGGAGCGGATGATATCTATGCTGAAGATGGAGAATCCTATGATGATGGAGGTAAGGCACAGCAGCGCCGTGTTCCAGAAGGCCTTGCCGCTCTTAAGCGTAGCGAAGAGTCCCCAGAAGCAGAGGCCCAGCACCAGCACCAGGAAGAAGGCCGCGCCCACGTTGTAAGGCAGCCCTAGCCCGTTCACGAAGAAGAGGTCGAAGTAGGCCGCGAACTTGGGCAGCAGCGGGATAATCACAAAGAGCACCAGCGCCAGGATCACCACGCCGATAAGGAATATCTTGAGCAGTTCGCCGAAGCTGAACTCGCGGTCCTCGTGCTTGCGGTACCAGTACATGAATACCAGCGCCGGCACGGTGAGCAGGTTAAGCAGATGCACACCGATGCTGAGGCCCATCAGCAGCGCGATGAGCACTATCCAGCGGTTTGCGCGGGGCTCGTCGGCACGGTCGTACCACTTTGTCATCGCCCAGAAAACCAGCGCGGTGAAGAGCGAGCTCATTGCGTAAACCTCGCCCTCGACTGCCGAGAACCAGAAGGTATCGGAGAAGCAGTATGCCAGCGAACCGACAAGTCCGGAGCCGATGACCGCGACCGCCTGGCCTGTGCTGAGGCCGTCTTCGCCCTTGCGCACCAGGCGTTTTGCAAACCACACGATGGTGAGGTAAAGCAGGAAGATGGTAAGGGCCGAGCAAAGCGCGCTCATCGCGTTCACCAGGATGGCGGCGTCCATGTTGTCGCCGAACATCGTGAAGAAGCGCGCGATGAGCTGGAAGGTCGGGTTTCCAGGAGGATGCCCCACCTCGAGCTTGTAGGACGATGCGATGAACTCGCCGCAGTCCCAGAAGGAGGCCGACGGTTCTATTGTAAGGAGATAAGTGACCGCCGAGACGATGAAGGCCACCGCCGCGGCAATCCTGTTCCAGAAATCAAACTTTTTATTCTGCATAATCTGCTTTTATCCGATTAGAAATAGATAATGGGGAAGACAAATGCCCGGCCAGACTTGTCCGTATCCGAAAAGGCCAAAATGGATGATGACCCATCGGATACCTTAAACTGAACAGCCTTTGTCTCGCTGCTTTCCTGGGAGACCCACCAGTATATGATGTTCCAGTCGCTGATGCCTGTCCGTCGTTTCAGCAGGGCAAGACGGTACTTGGCTTCCGTGTCTATTCCCAGGCTGCTGTAGGTGCTTGCGGTAAATGTACGTCCTCCGAAAATACAGCACATGTCGGCCAGGGTGGGGAACAGCCATACGGTCTGGTAGTCCGTCATTGCCGAGTTGCTGCCCACGGAAGGGAGCCTGCCGTTATAATCGGACAAATCCGCATATCTGTCGTCATTGCAGTTGATACCCTCTTTGACAGAAGGCGCTTTGGTTGCGTCGTTCACGAAGAAATTCGCAGGGCGTACCTCATAGCTATAGCCGTTGGGGGCATTCTTTCCGACATGGGCGCAGGTATTGAAGAGCGCGGAGTGCTTCAGGGAAGAAGTGTTATACCCGAGCAGGATATTCTTTGAGCTATTATCTCTTGCCCATTCAGGAAGGTTACTGCTGTCCAGGATGTACACCTTGTCATTCTCCCACACTTCTCCGTTAGTGTAATTGGTCCTGTATACCTTGTTCGCATTCTTTGGTACTGCTATTCCGTGTATGGCTTTGCCGTTCGCAGCGGTAATGCTCTTCTTGGGGCCGTATTCGGACCAGAGTGGATCGTCGGCGGTATGTTCGCTGCCGACGTACATTATCAGCGAATTCCTATTATTCTCCGCGTTGGATCCGATGATGAAGTCGACACTGACGCTTGCTCCTTTTGTATCGTAAACGCCGTTACCGCGGTAACCGCCATCCTCTATTCCAACTTTATCGAGGTGATCCTTGGCCAGATAATCGCCTTCCTTGGCCTTGTAGGGATCCAGCTTTACGGTGTAGAAGGTGAACTGCTGAGTGTATCCTCCTTCCGCAGCGAGGGTTACGAAGGACTCCTTGAGTCCGGAAGATGCCGTGGCGGGCGTTGCCGTGGCGGGTACGGTTACAGTGAGGATTCCATCCGCAATGGAGAACGTAGCCTTGCCGTTGTACGGCTGCTGCTGTCTTATGCTCACGGTCTGGGGTGCGGAACTTGGCTCGACACTTACTTTATACTTATGCGTGGCGCCGACGCCGATATCCCACGAATCCCTTGCGCGTTTCTTGTAGACCACCTCGGCATCGGGAATCTCCTCTACCGAGAGGGATATGCCCGAAGGCTTGGGGTAAATCAGTACTTTTATCCTGCCGTACACGGCTTCGTCCGCCGCCGACTGGACATAAACCGTGTGCGAAGTGGTAGAAGACTTATTGCAATTCACCAGCCCTTCGGGAGAAACTTCGATATACTCTGGAGACGCATAGCCCGAAACCCAATAGACAAGAGAGTCTTCCGCCTCGGCCGGAACGGTGGAAGCCTGAATCTGGAAACTCTCCCCTTCCATATATTCGAAACGCTCTTCCGACGGGTTGTAGTGGCTGTCGGAAGTGGTGGGAGAAGTGATGGAAATCGAAGTGAAAGACTGGACAACCTGCACCTTTATGCTGGCAGTATGGTTGCCGTTCTCGGTTGTTACGGTAATCGTGGCGGTTCCGCGGGCTACACCAGTAACCTTGCCGGTTTCGCTTACCGTGGCTATCGATTTGTTGCTGGAGGACCAGGTCACTCCGTGATAAGTCGTATTGGAAGGCTGGAGCGAGGCCGTAAGCTGAAGCTTTCCTCCCACCTTGACCTTTTGGAGGCCCGTCTGGTCGATAGTCACTCCCGTGGTAGGGATGGGGGTGGCAATAACCGAGACCGCGCAGCTTCCGCTCTTTCCTTCCACCATGGCGGATGTGGCGGTGATGGTGGCATTGCCTATTGCTACCGCTGTTACTTTGCCGTTGGCATCGACCGTTGCTACCGACGTCTTGGAAGAAGTCCAGTTGACCTTCTTGTTGGTGGCATCGCCGGGACTCACCTTGGCGGTAAGCTTGCTTTCTCCGCCCACAACGAGGGTTACTTCGGCGGGGAGCACCTTAACTTCTTCGACATATACCTTGGTGTTCCTGGTCTTTATCTTTTCTTTCGAGCAGGAAAGGCCTGTCGAACACAGTGCGAGGATTAAAAGCGATTTTGCAACAATACTTCTCATAATCACTAAAATCGTTACAGTCTGCTAATATACGCATTTTTCCTATATTTGCAGCCATGGACAACGACTGGAAGAAGCGTCTGGGGGTGGTTTACTCCACAAATCCGGACTTTAAATATCAGACCTCCGAGGCTTCCGAGCCCGATACCCTCGAGCCCGGGAAACAGCATCTCATCGTAACCATCGACCGCCGCCAGAGGGCCGGCAAGCAGGTTACGCTGGTAAAGGGATTCGTGGGCAAGAGCGAGGATCTCGCCGCGCTGGGCAAGGCTCTCAAGGTAAAATGCGGCGTGGGCGGCACTGCAAAAGACGGCGAAATCTCCGTTCAGGGCGACTTGCGCGACAAGGTAACAGCCCTTCTCACAGCCATGGGATACAACGCAAAACGCGGAAACTAAAGTTTTTTTTGTATCTTTGCGGCCCAAATGAGAATTCTTATATCCCAAAAGACGCCGGCAAAGATGACCGCCTACGAGACCCTGCAGACAAAATAC
>JAFZWD010000028.1 GCA_017617495.1 Bacteroidales bacterium
CAGGTCGGCAATGACGCAGGGGGTCGGCAATGACGGGGGGGTCGGCAATGACGGGAAATTTGTATATTTGTGTCCGGATGAAGAAGTTGATACTCATAGTTGCAGTGGCGATGCTGGGATTCGGAGCCCAGAGCCAGCAGCGGGTCCAAAGCCAGCAAAAAGCCCAAAGCCAGCAAAAAGCCCAAAGCCAGGCGAATGCGGTGCAGGAGATGATCAATGCACTGGATGCGCCGGGAGGGCTGCTGGAGAGCAGCAGCTGGGGGTTCGTGGCAAAGACCATGAAGGGCGAGACCATCGCGACCATCCACGCGGGCAAGAGGCTGGTGCCGGCATCCAACATGAAGCTCATCACCACCGGGGCGGCGCTGGCGGCATACGGCGGCAACTACCGCATGAACACCCGCTTTGCCACCGACGGCGAAATCAAGGACAGCACCCTCACCGGCAACCTATATATAATAGGAGGGGGCGACCCGATTCTGGGCGAACTCTTCAGCTACCTGCCGGGCCGCGACTTCCGCAAATGGCGCGACGCGCTCAAGGGCGCGGGAATCAAGCGGGTGAGCGGTGATGTGGTGGGCGACGGGAGCTACTTCAAAGGCGAGCGGCGCCACCACGACTGGAGCATCGAAGACGAACTCACCAAGGACGGAGTGGTGCCCTGCGGCCTGACCTGGCGCGGGCAGATGGGCGACAGCATCCCGGACGGTGCATACGCCGCGGCGCTCCACTTCAAGGAGTGGCTGGACGCCGATTCCACCATAGTGATAGAAGGCCGGCCCCTTGAGGGCATCACCCCGGAAGAGGCAAAGCCGATAGCGGCGGTAAACGCTCCGCCGCTGCGGGAGATAACCGCGCTCACCAACCACTGGAGCGACAACTTCTGCGCCGAGACTCTGCTGAAGCTGGTCGGCCTGAAGTACAAGGCCTCCGACGAATACGGCCCCTGCACCACCGCGCTTAAGGAAGCGATGGCGACCTTCGGGCTCAGGGAGCAGGCCGCCGGCATGCGCTTCGCCGACGGCAGCGGGCTGTCGCGTAAGAATTACGTATCGCCCGGATTCATGGTAGACTTTCTGTACGCTATAGGAAAGAGCCGCTGGCACAGGGACTTCATCTACTCGCTTCCCCAGCCCGGCAGGCCCGACGGCACGCTCAAGAACCGTATGCAGGGCTACCCCGACCGCGGACGCATCTACATGAAGAGCGGCACGATGAACGGCATCCGCTGCTACAGCGGGTACATCCTTTCGGGCGACAGGAAGAACGACAAGACCATCGTCTTCAGCTTCCTGGTGAACAACTTCGTGGGCGACAACCACAACCTCTGGATTACCATGGACAGGGTGATAGCCACGCTGGCCGAACGCAACAAATAGATATGAAAAAGATAATTCTCAGCATAATCGCAGTCGCGATGGCGATGATTCCGGCAAGCGCCGGCAAGCATCTGAGCTTCAAGGGAGTCGAAATTACGGGCAGCAAGGACGAAATGGTTGCCGCGCTGGCCAAGAAGGGCTTCCGCTACGAAGAAGAAAACAACGGAGTGCCGCTAGTGATAGGCAATTTCGCGGGCTACAGGGACGTGGAAGTGAATGTTATCCCGGACTTCAGCAGCAACGAGGTAATTGCAATCCGCGCCGAATTCCCGGTTAGGATGAACTGGGTGAAGCTCGAAAAAGACTACAGCACCCTCAAGGAACTGCTTATCAAGAAGTACGGGGAGCCTGCCGAGGTGACGGAAGTGTTCCGCGACGGCCCCCACGACGAGAGCGCGAAAAAACTCGTGAGCCTGATCCGCGGCAACTGCATCTGGGAGAGCGTCTTCGTGTGCAAGGAAGGCAAGATTACCCTGTACATGAAGCACCAAGGGCCCATCTGCTGCGTTTGCCTGTACTACCAGGACAACGCGGGCAGCAAGACGGCCGAGAAGGCTATGCTTAAGGATATTTAGAAGCGGTAGGCGAGTCCTACATGCAGAGTGGAGCAGGTCCAGCGGTAGCTGTAGCCTGCTCCCTCGCGTTCATAGCGGGGGATCAGCCCGAAGTCGTAGCCCAGGTCCAGGGCGATGGAATTCAGCACGGCCCGCACACCTGCGCCAAACAGCACATTGAAGCGTTTTGCCTCGATTACCCCGTCGGGGTGGTAGAAGTCGTATTCGTTGGATTTGGAGCTGAGGCCGAACTGAAACACCGGGCCGGCGTAGGGTTCCACCAGAAACTTCTGGTCCAGGTCGAAGGAAAACACTTCGAAGGTCCAGCCAGCGCGCAGCGGGGCGAAGACATAGCTTTCGCGCACCGCACGGTCGTGAAGCAGGCCGGAAGCATACTTTGCCCCGATGCCGGTGGTTACGCAGAGGGGCAGCCCGGCGAGGGGCTTCGCCAGCACCTCCAACCCGGCGTACACTCCGCCGAAGTTGCCGGACAGATACTGGTCGGCTCCGCCGTCATACTCGCCCTTGATGCTCTCGAGACTGTTGACATAACCGGCAGTGGCCACAAGACGCACGGGGCCCTTGCGGGCGAACGCCGGAGCCACGGCAACCACCGTCGCGATTATCGATATTATCAAACTCTTGCGTATCACGTCGCGAAGATAGTGTTTTTTATCGTATTTTTACACCATGAAAAGACTGTTAAGCATTATCGCCCTGTCGTTCCTGACGCTCACAACCCTGTTCGCGCAGGCTAAAGACAGGTACGTTTTCGTAGTATCCATGGACGGCTTCCGCGCCGACTACATCGACAAAGCCCGCACCCCCAACTTCGACAAAATGGCCAGGCACGGTGTAAGCGCCGTTATGACTCCGTCGTACCCGGCCTCGACCTTCCCCAACCACTATACGCTGGCGACCGGGCTGTACCCCGACCATAACGGAATTGTAAACAATACTTTCTGGGACCCCGAGCATCAGAATATGTACAAGGCCGCCGGCCCCAGCAAATGCGAGACCTACTTCTATCTGGGCGAACCCATCTGGAACACCGTCCAGCGCCAGGGAGTGATTGCCGCCACCTGCTACTGGGTTGGCTCCGAATTCCCCATCGGCGGCAAACTGCCGCGATACTACAAGCGCTACGTCCGCTACGAGATTATCCCCAACCTGGCCCGCATCGACACCACGCTCGCCTGGCTGCGCAAGCCGGAGGAGGTGCGCCCGCACCTGGTGATGCTCTACTTCAACGAGCCCGACCATACCGGGCATATGGAGGGCCCTGGCTCCAAGGCCACAGTCAAGAAGGTGCGCGAGATGGACAGGCTGCTCGGCCGCATCCGCAAGGGAATCGCCAAACTGCCCATCGCCGACCAGGTGGACCTCATAGTGCTTTCGGACCACGGTATGGCCGATGTGAGCCCCGAGCGTTGCGTATCGGCGGACAACAATCTCAAGAAAAGCTGGACCGAGCGCATAGTCTACGGCACGCCCACATCCATCTTCAGCAAGGACGCCGCCTGCCGCGACTCCATCCTCACCGCGCTCAGCGGGCTGGAGCATCTGTACGTCTGGAAGAAGGAAGATATCCCCGCCGAGCTGCACTACGGCACCAGCAACCGCATCGGCGACATAGTGGTGGCCCCCGAACTCGGATGGAGGTTTTCCGACAGGCCGGGCAGCCTCAAGGGCGCACACGGCTTCTTCCCCTCCTACCCTGAAATGCAGGTGGTCTTCCGCGCTGTCGGGCCCGACTTCAAGAAGGGCTACAAGGCGGACGGCTTCCGCAACGTGAGCATCTACCCGCTCATCTGTCATCTGCTGCAAATAGAACCCTCCCCCAACGACGGAGCGCTGGAGGAGGTTCAGGGAATGCTGAAATAATCAGCCTTTACTCAGATACCGGACGCACTGCGCAGCCTTCCATGCATGCGTAGGGTTCGGTCTGCTTTGTCTCGTAAGGGCCGGATGCGTTGTATGCGATGCAGAACGCATATGCCCTCTTGAAGGTAGCGTCGCTGGCCGCGGCATTGTAGGTCGATGTCCAATAATACGACTGGCTGAACGGATCGGGCATGGCGTTGATTCCGCTCCAGGGGAGCGTGATGGTGTGGCCGGCGTAGTCGCCCTTGCCGGTGAATACAGCGCCGGCATCGGTCCATGCTACCGTGCATTTAGTGGCAAGGGAGTAGAAATTGTCCTGCGTGGGCATGCGCCATGTGCCGCCAAGATTCATCCATGCGGCATCGTACTGCGTACGGGCCATGATGTTCTGTGTGTAAGCGCCGCCGGGCGTCGCCTGATAATCTGCGACGGAATACGAGGACGCCACCCAATAGCTAGGGTTGTTATGGGCTTCGACATTGGCCCAGGAGAAGTAACTGCCGTTGGGTTCGGCAGCCGTCGCGCCGACGTTCTGATATGCCCAGTAAGGGCTTCCGGAATACATCCTTACGCCAACCTCTGCAAGAGGCAGGGTGTTCAACGTGAGCAAGTCTCCCTGCTCGAGAGTTGAAACGTCCGCGGGGTCGAACCTGGCCTCGTAGAGGTAGTCGCCGTAGAGGTTGCGGGCGGAAAGCACTACATCGTGGTTGTACTTGCCGGGAAGATATGCCCAGGTATAACCCTTGGTAGAAGTGAGCGATTGGTCATAAGCCACCGTTACCACGTCGTGGTTCTCGCCGGGAATAACGTTGTAGCCATACTCTGTGAGCTCAACCGTAAGATTGGTCACAAGGTCCAAGCCGGCCATCTTCACCGTTACCGCGGTTTCGCCATGGCTGATGCCGCTGAACGCATCGATGTGCACGTACGCGCAAACGTGGTTGAAGATGACATACACGAAGTTGGACAAATAGGTACCGGAACCTATGAGAATGAAATCCGGGGCATTAATCTGGTTCGAGAGGTCGAGTGCAAAGCTTCCGTCGCTGGCGATCTCGGGTTTTCCGTCCTCGGTGTGGAAGGCGATAAAATCAATACTTGTACCTTCGGTTGCCGGGAAGTCGCCGGAGATGAAATCCAGATAGGTAAAGCCCTGGTCGTCGGTGCTGCCCACGCTGTACCAGCCGGTCTTTACCGCGCCGTTCTCCTTGTAAGATCCC
>JAFZWD010000029.1 GCA_017617495.1 Bacteroidales bacterium
CCCTTCCTGGCGAACTAACAAAAATTTTTTGTGAGTTCGATCCTTGCTCAGCTCGCCCGAAGCATAAATCTGGCCGATATGGTAACTCACATCTTGTTGAGAGGCATCAAACAGCTCCATAATCAACTCCACAGGGAGCCAGACATCCTCTCCCTCAAATCTCACATTAACTTGCGTGATTCCGTTATCGTCCTGATAAATCAGAAACGTCTGATTTGATTTCTCAATCTCGTTTGCCATATAATAAGCCATGGATGAATTCTGCCCATCCATATTGACAAAGATAATGAAAGAAATCCATAGTTCCCAATTATGCTCGACAGCTACTATTCTGGTCTTGATGATGAGATACGCTCCTTGACCAATAACAGAGCCGAACTCCGCCATAGAGATATTTCATTTATTCTCTGATAGTTATAAGAAATTTCAGAAAACAAAAAAGGAAAACTCTTGCGAATTTTCCTTTTCAGTAGCCTCTAGTGGAATCGAACCACTATTTAAGGTTTAGGAAACCTCCGTTCTATCCGTTGAACTAAGAGGCCTCTTTAGGTTACTTCTCGTCCTTCACGATGATCTGACGTCCGCGGTAGTAACCGCACTCGGGACATACCCTGTGGTACATAACTGTTGCACCGCAGTTAGGGCAGGTAGCGAGGGTGGGGACGGGAGCGAAATCGTGGGTACGGCGCTTGTCCCTGCGCTGCTTTGAGAGTTTGTGTTTAGGATGTGCCATTGTTCTATATTTTTTATTGTTGTTATTTCAATATGTCCTTCAGCGCCGCAAAGGGGCTTTCCGTTGCCGGAGCCGCCTGTGCTGTATCTTCTTCCCGGTCCAGGTACTTGAGGACCGCAGGGTTGCACTGCCCGTCGGGGTGTACCCGATGCATGGGCAGCGAGGTGCAAACCCAGTCGTAGACGAACTGGCTCAGGTCCAGTTCGGATTCGCCTTCGGGGAGCATCACTATCTCCCTGTCGTCGGACTCGGCGCGTTCCTCCGCTTCTCCGAATTTGACGCTCAAGGCAAAATCCACATCGACCGGCAGCACCAGGGGGTCGAGGCAGCGGTCGCAGACCACCGTGACGTTCCCCTTCACACTGCATCCGATTCCCAGGAAGCGCCCGGCTTTTTCGGCCGTGGCAACCACCTCCAGAGAGGCCTCCTGGATATCCGGGTTGTCGAAAATGCCAAAGAACTTACCGTCGGCACGCCAGTCAAACCGGGTGCTGCCTTGCTTCAAGCCGTTTATCGCTATTACAAAGGGTTGCAAAGGTAAGAAAATTTTTTCTATTAACAAGTTTCGCTGTCACTATTTCTTTTGCGTGCCAGCGGGTCGAGCAGAATCTTGCGCAGACGCATGTGGTGCGGCGTAATCTCCACCATCTCGTCTTCCTGGATATACTCGAGCGCCTCTTCCAGCGAGAACTTGATTGCCGGAGGCAGGATAATCTTCTCGTCGGAACCGGCGGCGCGCACGTTGGTGAGCTTCTTTGTCTTGCAGATGTTGATGTTGAGGTCGCGCTCGCGGGTATGCTCACCCACTACCTGCCCGGCGTAAATCTCCTCGCCGGGCTCCACGAAGAAGCGTCCGCGGTCCAGTAGCTTGTTCATCGAGTAGGCCACCGCTTCGCCGGTCTCCAGCGAAACGAGCGAGCCGTTGTTGCGATGCTCGATCTCGCCCTTGTAGGGCTGATACTCCTTGAAGCGATAGGCGACGATGGCCTCTCCCTGGGTGGCGGTAAGCAGATTGCTGCGCAGGCCCATCAGGCCGCGGGTGGGAATCTCGAACTCCAGCATAGTGCGGTCGCCGCGGGGCTCCATATGCACCAGAGCCCCCTTGCGGCGGGTGGATATCTCGATGGCGGCGCCCACGAACTCCTCGGGCACCTCGATGGACATCTCCTCGATAGGCTCGCAGCGCTGGCCGCCGATAGTCTTGTCCAGCACCTTGGGCTGGCCCACCTGCAGCTCGAAGCCCTCGCGACGCATGGTCTCGATGAGCACCGACAGGTGCAGCACGCCGCGGCCGTAAACCACGAAGGAGTCCGCGCTCGTGCCGGGTTTCACGCGCAGGGCGAGGTTCTTCTCCAGCTCTCGGTCGAGCCTCTCCTTGAGGTGTCGCGAAGTCACGAACTTGCCGTCCTTGCCGAAGAAGGGGGAGTTGTTGATGGTGAAGAGCATGCTCATGGTAGGCTCGTCCACCGCGATGGGCGGGAGCGCCTCGGGCGCCTCGAAGTCGGCGATGGTGTCGCCGATCTCGAATCCTTCGATGCCAACCACGGCGCAGATGTCGCCGCAGCGCACCACGTCGGCATTGGTCTTGCCGAGCCCCTCAAACACCATCAGCTGCTTGATCTTGTGCTTCTGCACTACGTCGTAGCGCTTGCAAAGGCTCACCTGCTGCCCGGTGCGGAGTTCGCCGCGGGTAATCTTTCCCACGGCAATCCGCCCCACGTAAGGGGAGTACTCAAGCGAAGAGATGAGCAGCTGGGGTGTGCCTTCCACCACTTCGGGGGCGGGGACCTCTTCCAGGATGGCGTCCAGCAGCGGGGTGATGTTGTCCGAAGGCTTGCGCCAGTCGTCGCTCATCCAGCCCTGCTTGGCGGAGCCGTAGATGGTGCGGAAGTCGAGCTGCTCCTCGGTGGCGTCGAGATTGAACATCAGGTCGAAGACCTCTTCCTGCACCTCGTCGGGGCGGCAGTTGGGCTTGTCCACCTTGTTAATCACGACGATGGGTTTCTTACCCATCTGGAGCGCCTTCTGCAGCACGAAGCGCGTCTGGGGCATGCAGCCCTCGAATGCGTCCACGAGCAGCAGAACGCCGTCCGCCATGTTCAGCACGCGCTCCACTTCTCCTCCGAAATCGCTATGGCCCGGAGTGTCTATGATGTTGATTTTTACGTCCTTGTAAGTCACCGACACGTTCTTGGCGAGGATGGTGATGCCCCTCTCGCGCTCGAGGTCGTTGCTGTCGAGGATGAGCTGGCCCAGATTCTCGGGCTGGCGCACCAGGTTGGCCTGGTAAATCATCCTGTCCACGAGCGTAGTCTTGCCGTGGTCGACGTGGGCGATAATCGCTATGTTTCTGATTTCCTGCATATTCTCGTTATTGTTGTGTTGCGGCCCGGAAGACGTTGTCGGTGGCCAGCCAGATATGGTAGAAGGCTGCATCGCCGAGCTTGGAGTAACGGCCTACCAGGGCCCGCACTGAAGTTATCATATAAAGTCTGTCGGCATTCCACTCGGCCGCATCCCTTGGCGCCAGTCCGTCGCGCTTCTTGGCGAATGCCAGGAAGGCACTCTCCAGCCCGGCCCGGTCGAGGTAGGCCTGCAGCGCATCGTAATCGTCTATCGCCTGGAGCTCGGCCTTGTGGCCGTCGAACCAGGCCGAAGCGAAGCGCATCGCGGTAGCCTTCTTGTTACAGGCAAGATAGAATGGGGTGGCGCGGGTGGTGTCTATCGGCACGAAGACATCCGGCACAATGCCGCCTCCGCCGTAGACCTCGCGCCCGCCGACGGTGTGGAACACCTGGCTCCGGTCGATCTTGATGCTGTCGGCTTCGGTCATCTCGCCGTCGCGGTAGCGGTAGTAAAGGTCGTAGGCATACTTCTCATCATCACCGTAAGGCTTCTGGATGCATCGCCCCGAAGGGGTGTGATAGCGCGCAACGGTGATGCGAAGGCCGCTGCCGTCGGTGAAGTAGAGAGGCTCCTGCACCAGGCCCTTGCCGAAGGAGCGCCGGCCGATGATGGTGCCGCGGTCGTTGTCCTGGATTGCCCCCGCCACTATCTCGCTGGAAGAAGCGCTGCCCTCGTTGATGAGTACTTTGAGGCCCATGTCGCGCAGAATGCCCCGGCCGCTGGCGCGATAGTCGTGTCTCGGGCGGTTGCGCCCTTCAAGATAAACTATGAGCGCACCCTTCGGGAGGAAAAGGTCGCAGATGTAGAGCGCCTGGTCGAAGAAGCCGCCGCTGTTGTCGCGCAGGTCCAGGATGAGCTCCTTCATGCCGCCCGCCTTGAGCAGGGAGGCCGCCTTGAGCACCTCGGCGTAGGTTGTGCGGGCGAATTTGCCCACGCGGATGTAGCCCGTGGTGTCGTTAACCATGAACGATGCGTCCACGCTGTTCACCGGGATGCGGCCGCGGGTGATTTCGAAGGGAGTCACCGTGCCGTCGCGAAGGATGGTGATGGTGACTTTGGTGCCCGAAGGGCCGCGCATCAGGCGCACCATGCTGTCCTGGGGGCATTTTACGCCGGCTATGGTCTTGTCGTCCACCCTGAGGATGCGGTCGCCCGGCTGGAGCCCGATCTTTTCGGAGGGCCCTCCGGGGATGACTTCCAGCACGATGGCCGTGTCGTTGGGCACGTTGAACTGTATGCCGATGCCGTCGAAATTGCCGGCAAGCTCGGTTTCGGTCTGCTCGAGGTCCGCGGGCGGCAGATACACCGAGTGCGGGTCGAGTGCGCCGAGCGCCGCCTCTATTGCCGCGTCGGTCATGTCCTTGCGGGGGAGCGTGTCCACGTAATTCTGCTCGAGCGACTGCAGCACAAGGTTGAGCTTGCGCCAGTCGATGTCCTTAGTGCGGAACATGCGGCGGTTGTCTTCGCACTTCTGCACGGAGAGCATCGCCAGCACGCCGATCAGCACGCCCAGGAGGGCGATCCACACCGAGGAAACCCGCTTCATTCTTCCACCTCTACTTTTTCAACTTCGATACCTGCGCGCTTAAGCAGCTTGATGCCGTCGTCCAGGCGGTAATCGTCGCTGTACACAACGCGCTTGATTCCCGCCTGGATGATGAGCTTGGAGCACTCCATGCAGGGGGATGCCGTCACGTAGAGCGTGGCGCCCTCGGAGCTGTTGCCGGATTTTGCCACCTTGGAGATGGCGTTGGCCTCGGCGTGCAGCACGTAGGGCTTGGTCACCCCGTCTTCCTCGCATTCGTTCTCGAAGCCGGAGGGGGTGCCGTTGTAGCCGTCGGAGATAATCATGCGGTCCTTCACCAGAAGGGCGCCCACCTGGCGGCGTTTGCAGCGGGAATTGGTGGCCCAGATCTTGGCCATCTGTATGTATTTTGCGTCGAACTTGTTCATTTTCTTTTATTTGCGCTGATAGAGATAACGCTTGATGCTGCGCTTGGGAGTGCGCTCGAAGTCCTCGGGCAGGCACTCTATGCGGCGGAGCTGGGCGTAAAGCGGGAGCTGCTTGTTGAGCTCCGGCAGCGAGGCCTGAAGCTTCTCGATTAGGGCCTCCTTGTCCATTCCGTCCACCGCTCCCTGCTGGTAGTCGGGGTAGATGAGCGCGGTGAGTCCGCCGTTGTCTTCGATTACCAGCGAATCCACCACGTAGGATGCGTTGTTGATGACGGCCTCGAGCTCTTCGGGGTAGATGTTCTGCCCGTTGGCGCCCAGGATCATGCACTTTGAGCGTCCGCGCAGGTAGAGGTAGCCGTCGTTGTCGATAATACCCATATCACCGGTCTTGAACCAGCCGTCATTGGTGAAGCACTTGCGGGTTTCCTCGCGGTTCTTGTAGTAGCCCAGGAAGACGTTGTCGCCCTTGATCTGCACCTCGCCGGGAATCTTGTGGGGATTGCTGGACTCGATGCGCACCTGGCAGCCCGGGATGGGCTTGCCGCAGGAGCCCCTCCTGGTCTTGAACCACTTTTCGTAGGTGATGAGCGGGGCGCATTCGGTCATGCCGTAGCCCACCGTGAAGGGGAAGTGGATCTTGCGCAGGAAGTCCTCCACCTCGGGATTGAACGCCGCGCCGCCGAGGATAACCTCCTCGAAGCGGCCGCCGAAGGCGTCGATGAGCCCGGTGCGGATCTTCTTCTGGATGCTCTGCGCCAGGATGGGGATGTACATATAGGTGCGGGTGCGGTCCGCGATGGGCTTGAGCTGCATCTTGTACACCTTCTCGATAATGAGCGGCACCGCGATTATGATGTCCGGATGTATCTCCTGGAAGGCCTTCATAATAATCTTGGGGCTGGGCACGCGGGTCAGGAAGTGCACGTGGGCGCCTATGCTCATCTCGAAGAGGAACTCGAACATCATGCCGTACATATGGGCGCTGGGCAGCATCGCCACCACCTCGCTGGTGCAGTTCATCTGCGGTTCGGCCACTGTCTTCGCCGCGTACATATTGGCGTAGAGGGCGCGGTAGGGGATCATCACACCCTTGGAGAATCCGCTGGTGCCGGAGGTGTAGTTGATGAGCGCGAGCTCTTCGGGGGAGTCCTCGTAGTAGTTTACGTCCTCGGGCCTGAAGCCGTCGGGATAGGTCTCGTTGAAGGTCTTGGTGATGTTGTCGCGCACGTCGCTGAGGCTCTGCTCCTTGGCGTAGATGTAGCGCAGGTTGTTAATCTGCACTATCACGTAAAGCCCGGGCATCTCGGCCTCGGAGAGGCCTTCCCAGAGCACCTCGTCCACAAAGAGGACCTTCGCCTCGGAGTGGTTCACCAGGTAGTGGATGCTCTCCGGCTTGAATTCGTGAAGGATGGGAACCGGCACCGCGCCGTAGCTCAGCGCAGCGAGGAAGCACACGCCCCAGTTGGCCTGGTTGCGCGAGCAGATGGCGACCTTGTCGCCTTTTTCCAGCCCGCATTTGCTGAAGCCGATGTGGAGCATTGCCACGCGTTCGGCGAGTTCGCGGTAGGTGAGAGTCGCTCCCTGATAGTTGGAGAGGGCCTCACGTTCCCAGTTTTCCCGGATACTGTTCTCCAGGATCTTGTTTACGGATTTAAACTCTAGTTCCATATTTTCAACCCGATTTCTTCCCCGGTGGCGGCAATCTGCCAGTCGGGGGTGCATACTGCAAATTTACACTTGTTCCCGGGGAGCGCCGGCATTTTAACTCGGCCGGCGTCCTCGATATAGGAGCGTACGTCCTGCTCCGAGCCAATGACCATCCAGCGGCCGAGGGGAGCGCAGAAGCTTTCGTCCTCCAGGCGGAAGAGTCCGCCGAAGAGCACTCCCGGAGCCCCCGGGCATTCGAATGCGCCCGGCCCCTTGGGAAGGCCCGATTTCTTGTTCGCCCGCACCAGCAGCACCCTGGAGGCAATGCGCGCCTCGGCCGGCACGTTTTCATCCGCGCGGTTAAAGCGCGCAACAAAAGCTATCTCCCTGATATTGAGCTTGGCGGCCCATGCCTGCGGGGTGATGCCGTGGCTCGCGCCGATGTTTTTGGCCTTCACCCTGTTGGCGGGCAGCAGCGCGTTGACGTCGAGGTAGGAGGTCCATGCCTCCATGTATTTCTTGGCGTTGCCCACGGGGAAGTCGACCAGCAGCGCGTAGTCCTCCGGCAGCACCGAGGCGACCTTTACGTCGCCGCCCGGGATGCTCTCGATAACCCTGGCGTAGTGGCCCCCCGCCTCGTCCTTAAGGTAGCGCACGGCCACCTTCTCCGCGGAGTAGGAGTCGAAGTTCGCCACGAACCAGTCGGAGTAGGAGGATATCATGCCTGCCGTGATGACGCGGGGGAAGATGCCCCTGAAGATGCCTCTGGGCAGCCACCTGCGTGCGGCCGATCCGCGGAGATAGAGGGTGCCGGCTCCGCCTTCGGCAAGTTTGCAGGCCTCGGCGAATCCGGGAGCGTCCATGATTGAGGTCTGTGCGTCGATGTGCGCCTGCGCCTCATCCACCACCGCCTGGAGCGGGCTGAAGATGAGGATGGTGCGCTTGAGGGCCGCGCCGCTGTGGCAGCAGTGCAGGCCGAGCTCCTCCGCACGTGCGATAACTTTGGCCGCGACGGATGTGGTGTCGCTGCCGCCCCTGCCGGCGTCGATTGCCAGCACTGGCACCAGGTCGGCGCTGTACACCCAGCTCAGGCACGCCTCGCTGTCGTGCAGGCCGCCCAGGTCGAGCCGGCGGAACACCGAAGTGGAGTCGGTAAACAGCGCCAGGGCCTTGTCCGCCCTGCTGAAATGCGCCACCGCAATGGCCCTGGACGGCACGGTCTTGAGCACCGCACTGTCCGTCTCCGGCGCACTGCCGTGGCATCCCGCCGCCGCGAGCGCGAGCACTGGAATTATTATTCTAAGCCAAAATTTCATTTTGGAGTCCGGTAATACAAACCCCAAAGATACGAATTATTTTGTTAGGAACTATTCGTCGTCGGGCAATGCGGGGCCGGCGGGAGGCAGGATGTGCGAATCCGGCTGCTTGATGCCGTGCTTTATAGCCTTCCAGGCTGCGCCTACAATGCTCTTGTCGCTTGTCGACAAACGGTCTGAGTTCTTCTTGAATCTTACAAGAACATCTTCCAGATTTTTCTCCACCTTGGTGTTTTCTTCGCAGAAAAGGGCGACGCGGTCCACCATGTTCTGGGCGGCCTTCACGATTTCGGAGATGTTTTCCATCTGCTCTTTCTGCACCCAGGCGGTTCGGATCAGCCTCAGGAAGGGAATCAGTGTCTCTTCGGTGGTAATCAGGACGTTCTGCCTGAAAGCTTCGGCAAAGATGTCCTTGTCCTCCATTTTCGCAAGCTGGTATGCGGCGTAATTGGGGATGAACATTATCACGTAATCCAGCGTTTTGCGGCCTACTACATATTTCTGGTATTCCTTGCCGGAGAGCTCTTTGATATGGTTTTTGACCGACTCGAGGTTGCGTGCCGAAGCGTCAGCGCGCTGTTCGTCCGTTTCCGCTGCAAAGTAGTCGGAGAGTGCCGTCAGCGACACCTTGGAATCCAGCAGGATATCGGTGTCGTCGGGGAAGTGCAGGGCGAAGTCCGGGCGCATCTTTTTGCCGCTTTCGTCGCCTTCGAGACGGTTGCCCTTGCGGTCGCGCAGCCAGACCTCTGCGTCGTAGTCGTGACCTTCGCGCAGGCCTTCTCCCTTGAGGATGTTTTCGAGAATCGTTTCGCCGAAAATACCCTGCATTTTGTTCTGGCCCTTGAGCGCCCTCGCAAGGTCGTCGGCGGTGTTGCCTATCGAATCGGTCTGCTCCTTGAGGTGCTTTACAGTTTCTGCGAACTGCGTTTTGATGGCGGTGCTTTCCTCGGTATGGGATTTCTTTTGCGCCTCAAAAGCGGCCTTCATGTCCTTTATGTTCTGGTCCAGCCCGCCGGTGATGTTCTTCATCGTCTCGGTCGCCTCCTTCTTGAGCGCCTCTTCGCGCGCCTTCAGAATCTTCTCGTTCTCAAGCGCCAGAGCGGTCTTTGCCGCTTCTATGGCCTTCTCCTGCCCTGCCTTAAGCTCCGCGACGGACTTTTCGTACCCCGCCTTCAAGTCGGCTACAGCCTTCTCGTGCTGCTGCTGCTCGGTTTGACGCAATTGTCCGGCCGCGCTCAATTCGGCCTCCTTCCGAATCAGTTCCGCCTCGAGGCGTGTGCTTTTATTATGGCTCAGTACCCATGTGACCAGGGCCGTCAGAACTATCGCAACGATGACTAAGATGACAGTATTCATACGATCTCTCTATTTCTCGCTAATATACGGAATTTTTCACTTTCCCGTGAGCAAACCGGGCCTTTTTGCTCACCGCGCACGACAAAAATGCCCTTCCGTGAGCAAACCGGGCCTTTTTGCTCACGAGAGAGCCCTGTTGGAATGAGTTGGAGTTGCTGACGGTAATATATAACAAATTATAATTTACGCGTAAATTTTGCACTTAATATAAACTTTACTATATTTGCAAGAAATAAGAAAGATATGATTAAACGCTTATCGGATTCCGAGATTTTACAGATGCTGGGGCTGCGCTTCAGGCAGTATCGTGTGGCGCTGGGACTTACCCAGGCCGAACTGTCCGCAAAGGCGGGCGTTTCGATAATGACTATCCATATGTTCGAGACCGGGACGGCCCGCAACGTCACGGCCACAACACTCATTTCCCTTATGCGCTACACGGGCCTTATCGAGAATCTGGACACTCTCATTCCCGATATTCCCGAATCTCCCTATTCCAATCTGACCGCTAAACAGAGAGTAAGACACGATGGCAACAAGAAGTAAAGATATCCAAACGCTGGCAGTCTCACTCTGGGGCGTGAACATCGGGACGCTCCAGTGGAATCCGCGAACCAGGTCGAGCCTGTTCTGGCTCTCTCCGGACTATTTTACGGCGGGATACGATATAGCACCGATCAGTCATCCCAAGGCCCAGCAAAGCCCGGCCATCGCCATCCCCGGAATCAATGACCCGAAGATCTACCAGGGGCTCCCCGCGTTTCTGGCCGATTCCCTGCCGGACCGCTGGGGTAATGCGGTGTTCGATGCATGGTTCAAGGAAGAGGGACTGCACGAGAAAGACAAGACGCCCTTGACCAAACTGTCGTTCATTGGCCGGCGCGCTATGGGCGCACTGGAGTTCTATCCCGTGCTGGACAGCGGCTTCCATGACAATGAACAGGTGCGGATAGACCGCTTGTACGAGCAGGCCAAACTGATAGAACAGCAGCTTGCCGGCAAGAGTATTCCAGTGGGGGAGCCGCTTACCCGCAGAGCGCTCACGGCAATCGGAACGTCCGCCGGCGGCCGGCAGATGAAGGCCATCATCGCCATCGCCCCGGACGGAACCATTCGTTCCGGTCAGATCGACGCCAACCCGGAGATGGAGCATTGCATCATTAAGTTCAACACCCCGGAGCACGCCTTGTCCGAGACGGAGATGACATGGTTCCAGATGGCCCGTCAGTGCGGAATTACCATGATGGACAGCCGTCTGATTGAAGTGGAAGGAACAAAGCACTTCCTTACGCGGCGCTTTGACCGTAAGGACGGGAAAAAACTCTTCGTTCAAACTCTGGCTGCCGTGGATCCGGATGCACACAGTTACGAGGACATGTTCCGTACCTGCCGGGAGCTGGAAATCCCCAAGCCGGAAATAGATGAACTGTTCAAGAGAGCGGCGTTCAACGTACTCACCAACAATACGGACGATCACGAGAAGAACTTCTCTTTCCTGATGTCCCCGGAGGGCCAATGGCATCTGGCTCCGGCTTATGATATGACCTTTATCATTGCCACAAACGGTATAGAGGCCGAAAAGATGCACTGCATGTCCATTGGTGGGAAGTACACGGATATCGGCATCGAGGACTTGATTCGCCTGGGCCGGGACAATGCGGTGAAGAATCCGGAAGAAATGATTGACTGCGTGCTGAAGAGCGCGGAAAACTTTGAGTCCCTTGTTGCCGGAAATGGCGTTGACAGTTTTCACATAGAATTAATCGCCAAGCGGTTGAATGAACTGCGCCCCGAAGGGCATAAATTGCTCATACCTGCCCAAGAGCCTCTTTCCTATGTGACCGAGGATGGCCGCACCGTGTCCAACATCCGTTTTGAACGCACCAGGAAAGGCAATATTCACCTGCTGGCCACCATTGATGGCAAGGAGGTGAAACATGTGTTCTCTCCGAAGGATAAGGCCGGTCAGGCTATACTTGAAGCAGGATTCAACCGCATGCCAGAGGGAAAAAAACGTGAACTGGTTGAAACATACCTCCGCGGGACTTTATAGCTCAAACATCTCCCGGAGGACGGCGAGGTGATTGCCGGGGAGGACGATGTGGTGGTTGCCGATGGGGCGTTTGAGGAAGTAGTCGGTGATGGCGGTGGAGCCTTCGCGCAGCTGCACCAGGATCTGGGTGCGGCAAAGGTTGGGCTTGTAGGAGTTGGCGGTGATGCGGCCGGTTTCGGCGAAGAAGCGGCCCTGGTCGCCGGCGAGTTTGAAGACGGTGACCTCGCCTTCGGGGATTTCGCCGTGGATGCCCACGCCGATGCCGGATTCGTAGTGGGTGTCGAAGTTGTAGCAGCGTGCCATCGAAAGCGGCAGGGTGCAGTGGGCGAAGAGGATTTCGCGGGTCGAGGGGTTCATCTCGGAGGCGTTGCACTGGAAGCCGCTGCAGCCGCTGATCGCCCGGGCGACGGCCATCGAAAGCATTGCGGGGATGTCGCCTTCGCAGGTGGCGGTGAAGCCCTCGGAATTCAGCCGCGCGAGCGCCAGGCAGCCGGTGTTCCGCACTGCCGTCAGCAGGTCGAAGCACCTGATAGTCAGGCCGCCCAGCCGCTCCTCGGCGATGATATCCTTGAGGGCGCGGTAGATGTTTTCCGCGCCGGGGAGAGCGGCTTGTACGGCCGCCGAGGGATTGCCAATCGGGTCGGCAATGACGACATTAACTTCCCCGTCATGCCAGACTTGATTTGGCATCTCCTTAATCCGGGCGATCAGCCTCTCCATAGGAACATCCACCAGCTCGATGCCGAGGTTGCGGCGCACGGTGGCATAGTCCACCCCGCTGGAAATCAGCCAGTCGGAGGGCGCGCCGACCACGCCCAGGCGCTGCCCGCGCAGTTCCGCGAGCGCTTCGGACGCTGCCGCCAGCACGCTGATTCGCTCCCGCAGGTACTCCGGGCTTCCGTGCAGGATCTCGCCGCGAAGGCCGCACTGGTTCAGGTACGAGAGTATCTCCATGGACGCTGCCAGCGAGTTGCTTTTGCCGGAGGTGAGCAGGTAGAACGGCCGCTCCTTGGGCAGCCCGGGCAGAAGGGCCTTGAAGGCACCCTCGGTGCCTCCCGTGCGTACGTAAATGAGGTCGGGAGCGCCCTGTCCGAACGACGAAAAGTCGGCTCCTTTCAGCTCAGTTTCGAGCCCTATCGACTGCAGGAATTCTGCGGTAATCGCATCCACCGCCCCCGCATCGTGGAGCGACGAAGTCAAAGTGTAAACAGATATCATCGTATTACAAAGATGGCCATTTTTTCATAATTTTGTATCCGATATGGTACAGTTGCAGGATATTATCGGCATCGTGCGCGAAGCCTCCGCGCTGATGGTGCGCGGCGGGTTCGACGTCCACGACAAAGGCTCGCGCGAGAACATTGTAACATCCTCCGACCTGGCGGTGCAGCACTTCCTGACCGAAAGGCTGGCGGCGCTGCTGCCCGGGTGCGGTTTTCTCTGCGAGGAAGAGGACCTTTCGGACCTCGCCCACAGCGATGTGTGGATAATCGACCCCATCGACGGCACGGCCAATTATGCCCGAGGCGAGGCCAACTGCTGCATCAGCGTGGCGCTGGTGCACGACGGCGAGCCTGAAGCGGCGGTGGTTTATTCTCCCTGGCGGGATGAGCTCTACAGCGCCCAGAAGGGGAGGGGAGCTTTCTGCAACGGCCGGCCCATACATGTTTCGGGCCGGCCCTTCGAGGACGGTATTCTCTTCTCGGCCCTCTGCACCTATCACAAGGAGTTCGCCCGCGCGTGCAGCGACATCATCTACGACCTCTACATGGATTGCAACGACATCCGGCGTCACGGCTCTGCCGCCATGGAACTCTGCCAGACTGCAGCTGGCTTCGCCGATCTCTACTTCGAGATTCGCCTGATGCCCTGGGACTTCGCCGCCGCTGCCCTCATCATCCTCGAGGCCGGCGGCACCGTGCTGGGCTTCGACGGCCGCTTCCCCTCGCTCTACGCTCCCTGCCCCATCATCGCGGCCAACTCCGAGGCCAATGCCCGCCGCATCCTCGCCACCGTCCACAAGTATCTGGATAAGGTACCTTATTAGAATTATCCTTATATTTGAAAGCAGAAACTAATAACCAATACATATGAAAAAGCTTATTTACATTTCAATGGCCGCGCTGATGGTGCTCGGCTCAGTGTCGTGCAAAAAGGATTCGGGAAAGAAGGAGAGTTCCGGGTCGAAGAATGCAAACTGCTACATCGTTTCCGCCCCGGGCACGTATTCGTTCCCTGCCGTCAAGGGTAATTCGTCCGAATCGGTGGGTGAGGTGGATAACGTCTATGTCCTTTGGGAATCCAGCGCAGCGGTGGCGAAGGTTGTTGAAGGGGATATTATTGCAGGTGTTTACTGCAATCTGCCGGACCCCGGACAGCCCACGACAATCAGCTTTATTACGCAGTCGCCCCTTCAGAACGGCAACGCCCTGATTGTGGCGACCGATGCACAGAATGATATCCTGTGGTCGTGGCACATCTGGGTATGCGAAGGATATGACCCTGCTGCCAAAGCCCAATCCTGGGGCGGCGGAACGCCCAAGATGATGGACAGGAACCTTGGTGCCACATCTGCCGAACCCGGTTCGGTGGAGGCCCTCGGCTTGATGTACCAGTGGGGCCGCAAGGATCCGTTCCCGGGTGCCGGTTCAGTCGATGCGAACAAAGCTGCGGCAATTTCAACATCATGGCCGAAGCTCGTGGAGAACTCCAGCTCCTGCACAATAGACTATGCCAGACGGTTTCCCTGCTGGTTTATCAAGAAAAGTGATACCGACCAGGACTGGCTCTATGATGCTTCCGGGGCCGAAGCTCAGAACAGATGGGCGTCCAAGAAGACCATCTACGACCCCTGCCCGGCGGGATGGAGAGTGCCCGATGGTGGCGAGAAGGGCTTCTGGGCCAAGGCGATGGGCTCCAAGGAGAAAATGGAGCACAACTATGACGATGCTTTGCACGGAATGCATTTTGGCTCCCATGACGAAATCTGGCTCCCTACTGTGGGGTATTTGGATTTTGCTGACGCAGAGCCATATTGTGTCGGAACCGAGGGATACTACTGGACCTGTACTTACTCGCCCGATGATCATCAGGCGAACGAAATGTATCTGCGGTATTCCAAAGAGCTGCATCCTGTCAGCACTTCCGAAGCCGCGTATGGCGGTGCTGTGAGGTGTTGTAAAGAGTAGGGCAGGGGGATTTGCTCAGGCTGCCGCCTTCGCATTTCCCCAGATTTCCGCGAGCAATCAGAATTCAAATGCAACCGGAGGTTGCTTGATGCCAAGAGGCAGAACCTTACAAGCACAAGCGCTTGACGGACTGCCTCTTAACATCAACGCCGCACTCTCGTACGGCGTTTGATTCTGATTGCATAGCGCGGAGAGATGGGGATTCGAACCCCAGAATCCCCGAAGGGGGATTAACGGTTTTCGAGACCGCCGCTTTCGACCACTCAGCCATCTCTCCGAAAGGGAGTGCAAATATAATAAAATTTCCTTTACTCCTCAGTAGTGCAGGCGTTATCTTTAATCTGCCGCGCCTCACGCCCCCGGGTCTCTGTCCTTTTTGGGACACAGACCATCGCCTAAAGTGTTTATTATTAGTTACTTGGTATTTGGTCTCTGTCCGATTTTGGACACAGATCAACTATTAATGTACTGATTACTAACCCTTTACCTTCCGGCCTCTGTCCCCGCAGCGGCATCATGCCAGGGACCTTTTGCGTTTTAGGCCTTTTTTGCTGAAGGTCCCCTCGAAAATGGCAGAACCTTCTGCATTTTGGCCCGATTTCGCTGAAGGTCCCCCGATATTTGGCAGGACCTTTTGCATTTTTGGCCTTTTTTGCAAAAGGTCCTATGGCATTATTTGCAGGCGTTATCTTTAATCTGCCGCGCCAGATCGACGCCAAGCATAATGTTCAGGGCGAACATCCAGATTGCCTGCCATATGCCGGGAAGGGCGTCGTACCCGTTTAGGAAAGGACTGTACGAGAGCAGCGACAGGGTTATGTAGCACAGGGCGACAGGAATCTTTTCCGGACGCTGGAGGGCATAGACTATAACGAGAAGGTCCACCATCATGCCGTAACGCTCATGCATGTGGGGCATGGTGAAGAGGGCCAGGCAGACGGAGAACAACGCCATGGTCACCAGAATCTGCGGCGTAAGCTTAAACTTTTTTACGACCATCCAGTAGGCGAACATGCCCAGTGCTCCGATCGAGAAGTAAAGTCCGAATTCGCTGACCTCCTTCAAGTGCTTCCAGAAATGGTTGTTCTGCAGCAGGAATTCGTACATATTGGGGTAGTGCAGGGTGCCGAACGGGTACATCCCCGTCTGGTTGACATACACCCCGAGCAGCTCGCTCATCGGCCGGCCGGCAATCCAGGCCGGAATCTGGAACAGCAGGTACACCGCCGGAATCCACAGGAAATGCCAGAGTTTTATGGTGCGGCCCTTCGCCCACATCACCACAAGGAAGGGCAGCAGGAACACCGCCTGCAGTTTGAACGAAAAGGCGATTCCGAGCATTATGCAGCAGAGCGAACCCTTGTCTTTGAGAAAATACAGCAGCGAGAGCAGCATGAACGCCACATAAACGGTGTCGCACTGGCACCACCAGGCGCTGTTGATTATAACCGTGGGGCAAAGCAGCACGGCAGCGAATCCGGCGATTCCCCTGCGGGTGTTCCCGGTAAGATGCTTTACAAGGGCGAAGACTGCCCCGGCGGAGATGAAATCGAAGAGGATGGAAAAGCCCTTGAGCGCATACAGCGTATTCTTGAAGCCGGAAACAAGGGCCATCACATACATATATGCCGCGGAGTAATTGGATATGCGGTATGCAAGCGAACCCCAGGCGCCATGGTCGTGTATACGCTCCATCCAGACGGAAAGGCAGTACAGGAAATCGCCCGATTTTACCGGCAGCAGGCATATCCTTGCCATAAGGGCCACTGCCACGATGGCCACGATAAACGATATGTCGATCAGTTTTTCCCTTTTGCTGTCTTCCATGGAGATGTCCTCGTTCTTATTATTAATGGCAAAAATATGAAAAGATTTTTGCAATTCTTCGAACTTGTGTGTACTTTTGTCAGATTAATGATTGGTTAGAATGAAAAAGCTTCTGGTTATCATAGCAGTCGTTGCGGTCATAGCCGGCATCTCGGTTTCCGGATGCCGTCGGTCCGGCCCTGCAAAATCGTCTTCCGACAGCTTCAATACCTTCAATGGAGGAATTCTTGATTATGACTATTGGAAGTCCATCAAGAATCCCGGCGTACTGGGCCTGGACGATGCCGTCACCCTTGCAATAGGAAGAGGCGGATATGAGAATCCGGAGGTCTTCGGCGGCAAGGTCACCTGGACCTTGAGCGAGACCGGCGTACTGGAGTTCATCCTGGCCACAAGGTCGCAGGTTTCCGGCAAGGGATCCAAAGCAACCGGCAGCATCATAGGCATCAAGGCAGTCGGCTCCGGAACTGTGACCGTCATCGCCACCGACGCTCACGGCAATACATATAAGCATGAGTTCCGGGTAGGTAAAGGGCAGCATTACAAGCCCGACGCAGAATGGTCCGAGCTCCCTTCCTCCTCCGGTTATCCCCACGATGACGAGGCATCCTCCAGCAGTGAAGATGAAGAAGAATCGTCCAGCTCCGACTTGGAGGAATACTCGTCCAGCTCCGAGGAGGAGGAAGAATCGTCCTCTTCCGCCGAGCCCGACGACCTTTAACCTCCTGAGGGCTCTCCTTTTTTGAATATTTTGTAACGGCCGTACTCCGGCTCGGGGCATTGCGTATACCCCATCTTCAGAAGCGTTTTCTGGCGCCGCCTGTCGTAGGTGTGCACAAAGACGTAGTCCGGCACCCTGTTCAGTACGGCTTCCTTCTGGTTTTCCTTCATCTCTTTGGTGGAACCGGCCTGGAGCGCCCAGTATTTGCACGCCGGCAGGTCTTCCGCCTCGATTCCGTAGCCATGGTCGCCGCAGTTCCAGTATAGAACGCGCGGGTTATGTTCCTTCGAGAGAGCCTTCACATACGAATGTGTCCTTTCGCGCAGCAGGTCCATTTTGCGGCCGTACAGGTAATCGTGCCTGTAGGTCCAGGCATTTTTATACCCGAAGAACGAGACGGCCGCAACCAGAAGCACCCCGAGAACATATCTCTTGAAGCCGAAATCCCTGTCGAAGCAACGGAAAATTGCAAACACCGTAAACAGCATCAGCACGTTGACGGGGATGAAGTAATAGGTTCTGCAGTACCTCGACAGGCATAAGAGGAACCACGCCAGGGCCACGGGCGGGAACCACTTCGCCTTCTTGAGCGCGAAGGCGGCGGAAACGGCTCCTGTCGCCGCCAGCACCATATAGGCCACGACTTCTTTTCTGAAGAACTCGCCCTTGTTGCTGCGATTGAGGATATTGTCGATGGACTGGTATGTGACAGCGAAGTATTCGTTGACGAAGGCCCCGAGCGTTCCCGTCCACAGGAAATACGCCAGCATCGGCACTACAATCACTGCAAAGCCCGCAAGGGATGCGCCGGCAGCCTTCGCAAAGGCCTTCCCTCCCTTCAGCTTCGCGAGCATCGCGATAAAGAAGATGCCCGTCATCGCGGCGATGTTGAATTTTATCAGCACTATCGCGCCGAAGGCGAATCCCCACCAGAAGAAGCTTCCGCCCTTGCCGAAAAGCGACCTGCACGCCTGCAGCATGGACAGCGCGACGAACGGGAGTGCAATCGCCTCCGCCTTGTCGTCGAAGATGAACAGCGGGATGAAGAAGGCGGCGTTGAGCAGCGCGCCCATCCACAGCGACCTCCTGGGCGAGTCCGTAAACAGGAGACTCGCCTTGAACAGCAGGCAGGAAGTGACGATATAGGCGGCCGCGTTGATGCAGAACACGCCTGCCCAGGAGCGCGGCGAAATAAAGTAAGCCAGTGCATATATCAGCCACAGGAGCGGCCCCTTGGAGTCGGCAAAATCCACATAGGGCGCAAGGCCGTTCATCCAGGCCTTGCCGCACATGAAATACCACGCCGAATCGTGCCTGACGTAGCCCCGGTGAGCCAGCATATTGTCGTGCAGCGGCGAATCGATCGACGTCAGGAAGAATGCCGCGAAGGTAATCAGGCACAGCAGGAGCATGCAGAAAGGTGCCTGCGCGGAGATGCCCTTCCAGCTGAAGCCCAGCATCTGCCTTAGGCCGTACTTGCTCTCACCAGCCTCGCGGTTGCCTCTCGAATAATAAACCCTGGCGGAGTCGAAGCCCAGGGTGGGAACTACGTTCCGGATGAGGTCCCCGGTGGGGGATGCTGTTTGCAGAAGCGCCTCCAGGCAGCGGCGTCCCATCAGCCGGAAGTCGGCGTGACCTATGATATGGCGCCTGTCGGCCAAATGCATCAGTGCGTAGAATAGCCAGGCGGTCACACGCTTGAATGCCGAATCGTCCCTGCGCCAGTTCCGGACCCCGTAGATCACATCCTTGCCGCTCCGCCATTTGCGAACCATTTCCGGAATTGCGCGCGGATCGTCCTGCAGGTCGGCGTCGAGGGTGATGACGGCGTCGGCCCCCTGTTCCAGGGCCGACCGGATGCCTGCCAGAATCGCGCCCTGCTGCCCGGAATGAGGCAGAGGAAGATGCTGGACGCGCTTGTCGGGGAATTCCTGCACGACCTTTGCCGTGCCGTCGGTGCTGCCGTCATCCGCTATGATGATGCCGGTCTCCAGGGTTTCCTTCTCCTCTGCGCCCACAGAATCCAGTACCTCCAGCATTCGCGGCAGCGATACCGGAAGCATTTCGGCTTCGTTCAGGCACGGGACTACAAGAAACAGCTTTTGCACAGAGCAAAGATACATCATATAAGCAAATTGCCATAGGACCTTCTGCAAAAAAGGCCAAAAATGCAAAAGGTCCTGCCAAATATCGGGGGACCTTCAGCGAAATCGGGCCAAAATGCAGAAGGTCCTGCCATTTTCGAGGGGACCTTCAGCAAAAAAGGCCTAAAACGCAAAAGGTCCCTGGCATGACGCCGCTGCGGGGACAGAGGCCGGAAGGTAAAGGGTTAGTAATCAGTATATTCATACTTGGTCTGTGTCCAAAATCGGACAGAGACCAAATACCAAGTAACTAATAATCAACACTTTAGGCAATGGTCTGTGTCCCAAAAAGGACAGAGATCCGGGGGCGGGAGGCGCGGCAGATTAAAGATAATTACTGCGCTACGAAGGTGTAGATGATATAGCCGGCCTGGCGGGAAGGGGCGGTGACGGAGGCGGAAAAGCGGCTGAGGCGGGCGGCGCGGGTGGCGAAGGCGCGGAGGCAGCCGTCGGAGGAGGACTCGGCGTCGTCGATCTTGACGGTCTGCACCGTTCCCTGGGGATCCACCCCGATAAGCACCTTAACCTGCCCTGCCCCCATACATCGGTAGGCTGGAATGGGCAGATGGCTGGCCTTGCGGCCCTCCAGCTCGTAGCTGAGCACCGACGGCCCGGAATACTGCACGGCCTTGGTCTCCCGGGGCTTTTCCTTAACCGGTTCCGGCGCAGCCACAATCTCGTTCTCCGCAGGCTTGTATCCCTGCTGCAACTCCTCCTGCAGGCGCTGCGCGTCCTCATAAAGCTTGCGCGCATCCTCGGCGGAAGACCTGTCGTCCTTGAGTGCGGAACGGTCAACGGACACATTCGCAACATAACTGCCGCCGGACGACAGCAGCTCGTTGAGCCGGTCGTTCACGGCCTGCTTGAACTCAAGCTCCTTCTGGAGCCGTTCTATCTCCTCGATTTTGGTGAAATCCAGCACGAAGCTGTGCTCCTTCTGCACGAGCGTGCCAAGCTTGAAGCCCATCAGCACGATGAGCACCACCAGATGCACTATAACGGTGATGTATATTCCTGCGCGGTCTTCTGAAGGGAGGCGTTTCACTTGGTCTCCCTGGCTTTCTTGTCTTCGCGCAGAGCCTTTTCGATGGTGGCGATAATCACGTTGATGGCCACCTTGTTGTGTCCGCCCTGAGGCACTATGACGTCGGCATAGCGCTTGCTGGGCTCGATGAACTGCAGATACATGGGCTTGACGGTGCGGCTGTAGCGCTCGATAACCCACTCGACATTCTTGCCGCGCTCGCGGATATCGCGCGCCATCACGCGCATGAGGCGGTCGTCATCGTCGGCATCCACGAAAATTTTGATGTCGCACTGCTCACGCAGCTTCTTGCAGGTGAAGATGAGGATGCCCTCGATAATAATCACGTCGGCGGGCTCCACCGTGGTGGTCTCGGTCTTGGAACGCGAGCAGCTGATATAGGAATAGATGGGCTGCTGCACGGTCTTTCCGGCCTTGAGGTCGGCGAGCTGCTTGCAGAGGAGATCCCAGTCGATGGCGTCCGGGTGGTCGAAATTCTGGTTGCGCTTCTCCTCGTCCGAAAGGTTGCTGGAGTCCTTGTAGTAGGCATCCTGGGGGATTACCACCACGCGCTCGCGCAGATGCTCCGAGATGGACTTTACAACCGTTGTTTTGCCTGAGCCGGATCCTCCGGCGATACCGATGACTAACATTAGAATTCTGCGTTTTTAGGTGTTCTGGGGAAGGGGATTACATCGCGGATGTTGCTCATGCCTGTGATGAAGAGCAGCAGGCGCTCGAAGCCAAGGCCGAAGCCGCTGTGCGGCACGCTGCCGTAGCGACGGGTGTCGATGTACCACTCGAGGTTCTTGCGGGACATGCCCAACTCGTCGATGCGGGCTTCGAGCTTCTCGAGGGAGGCCTCCCGCTCGCTGCCGCCGATGATTTCGCCGATCTTCGGGAAGAGGACGTCCATGCCGCGGACGGTGCGGCCGTCCTCGTTCTGCTTCATGTAGAAAGCCTTGATGTCCTTGGGGAAGTCGATGAGGATGACGGGCTTCTGGAAGTGTTTCTCTA
>JAFZWD010000030.1 GCA_017617495.1 Bacteroidales bacterium
GAGCATCTCCCCGTTCAACGCGCAGGGCAAGCTCCAGACTACCTTCAGCAGCGTCTTCGTCTATCCTCTGGTGGACGACAGCATCAATATCGAGATCAATCCTTCCGATATAGAGTGGGACACCTTCCGCAGCGGCGGGCACGGCGGCCAGAACGTCAATAAGGTCGAGACCGGCGTGCGCGTGCGCCACATCCCTACGGGGATAATGGTGGAGAACACCGAAACCCGCAGCCAGCAGGACAACCGCCAGCGGGCGCTGCTCATCCTCAAGAGCCGCCTCTACGACATCGAACTCAAGAAGCGGCAGGCAAAGCAGGCGGAGCTCGAGGGCCAGAAGAAAAAGATCGAGTGGGGTTCGCAGATACGCTCCTACGTGCTTCACCCCTACAAGATGGTCAAGGACCTCCGCACCGGTCACGAAACCGCCGACACCACCGGCGTCCTCGACGGCGACCTGAACGACTTCATGAAAGTATTCTTAATGCAGAATTAATATATTGGGAATGTCAATTATTAACTCTATAAATATAAAGAAAATGAAAACAAAACATTACGAAATGCCTGATATTCAGGCAGTTATGTGGGGGGGGTGACTAATATCTGTGACACCAGCCCCGCCAGTAAAAGTACTGGCGCCGAGAGCGTAACAGAGAATAAAAGCTACACGCCAAATTGGCAGAATTATTACCCTCAATAATCGCAGCTATGAATAAGTATATTTTTAGCGCGATTATTGCGGCGATAGCTGCAACCGCTGTGTCCTGTCAGAAAAGTGAGTTGGACGATAATCAAGTTCCATACAGTGTTGCATTCGGAATAGAAGGGAATACTTCCTCGAAGTCTTATCTTGCAGGTGGCCCTCAAAAATGGGGTGGTGGTACTAAATATCTCCGAGTATATGATGATGCCAACAAGTCATATTCTTTGACTTCGACTTCTTCCCCGGACAATGGATTGACACGGGTATTCGAGGGGGAGATGGACAAGGGAAAACTTCCGGCGTATTTCTTTTATGCAGCTAGTTATACTCCTACTTGTGAAAATGGTGTTTTCTACGGAAATGGTTGTACGATTTCTTCTTCTCAATCAGTTAACACAAATAATAGTTGTCGGGTTGGCCAGAATCGTTTAGTCGCAAAACCATCAGACTCCTCTTTACGGAATATATGTGGCTTTTTTAAGTGGAGTACACAACAAGTAACAGTGTCGGATAATGTAATTAAGCCTGTAATCAAGAAAGTAAGATTTGAAACTCTGCGCAATAACGAATATCTATCTGGAAATTTTTCTGTAGACTATACAGGGGATGATCCAGTTTTATCGATTACTGGGAGTCCAAATACTTATGTGGAGTCATTAGCGACACAGTCGGCTCCTAAGAATAATGGTGATTATGTTTGCTATGCGATAGTTTATCCTGGGACATACCATGGAATCAAACTAACCATTTATCTTGATGATGCGGGGACGGACTATTTTATGATTCAAGACCCCAGTACATTTGTTGTCGAAAGAAGTCAGGCTATTAATTTTGGATTACTGCCCACCGCTCCTATACCAACCGAATAATATTGACTACAAGTCAACCAATATGTAATAACTGAAAAGTGCACTGACCCAGGTGCACTTTTCAGTTATTACAGAGTTTATCGGTAAAAAATTACCATAATTATTATGATAATTTGGGAAATTGTTGTATATTTGCAGAAGAAAAGAATAGGATATGAATGTTTTGATGAATGAGGATTTGAGGGACTTGTACTTGACTGGAAAAAGCAAAAAGTACAGGGATGTGGAGAGGACACCCGATCTGATTCAAGGCTTCATGCGGGCGGTCAGTGTTATGATTTCTGTAAATACTGTGAATGAATTGAAGGGGTTCAGTTATTTACATTATGAGCAGTTGAAGTACCAATTGACTGGCTATTCTTCGGTACGGTTATCGAACAGATTCGTACACCGGCTTATTTTCAGGGAAACCCCTGATGGCTTGGAGGTTCAATTAATAGATATAGACGATACGCATTATGGAAACAAATAAAGAAGGATTCCATCCGATAAATGGTCTTACCCCGTTCAAATCGGTACACCCTGGGGAGATACTCGGCGAAGAGCTAAAAGCCAGGGGGATAAGCCAGAAGGTGTTTGCCGAGAAGATAGGCATTCAGGCCACCCATCTAAGCGCTCTGATTCATGGAACCAGGAGCATAACTTCGGCAGTGGCTTCAAAACTCGAGTCCGGACTGGAAGGCATTTCGGCAGACACTTGGCTGCGCCTCCAGCAAGAGTATACTGTTAATGTGCAACGGAGCAAGGTGAACACGTCCAGACTAGTGTCCGGTTATGGTTTTAATCGGGCACCGGAGCCCATTCCCGTGCTCGCCGAGCCGGAAGTTCCCTATGGCTCACAGCAGGTTTCCCTGACAATTCCCAAGGCAGATATTAAGATCCTTGAGGACCTTTCCCAGCGCCTTGGCTGGACCATCAACCACTGAAACTCTTGTTCCATACTTGGACAGAGTCTCACCATTTGTGAAACAAAGATAGATTGGTTATATTTGTAAGACTAATCAGAAAACTGTATGACAGAATTTAAATATGCGCCGATGTTCCAGCTCGGCGAAGACAAAACGGAGTACTATAAGATTCCCGGATCGGAAAAACTGGTGAAGACTTCCAAACTTGGAGGCCACTGCGGATGCGGCGGCAAAACCATACTGGAGGTGAGCCCGGAGGCGCTCACGCTGGTGGCGCAGCAGTCCTTTCACGACTGCCAGTTTATGCTGAGGCGCGCGCACAACGAGCAGGTGGCGGCAATCCTAAAGGACCCCGAGGCGAGCGAGAATGACAAGTACGTTGCGTTGCAGTTCCTGCGCAACGCCGAGTGCGCCGTCAAGGGCGTGCTCCCGTTCTGCCAGGACACCGGCACAGCCATAATCCACGGCGAGAAAGGCCAGCGCGTCTGGACCGATTTCGAGGACGAAGAGGCTCTGTCGAAAGGCGTGTTCAACTGCTATACCCAGGAGAATCTTCGCTACAGCCAGAACGCTCCGCTGGATATGTACAACGAGGTCAACACCCGTTGCAACCTCCCCGCGCAGATAGACATAGAGGCCACGCAGGGCGACGAATACCGCTTTGTGATGGTCGCCAAGGGCGGCGGCAGCGCAAACAAGACCTACTTCTACCCGATGACCAAGGCCACCATCCAGAACGAGGGCACGCTCCTGCCGTTCCTGGTGGAGAAGATGAAGACGCTCGGCACAGCGGCCTGCCCCCCGTATCACATTGCATTCGTCATCGGCGGAACCTCCGCCGAGAAGAACCTTCTGACGGTGAAGCTCGCCAGCATCAAATACTACGACGGCCTGCCCACTACGGGCGATGAAACCGGCCGCGCCTTCCGCGATATCGACCTGGAGCAAAAGCTTCTCAAGGAGGCGCAGAAGATAGGCCTCGGAGCCCAGTTCGGCGGCAAATATCTCGCCCACGACATCCGCGTGGTGCGCCTTCCCAGGCACGGCGCCAGCTGCCCTATAGGCATGGGCGTGAGCTGCTCGGCCGACCGCAACATCAAGAGCAAAATCAACGCCGACGGCGTGTGGATCGAAAAGATGGATACCAATCCTTCGGAGCTAATCCCGGAGGAATACCGCAGGCCCGGCGAAGGCCCGAAGGGCATCGAAATCGACCTCGACAAGGGGATTGATTCCGTGCGCGCGGAGCTCACCAAATACGGCGTAGGCACCCGTGTGAACCTCAAGGGAACCATTATCGTGGCGCGCGACATCGCACACGCCAAGCTCAAGGCTCGCCTGGATGCAGGGGAGGGGATGCCCGACTACTTCAAGAACCATCCCATCCTCTATGCCGGCCCCGCCAAGACCCCGGAGGGATATCCCTGCGGCAGTATGGGCCCCACCACGGCCAACCGTATGGACCCCTATGTTGATGAATTCCAGGACCACGGCGCTTCGCTGGTGATGATAGCAAAGGGTAACCGCACCCAGGTTGTCACCGACGCCTGCAAGAAGCACGGCGGATTCTACCTCGGAACCATCGGCGGCGTGGCGGCGGTGCTCTCGCAGAGCTGCATCCGCAGCATCGAGTGCGTGGAGTATCCCGAACTCGGCATGGAGGCAATCTGGAAGATTACCGTAGAGGATTTCCCGGCCTTTATCCTGGTGGACGACAAGGGCAACGATTTCTTCAAAAAGTTCTAATTAACAAAGGGAATGCGACGGTTAGCAAAAATCGCCGGCATAATTGCAGGTGTATTGGCGGTGCTGATTGTGGCGCTGCAGATAGTGCTGAACTCCAGGTTCGTGCGTAACGCCATCGACAAGGCCGCGGCCGAGAACATTAACGGCAGCCTTCGCTATTCCCGCATTCATTTTTCGCTGATAAAGGCTTTTCCCCGCCTGAGGGTGGATGTGGATTCCCTGTCTATTACCTATCCCCACGAGCTCTTTGCGCAGTACGACGGGGTAGGGGCCCCGAGCCCGCTGCTGGCAGAAGGACGCGGCGCAGTGGAAGATACCCTGGTGAGCCTGGACCGCTTCAGCGCCGCCGTTAACCTGTGGCGGCTCTTCGCGGCTAAGGTGCGGGTGCATCATATCGAAGTGGACCATCCGCTGGTGTACTACCATGCCTTCGACAGCACGGCGACCAACCTGGATATCTTCGGAGACCCCCGATCGCAGTCGGGGGTGACGGAGGCCCCGACCGGCAATCTCCCGGCGCAGGATACCGTTTCCAAGCCCTCAGGCCTGCCCTGGCTCTCGATCGGGCGGGTTGCGATAGGGTGCAATCCTCACATCGTCTATACCTCGCAGGCGGACACTGTGTACGCCGACATAAAGCTGGATTCGCTCTTCCTCAAGGGCAACTTCCGCATCAAGAAGGACCGCCTGGCGAGCAAAGTCAAGCGCACCCGGCTGCAACTGGATTCGCTGGTGCTGTCCGGGCGTCTGCCCGCCGATACGCTCAATGTGTGGGTGGACAACGTGAGCCTCGCGGCGAAGCATAAAAACGTGATAGACCTGGGCCTGAACGCCCGTATGCTCATGATTTCCTACAGCCTCGGGCATCTGAAGGTGCCTGTGGACCTGGATACGAGGGTGGCGTTCCGGCATCGCAAGAAGGTGACGCACTTCCGGGTGCCGCACTTCAACGCCGACCTGGCGTATATTCCGCTGCGTGCCCACGGCAAGGCGTCGGTGTATGCCGACCGCACAGAAATGAATGCCAGCGCGGCCATCGATACCTGCAATCTCGAGCAGATTCTGGAGGAATATGCGGTGACCTTCCTGGAGCAGGCAAAGGACGTGTGGACCGACGCCCGCCTGAGCCTGCAGGCCGACGTAAAAGGCACATATTCAGAGACTTCGATGCCCGACATAAAAGCTGCGCTGCAGATACCTAAATCGCTTGTACTCTATAAGCCGAAGGACCTTCTGGCGAGCGTGGACATCGATGTTTCCGGAGGCATGACCCCGCAGAAAGTTGTGTCCGCCGACGTGGAAACCCTGAAGCTGCACACAGAGGGGTTCGACTTCGACCTGGACGGCCGTGGCAACGACCTCATCGGCGAGGATCCGCAGGTGGACGCCCGCCTCGTGGCATACGCGGTGCTGGATTCGCTGATGCGGCTGCTGCCGGAGAATGTGAACGTGGATGCATCAGGCCGAATCAACTTCGATTTCGACGTAAAAGCCAGCCTCGCAGAGCTGGAAGACTACAACTTCAGCCGCACTCGCGTAAACTGCTCGATACTGAGCGACGCGGTGCGCGCAAATGTGCCCGAAAGCGGCATCAAGGCCCTTCTGAACAAGCCCGACATACGTCTTGCCTCGCACAGCTCCGGCATCACTCTGACCACCGACATCGACAGCGTGGCCTTCGAAAAAGGCCCCGATATGGCGGCTCACGTGAAGAGCATGCTGAACGTGGTGGACTACGGCAAGGTGACCGAAGGCCTCAAGAAGGTGCCCCGCATTTCGTTTATGACCAACGACCGCGACGTGTTCTTCCGCAGCGGCGACATGAAGGCCGGCGTGACCAATGCCGGAATAGCCCTGGAGGCACGCGAGAGGGGATTCAACCCCCATCGCCGCAAGCGCCTGCTGGATTCCCTGCAGAGGGTTTATCCGGGCACTCCGCGCGACAGTCTTATTATCAGGATGCGCGCCCGCAGGGCAGCCCAGATGGCGGCGGACGACTTCGCCTCGAAAGACCTGGATTTCGGCTTCGATTCCACGGTGGTTCGCCTGCTTAACGCATGGCGGCCGGCTGGAAGAATCAATGTGGAAAAGGGCTGGGTGAGCACCCCGTCGCTTCCGCTGGAGACACGCCTGAACGCCTTTGACGTGGCGCTCAACGACGACAATGCCGAGCTCACGGCGTTTAACGTGAGCTGCGGCTCTTCCGATATCGGCATGACCGGCACGGCGGGTAATTTCCGCCGCTTCATCCGCCGGCGCGGACCGCTCAAATTCCAGTTCGACCTCAGCTCCAACTATGTGGACGCCAACCAGATACTGGTGGCGACGGGGGACACCGCCGCTGTGGCGGAGAGACCCCCGGTCGGGGCCGGGGGTGACGGTGCTTCCACCGTCATTGCCGACAGCGATCGGCAATCCCAGGCCGATTCGGTAATGAAGGCCTTCGTCGTGCCCGGCAACCTCGAGGGCACGGTGAACATGCGCCTGAACCATGTGAAGTACTCCACCATGGACATCCGCCCGGTAAAGGCTCAGCTCAACATTGCCGACCGCTGCATCCAGCTCAAGGAATTCAAGCTGGACTCCAACGTCGGCGGCATCGAGGCGGACGCATTCTACGCATCGCGCAAGCTCGACGACATCTCCCTTGGCGCGGACTTCCATCTGCTGGACATGTCGGCAGGGGACATCATCCACATGCTTCCCAGCGTGGACGAAATGATGCCAGTCATAAAGAGCTTCGAGGGCAAATTCAACTGCATGGCGTCCATCACCACTCAGCTGGACACCAACATGAACGTAATCTTCCCCACGGCTGAGGGCCTTCTGCGCATAGGCGGAAGGGATCTTTACGTGAGCAATGCCGGCAGCCTGCGCAAGGTGACGCGCCTGCTGCTGTTCCGCAACAAGAACATTGGCGAAATCCGCGACCTCGACGTGGAGGCGGTGCTCAAGGACAACAAGCTGGAAGTTTACCCCTTCATACTCGGTGTAGACCGTTACACTCTCGCCCTCATGGGCAAGCAGCGCCTGGACGGCGAGATGAAGTACAACGTGTCCATCATCAAGAGCATCCTGCCGTTCCGATTCGGCATTAATATCTTTGGGACGATGGACAACTGGAAGTTCTCGCTCGGGCGCTCCAAGTACAAGAACGACCAGGTGCCCAGCTTCAGCGAAGGCCTTGATACAATGCATGTTAACATCCTCGACGGCATCCGCAACGTGTACCGCAGGGGAGTGAAGAACGCCATGGCTCAGACCGCCCTAGAGCGCCAGCGCATGGAAGCGCAGAAAACGCGCGCTTCCTACAGCAGCGAAGTGCCCAACGAGCCTATGTCCACGAAGGATTACATGCAACTGGATTCTATGATCTTCGCCGCCGAGGCCCAGGAAGATTCGGTCGTCCTGCACAAGCAGCTGGAAGTCTTCCTCGCTTCGCAGCTCGCGCAGACCGATTCGCTCGCGGCAGAATGGGCCGCAGAGCATCCTCTGGCCGCGAAAATCCTATCCCGCAGGGAGCAGCGGCGGCAGGAAAAAGCCGCTGCCGCAGAGGCTAAGAAGCAGGGCGAAGCGCTCAAGGAATAATTCATTTTTCCCGCACAGGCGCGTACAACGCGCGAAATAATTGCTATCTTTGTGGTTGCCCATAATGGCAAGCACTGATACAATTTTTTAAAAACTCAACCAATAATGACACTCAAGAAGATTCTTCTTCCGTTGTTCGTCTTCGCGCTCGCGTGCGTATCCGCGTTCGCCCAGGAGACGTACTCGGGAGTGATTGTGGACATGAACGGCGACCCGATTCCGGGTGTGGCCGTGTTCACCGGAGGCAATGGAACCATTTCCAACGACAAGGGTGAATACAGCATCGCCGCCAAGTCCGGAGACGACATCCAGTTCAACTGCCTGGGTTACGAGACGGTCAACATCAAGGCCGGCTCGCCGCAGTTGAAGCGCGTCGAAATGAAAGACGACGCCATGATTCTGGAAACGGCCGTGGTTACCGCCCTCGGTATCAAGAGGGACGAGAAGTCCATCGGTTATTCCGCACAGAAAATCGAGTCGGACAAGTTCGCGGGCGCTGCGACTACCGGTAACTGGCTCAACGGCATGTCCGGCCAGGTTTCCGGTCTTAACATCGACCGAAGCAGCGGCCCCAACGGCTCCATGCGCGTTACGGTGCGCGGTGAATCGTCCGCCAACCTCGAGAACAACACCGCCCTCTTCGTGGTGGACGGCGTGCCGATGTTCAACACGGCAACCGCCTCAGACTCCGGCGACGGCAGCACCAGCGCCGTGGACTACGGTAACGGTACCGCCGATATCGACCCGGAGAACATCGAGAGCGTGACCGTTCTTAAGGGTGCGGCTGCAACCGCCCTCTACGGCTCACAGGCCGCCAACGGCGCCATCATCATCACGACCAAGTCGGCCGAAAGCCAGGACGCGGTATTCCATGTGAACTTCAAGTCGAGTCTCGCACTCGACCAGCTCATCTCGTCGCCCGACCTGCAGTATGTCTACGGACAGGGCCAGCCCGAGAAGGATTACTACTATTACTTCGTGGACGAGAACTACTCCACCCTGGCTGGTTACAACCCGGTGCCCACCTATCAGGGCTGCTCAGGCTTCGATTCCTGGGGCCCCAAGATGGACGGCACGCTGTACTACCAGTACTACAACCCCGACAAGAACATAGGCGGTCACTGGGACGAGTACGGCGACTGGATCCGCGACGCGACTCCCTTCAAGAGCTACGGCGACTGGTTCAAGGACTTCTTCCAGACCGGAATAACCTTCTCCAATTCGATTGTGGTTTCCGGAAAGATCAACAAGGAGAACAGCGTCCGCGTGGGTTACACCAACAACGAGGTGCGCGGCATCACCCCCGGCAACACCAGTCACTCGAATTTCCTTTCCGTGCGTACTTCCAGCAAGCTGGCCAAGTGGCTCAAGTTCGACACTTCGGTGAACTACAAGAACACCGGCCAGGACAACATGCCTACGGCTTCCGGATACAACCAGTCCTCCATTATGTATTCCCTGTGGTGCTATGCGCCCAACATCAATATGGACTGGGAGAAGGATTACTGGAAGGACAAGGTCAATTATAAACAGAATACCGGCCTTACCGGCAAGAACAACGCCTACTTCGTGGCTTATGAGTGCGTGGGTACCCAGAAGCGCGACCGTATGTACGGCAACTTCTCCCTCAAGGCCGACATCATGAAGGGCCTCGACCTCACGGTGCGCGGCGGTCTCGATATTACGAGCGACTTCCGCACCCAGCGCCAGGGCACCGACTCCAAGACCAAGCCCAACGGCTGGTACCGCGAGCAGGACATCGACTCTAAGCAGTACTCCGGCGATTTCCTCCTGAAGTACAACACCACTTTCGCCAGGGATTTCGAATTCACCGGCAACTTCGGCGGAAGCCTTATCTACCGCAGCTACAGCAATCACAGCCAGACTGCGAGTGCAATCAAGATTCCGGGAGTCTACTCGCTGGCCAACACCAACTACGAGCCTCTCACCGGCAACAACGCCTACAGGCGCCAGACCAACTCCCTCTACGGAATGCTCTCCTTCAGCTGGAAGAGCGTCGTCTTCCTCGACATGACGGGACGTAACGACTGGTCCAGCACCCTCAAGGGCAGCAACCGTTCGTTCTTCTATCCTTCGGTTTCGGGAAGCGTCGCGCTCAACGACCTCTTCGAGTTCGGACGCACCAACGGTCTCGTGAACCTCATGAAGATTCGCGCTTCCTGGGCGCAGGTAGGTAACGATACGGCTCCTTACCGTACCGACAACTACCTGCAGGCCACCGGCTTCCCCGGAACCGTGGCGCTGCCCGGCAGCAAGAACAACCCTGACCTGAAGCCCGAAACCGTGAGCTCATGGGAAGTAGGTCTCGAGGGCAGGATGTTCAAGAACCGCCTGTCGTTCGACGCGGCATTCTACGATTCCGTGACCAAGGACCTGATTTCGCAGATGCCTGTTTCCTACGCCAACGGTGTCAACTACATATTCGTGAATGCAGGCTCCATCCGCAACCGCGGTATCGAGGCCTCCATCAACGGCACCGTGATCAAGACCAGGAACATCCAGTGGAAACTCGGCGCCAACTTCACCCGCAACCGCAATACCGTCGTGGAACTGGGCGAGGGCATCGATTCCTGGATTGTGGGACAGTATTCCACCCATGCCTACATGACGGCGTATAAGGGCGGAAGCCTCACCGCAATGTACGGCAAGGGCTATGTGCGTGCACCCAAGGGCGCTACCGCCATCGACGCCAACGGCAACATGGTGGACGTGTCCGGCATGCTCGTGCTTGATGCAACCGACCGCGTTCCCCAGACGGCCACCGACCTCCAGTATCTCGGTGACTGCGCTCCCAAGTGGAAGGGCGGCTTCAATACTTCGTTCAAGTGGAAGGGCCTCACCGCAAGCATAAGCTTCGACGGCCAGGTGGGCGGCCACGTGTTCTCCTACACCAACTGGGCGATGAACTATCGCGGTAAGAGCAAGGAAACCCTCAAGGGACGCGAAGGCGGACTCGTTGCCCCGGGCGTCATCAAACTGCCCGACGGCAACTACGAAATCAATACCGTTGAGGTTGCCCCTGCGAACATCGCACACTACTACCGCAACCTCTACGACCAGACCAACGGCGAAGCCAACTTCGTGAGCACCCAGTTCCTGAAGCTCCGCGAAGTCCGTCTGGAATACTCATTCCCCAAGAAGCTTCTCGCCAAGACCAAGTTCCTGAGCCAGGCCAGCCTGGCAGTTTACGCCAACAACCTCTGGTGCTGGAGCGACTTCCCGGCCTGGGATCCCGAAGCCGTGACCATGCGCGGAAGCGCCGTCGTACCGGGCTTCGAAATTATGCAGATGCCTACGACCGCACAGTTCGGAGCTTCAATCAACCTTACATTCTAAAGGAGGACCGGATATGAAAAAGACGATATACAGTATCCTTATCGCAGTTCTTGCAGTTTCGGCCCTTTGGTCCTGCTCGAATTTCGACGACATGGCAAAGAACCCCTACGCCCTCGACGAACCCGTCGCACCGGCTGAGGGATTCATCCACCCCATAATGTTCAAGACGCAGTACAACCTCATCAGCATTTTCCGCAACAATACCATAATGCTGATGCAGTACGGCGTTTCCATCAACTCCGAGAGCGCCTCTCGCGTGATTGACAATTACGCGGTTCCCGAAGGCACCGTGGATGATGTGTGGACAGCCCTTTACCCCCAGCTTGGCAACGCCATGGCAATGTACAACAAGGCGGTCAAGGAGAACAACGGCCCTGCACAGGCCATTTCGCTCATCCTTCAGAGCTTCCTCATCACCCATATCACCGACACTTACGGCGACGTTCCCTTCACCGAAGCGGGACGCTTTGCGGTGAGCGACAACCTGGGCAATTACACAACTGCCTACGACACGCAGAAGAGCATCTACTGCAAGGTCGTGTGTATGCTCGAGGATGCCAACTCCCTGCTCAGCGCCTGGCAGCAGAGCGACGATCCGGACAAGCCGAAGATCGCCTCGGTCTGCGACCTGGTGTTCGGCGGCGACCTCGACCTTTGGCGCCGTTTCGGCAACTCGCTGTATGCAAGGGTGCTGATGCGCATAGCCATGAAGGTTGTGGAAGAAGACAACGGCATCCTTACTCTCGGTGACGACAAGTATGGCTCGATAGGGGTTCAGTCCAAACTCGGCGAACTCTACGCCTGCTGGAAAGACAATGCCGGCAAGTACCCGCAGATGAATTCCCGCGACCAGCGCCCGATGGTGCACTTCAGCGCCCAGAACGAAGTGGAGAACACTCCTTTCTACTCCTGGACCGGAGGTAACTGGCATTCGGTCGGCGCCTGCGACATGATGGTGCGCCAGATGCTGGACTACACCGAGTCGGTGGACAACCAGAACATTACAGTTTACAAATACAAGGCTTCCACCGCAGGCGGCCACGCGGAAGATCCGCGTTACGACTGCTTCTGGCGCAAGGCCTTCGGCATGCCGCCGCATCTTATGAGCGACGTGCGCGCAAGATTCGTCAACGAGCACGTTTCCAGCGCGGGTAACTCCCAGATCGGCAGGCTGCCCAACGGCGACGTGGCCAGCGGTATTACCGCCAAGGTCTACAACCTCAAGAATGCAGATTATTATCCCATGATGCAGTATTCCGAGCTCGCATTCATCTATGCCGAGGCCGGAGCAAGGGGATGGATTCCCGTAATAGCGGATATCCTGGAGTATCAGGATCTGCTTAAGAAGGGCGTTCGCGAAAGCATTCTCGAGTGGAATCCTTACGTGACGGAGACTTCCAACGAAGTGACGTCCTATCTCGACTGGGTGCTCAACGGCAAGAAGTGGAGCGGCAGCAAATGGAGCGCGGGCAACGCGCTCGAGGCAATCCTTACCGAAAAGTGGATCGCCAGCTACTTCATGGGCATAGAATCCTGGTGCGACTACCGCCGTACGGGATATCCTCTTCTAAAGACAAACGGCCCTGCGGCTGCCAACGACCAGATTCTTCCTACGAGGATGCGTTATCCTTCGGATGAGCAGTATCGCAACGCCGTTACCTACAAGGAGGCTCTCGATCGCTGGCTTGGAGGCGAAAACAACCTCCAGACCGACGTGTGGTGGGCTTCTACGGCTGAAAGTTATCAGAACAGACTCAAAGGGAGGCAGTAGATATGAAATACATTAAAATATTTTTTACTCTTGCTCTCGCGGCGCTGCTTGCAGGCTGCGCGAAAGAGCAGACCGAGCAGGACAAGATTGACGGCCGCGTAAAGGACGGCAAGACGCTCGAAGTCAAGTATCTGCGCGGCAGCAGCGAGGTGCAGGTGCTGGCCTTCACCCATCACGCCGTCAAGGCGGAGGTGAAAGTCGAGGTCAACAACCCCAACCTCAAGTGGCAGCTTTCCTCCAACAGGAACTGGTGCACCGTGGCAGAAGGTGAGCATCAGGGTACCGACGTCGTCGAGCTGAACATTACGGCCAACGACGGATTCGAAGCCCGCGAACCGGCCACCCTTACCTTTGTGGCCGGCAACTATCGCGGAGCCTCCATCCAGGTAACCCAGAGCGCGAGTGCGTTCGTAATCGGCGTTCCTTACTTCTTCGCAGGTAAGGATGGCGGCAGCGTGACGCTTCCCGTCACTACACCTGAAGGCACCGACTGGACCATCGACAACAGCGAATGGATAAGCGGCGCCAAGGGGGATGCAAACACTGTATCCGGCCTGACCACCACTACCGTTACGCTTACGGCGGCTGCAAACAGCGGAGAATCCAGGCTCGGCAGCGTCAGCCTTACGGCGGGTGCGGAGTCGGATCAGATTTATATCTACCAGTTCGGCAGTGAACTCAGTTACAAGACCGACGGAACGATTCTCTTTGACGAGGGCGAAACAAGCATCAGCGTGCTCGCTCCCGAATCCGTGGTGCGCTCGGTAACTGTTCCAGCTTTTGCGGCTGCGACCATCGCCCCTCTCGGAAACGGCATGGACCAGATAACAATCGCTCTCACTGCTAACGTGAGCGACCTTAACCAGCCCCGCGAGGTGCCGGTGAGTTTCCTGCTCAACAACTCCTCGGCGACCGTGCTGCCTCTGCCCGATATGGTGCAGGGATTCACCCCTTCGCACGGACTCAACTCACCTGCAGGCCTCAAAGCCTTTGCCCAGGCGGTGGAGAACGGCGGCGACACCAGCCCCTGGGAGCAGGAAGGCGTGGTTACTATGATTCAGGATATCGACATGGCTGGCGTTACCGACTGGGCCGGTATCGGAAGTGCGGCGCATCCTTTCACCGGCAAGTTCAGCGGCGGCGGATTCGCCCTCAAGAACCTCAGGGTCAGCGCCCCGATATTCAAAGTCTGTAACGGCGCTACAGTGAGCAATCTCTCGATAGATAAACTTTCCACCATTACGGTTAATTCCGGGGATGCAATCGGCGCCATCGTGGCTGAAGCCAAAGGTGCTACCAAGGTGCTGAACTGCAGCTTCAGCGGCAAATTGCTCTGCAACGGAGCAAGCGACGGAGTATGCATCGGCGGTATAGTCGGAAAGGCCGATGAAAACAGCCTCATCAGCGAATGCGTGGTGAAGTCGGAGGCCGAAGGCGATGACGACGATGCCAACAGCAACCTGGCATTCAAGGCCACGGCACCCGCCAACGCATACATCGGAGGAATCGTCGGCAGTACTCTCGGCGAGGTCAGTAAATCGGAAATGAGCGGTATTCTGTACGTGCCCAACTGCCCTGCAAATGCAAGTATAGGAGGCATTTCATCTGTTGCGAACGAAGATAGCGCCTTCTCGGAAAACTCGTTCAGGGGCACAATCAGCCTCGCTGGTACCACAGGAAAGAATGTCAAGATAGGCGGCCTTTTCGGAGCCATTACCGATGGTAGCTGGAATCTTGATTTTGCAACCGACAAGTCCGTTCCTGCGGGTGAAATAAAGATTGCAGGTTTTGCAAGCGATGCTTCCACCAACCTGTTCGCAGGCGGTTTCACAGGATACATCAGCGAAGAAGTTTCGCTTTCGGCAAAGGGATACACCTGCCAGACTCTGTTCAATATCAACCACGCGAATGCGGCCCGCAAGGGTAACTGGTTCTGCGTCGGAGGATTCCTCGGCGGCACCGATCCCGACGATCTGTGCAAACCTCTCACACTCGAGAATGTCACCAATAACGGAGTAATCGGAATCAATTACAAGACAAGCGTTGTGGTGCAGATTACCCGCAGCTGCATCGGCGGCATAGCCGGTCTGGTGAATGGCCCCGCAACCTTCAAGAACTGCACCAACAATGCCGAGATCGGCAAGCAGACGGGAGAAGTCAACTGCTCCAAGTCCAACGGCTACAGCCAGGAAGTCGGCGGTCTGGTGGGCTTCGGCTTCGGCGGCAACCAGCTTTTCGAGGGCTGTGTCAACAAGGCCAACGTGAGCAACCTGCATTACAACAACAACCCGATACTCTTTATCAAGAAGCCAAGCGACGGCACCAATAACTTCTACGACGCTTCCGCAGACGGCGAAGGTGCGCTTTACACCTGCACCGCACTCGGCGGCATTATCGGAGCCTACAACTTCCACACTACGCTGCCCGCAGGCAAGCTCACTATGAAGTCCTGCTCCAGCGAAGGCAAACTGTCGGCCCTCCGTGGCGTCATCGGAGGCATTGCCGGATTTGCAGGCAATGCCGAGATTGAAAACTGCGATTGGAAGGGTTCTTCGATTGCCGCGACCGCAAACAAGAGCGACAACCAGGCTTCCGACAAGGGAGGCATTGCCGGCGTGCTCACCAAGGCTACCGTCAAGGGATGCACTGCAAAGGGTAATATCGAGACCTTCCGTATGGGTTCTGCAGAGGCTGCAGACGGCGGCGGTATAGTCGCCTATGTGATTCCCGGCGATGCCGTGACCGTCGAGGACTGCTCGTATTACGGCGAAATCAGCAACGGCGCTCCCGCCCAGCTCGGTATTATGGGCGGAATAATCGGGCGTAACGATGCAACCACAGCCGAAATCAAGGGTGCCTCGAGGTACGGCGGCAAGATTGACGGACAGACCATTTCTCTCGACAACGTGACGAGTCTGGCCGCTGCACATAACGACAAGACTCCCAATGCGACCGTAAGTCCCAAACTGAAACCCGTCACTGTTACAAGCGTAAGTCTTTGGAACGGAAATTAGTATAAATGAAAAGATTCCTTACAGTTTTATGTGTATTCGCGCTGGCGGTGGCCTGCGGGAAGGATAATCCGGAAGGCGGTTCCGGCGGCGGCAGCAAGCCCGCCACCATTACCGGAACCGTGACGGGCAACGACGGCACCCTTATCGTGGGAGCCGTCGTGTCCGACGGACTCAATTGTGTGAAGACCGATGCCAGCGGGCGTTTCGCCCTGCCGTCCGACCTGACCAAGACCGACTATGTGTTCGTGTCCACCCCCAAGGGCTGGGCGGCGCCGGTCGAAAGGGGACAGGCGACGTTCTGGAAGTTCCTCAAGGACTGCACTCCCGGCGCCGACGGTAAGTATACCATCGCGTTCACGCTCAAAAAGATAACCAATCCCGAGCGCTTTACGGTGTTTATCTTCGCCGATCCTCAGCCTCGCAAACATACCGCCGGCACCGACCAGTATGCCTATGCGGCGCTGGACTGTTGCGACGACATGTATAAGGACATGAAGGAACTCAAAGGCAAGATGACCGACCGTCCCGTGTATGCTATAGGTCTGGGCGACATAGTGCATCAGGACCTCAGCCTGCTCGAGAATTACAAGGAAGGCATGGCGACGACCGGTCTGAGCACATACAACGTAATAGGCAACCACGACCAGGAGCACAAGATGGGTGTCCCGGACACCCAGGCCCACAAGAATTTCGAGGCGCAGATGGGCCCGGTGAACTACTCGTTCAACCTGGGCAATATCCACTTCCTGGTGGTGGACAATATGATTGCGCAGGAAACAGGTTACAGCGACGAGTGCGGAACCGGTCTGCGCGACGATATCTGGGAATGGGTGAAGAACGACCTGGCTCTGGTACCCAAGACCTGCCCAGTGATGGTCTGCGGCCATTCTCCTATGTTCAAGATGTACTCGCACAACGAGACTACCAACGCTATGGTAATCAAGGACCGTTCGGGACAGCATCTGGGCGATCTCAAGAACCTCCTTGCCAAGTTCAGCAAGTCCTACGCCTGGGCGGGCCATACCCACACCACCTTCAACTACGTGGACAAGGATAACGACAATGTTGTGGAAAGCCACACCTTGAGCCGCGTTACCGGAGCCCTCTGGTCCAACGAATACCAGGGATCCAACGGCACTCCGCGCGGTTATGTGGTGCTGGAATACGACAACGGCGACATTACCTGGAAGTTCAAGCCCATCTACTGGCAGACGGCCCAGTATCAGGAAGGCAAGACCAAGCCTGCATATACCTACCGCGACTGGAATTACGATGCCGCCACGGGCCGCGCCAAGATGAAGGTCGGAGGAGCAGAGCTTACAGATGCATACCAGATGCAGGTCTACGGTCCCAAGGTATACGGCGAGACCGACAGCTACGTTTACGCCAACATCTTTATGTGGGACGAGAAGTGGAAGAATCCCGTCTTTACAAGCGGCGGCATCCCCACACCTATGACGCGTGTGGTCGACGTTAACAAGAGATATTCCTTCAGCAACTGGGAACTCAACAAGTTCTACTGGGAAAAGCGCAGGCTGTCGGTGTTCGAGGACGAATACAACAGTTCCTTCAACAACTGCGCATCGCTTTTCAGCGCGTATGTTAATACTCCGACCGGCAGCGGCACAGTGAGTGTCCAGGACCGCTTCGGTAATACTTATACTTCTACAATTACCTGGTAATGAAAAAGTTATTCTCCATAATTCTCGTATTTGTCATAAGCCTGCCGCTGTTTGCGGGAGGCATCGGCACGGCAAAGGACCTTCAGGCATTCATCGAGGCGTGCAACGCGGGGGCGGACCTTTCGCCCTGGTACGACGCCGACAGCGTGGTGGTTCTTACCGCGGACATCAACCTCGCCAAGACCAAGAAACTGCCGCAGGTAACCTCGTTCGGCGGCCGCTTCGACGGCAAGGGCTTCAAGCTCATCGGCTGGAAGGCCACGGGAGGCCTCTTCAAGGCGCTCAACAAGGGCGCGGAGGTGCGCGGGCTCGTCATCGACGCGAGCTGCGTCATGAAGATTGCGGCCAAGGGCGAGGAATTCCGGGCCGGCTTCATCGCCGACTTCAACGGAGGCACGGTCGTGGACTGCGAGAATCATGGAAGCATAGTGCACAGCTGCTCCTTCGCTACGGCACCCTCCTATGTGGGGGGCCTCGTGGGCTTCAACCGCTTTGTCATCAAGGAATGCCGCAACTACGGCAGCATCTCTTCCGACACCGCCGGCGAGTATAAGGAGACGGTGTCCGTGTGCATCGGTGGTATCGCCGGAGGCACGGCTCCCAAGCCCCTGAACGGCGCGACGCTCGTGCATTGCGAGAATTACGGCGCCATTAAGGCCGTTACCAGCCTCTCCGCAGCATTTGCCGGAGGCATCGTGGGCGTTGCCGGACGCGGTACAATCAAGTACAGCGTCAACCGCGGCAGCGTGGAGATCGATATCCGCGAGGGCGAAGACGGCAAGGCCACGGGAGTTGCCCGCGTGGGTGGCATCTGCGGCCAGACAAAGACCGATATCGACCGTTGCGACAATTTCGGCCCGGTTTCTTCCAAGGGAGCCTGCGCAGCGGTCGTGGGAGGCATCAGCGGCATGCCGCACGATGCGCTCGTGGTGGCCGACTGCATGAACTTCGGTGAGATAGTTTCCAAGAACGAGCTGCCTTCGAACGTGGGCGGCATCTGCGGAAACCTGCGCCGTCCCGTGCGCGTGCGCGAGTGCGTTAATTATGGTAAGGTAGTCTTCGACGGCGTGAGCTCCCGCGCAAGGAGCACCGCCGCGGGCATCGTGGGCAGCATGTCCGCCCCCAAGGATGCGGCAGAAGGCGCCTATGTGCGCAACTGCTTCAACCACGGCGAGATTTATGCGGGGCCTGCAGGCAATAAATTCGATGCGACCAACCGCAACGCCATCCATGCAGCAGGCGTGGTGGGTTATGCCGAATTCCGCCCGGGCATTCGCGCTTTCGTGAAGGATTGCTCCAACGACGGCAAGGTCACCTGCGCATCCGGCCGCAAGGGCGAAATCTGCGCCTCGGCAGTGTCCGTGACCACCGGTGGCTCGTTCCCTGACGACTACGTGACCGTGCTTGACGAGGCTCCCGCTGCCGGAAACGTGACCGGCAGCGTCAAGAATTCCGCTGGCGAGGGACTCGAAGGCATCGTGGTAACAGACGGGCTTCAGTGTGTGAAGACCGGCGCCGACGGCAGCTTCGCCATGAACAGCGACCTCGCATCTGCCCGCTTCATCTATCTCTCGCTTCCGGCGAACGCCGTCATCCCCGTGAGGGACGGCATGCCCCAGTTCTTCCGCCGCATTCCCCGCTATTCCAAGGCAGTGAGGGCCGATTTCACCCTCGACCTCAAGGCGGAAGCGCCTAAGGATTACACGGTTATGATGATTGCCGACCCTCAGGTGCGCCCTTACGGAATGGACGGCTCCATCGAGGCCTGGAACGAGGTTGTGGCACCCGACGCGGAGGCTTTCCGCGCTTCCTGCAGCGGCGAGGTGTATTCGATCAACCTCGGCGACCTCGTCTACAACTTTATGTATGCATGGGACGACTATCTGGACGTGGCGGCAAAGATCAAGTGCCCCACTTTCAATGTGATAGGCAATCACGACTACGACCAGGCCAACCTCTTCGAGACAGAACAGGGAAATATTTATTACGAGACCTATGTGGGGCCCGAGCATTTCTCGTTCGAACTCGGAAACCAGCATTATGTGATAGTGAATACTATCATGTACGACCGCAAGACTCCCAAGGACAAATATTACTACGGCCTCGACGACCGTACGATGACCTGGCTCGAGAACGACCTGGCATCCGTGTCCAGGGACAAGATTATCGTTGCGTGCGCGCATGCCCAGCTCTTCAAGAAGGACGGCACCAGTCCCAACGGCTCGCACGGCGCCCGCAACCTGAACTATAAACGCTACCGCAAGCTGCTTGCCTCGTTCAAGCACGTTTATTCGTGGAGCGGACACTATCATCAGAATTACTATTATAACTACGCCGGCAAGGAAACAAAACACGGCGCACCCAATATCGAAAGCATCTGCGTGGCACGCTGCACCGGCGGCCTGCGCTCCAACAAGGCTCTGGACCCCAGCGGAGTTCCTCAGGGCTATGTCGTGATGAGCGTCAAGGGCGACGACATCGAGTGGTACTACAAGAGCGTCGGCAAGGACGCCTCCTACCAGATGCGCGCCTATTCCCCGGCTGTTACCGGCGACGGCAGCATCCAGGCAGTGGTGTGGAACTGGTCCGAAGGATGGACGGTTCCCGCCCTCTACGTTAACGGCGAAAAGATAGGGGAGATGGAAGAATTCCGCGGAAAGGACCCCGGCTACGTGGCCCTCTACAACGAGTTTATCCCCACCATCAAGGACAAGCGCGCCCGCGAATGGGCCGCCCCCGCCGACACCCGCCTCTTCCGCTTCGAGCCCTCCGACAACGTCCGCTCCGCGGAAATCCGCACCACCGACATGTTCGGTCATGAATATGTACAAACTGTAAGTTGGTAAAAAATAAATATTATGAAAAAAACACCTAATCACAGCCTGCAGACGCAGGCTTACCAGACCCCGACAGTGGACGAGTACTGTCTGGGCACAAGAGGTGATTATCTGATCACCGCATCCCAATTGCAGGGATACTCGGAGGATACCGTTTATCGTGAGGACTTTTAAAGTATGATGGCTATGAAGAAGATGAATTCTATTCTCGCGATGGCAGCAGCTGTTCTCGCGATGACCCTGATGGTCTCATGCGAAAAGGAAATCCGTGAATCTGAAAAGAATGCAGGCGAGCAGACTGTAACCCCTGCAGGCAAACAGATTACAATTACCGCAACTATACCCGACACACCCGAAACGCGTGTTGCGTTCGAGCAGGAAACCGGGAACGTGAAGCTTACCTGGGAGACTGGTGACAAGATTATTATTGTCGACCAGAACAACGTTATGGATAAGCAGACCTTTACTCTTGTGTCTGGAGATGGCGAAGCTACGGCGACTTTTAGCGGAACCGAACCGTCAAACACAAGTAGTGTTTATACTATTTTCTATGCCGGAAACGCTGAAGCGTATACAACTACCGATGCGGTCAACAACAAATCTTACGCAGATCAGGTTCAGGTAGGCAATGGCAACACAAGCCACCTTGCTTTTACTGCAATGCTGACCGACGTGGATGCTTACGATCATTTCGTTTTCTCTGCTGACTGGGCAAGCGCTCATAGCGGTAATCTTGTTGTCAACAGCATTTACAAATTCTATTTCAAGCTGCCCGCAGCTGTTACAAATGTTTCTGAGGTAAGGCTCAATGCCCCCGCGGCCATTTTCTACACCACCAACAGCAATGGAAGCACAACTTCTGAAATCGGTGTTTCTCTATTGGGTGTGGATGTTTCTGCGTCCGAGCAGGTTCTGACCGCCTATGCCATGGCATCCGACGAAACCGTCAGCATGGCGGCGGCTACCTATACCGTAACTGTGGTCGGAACCAGCAGCTCCTGGGTAAAGCAGTTCACTACTGCCAGCGCAGGCACTTTCGGCGGCGGCAAGACTCACGTCATCCAGCTCAACGACAGCAACTGGGCCGAACTCCCCGGCAAGGGAACCGAGGCGGCACCGTTCCTGCTGGACACTCCCGAAGAGCTCCAGATGGTCTCTCCTCTCCTCGTTATCAATGGCGCAAAGCGCTACTTCAAGATGGGTGGAGACATCACCTTCGATGCAACCAAATCCGCGGCCTACGTGCCCGTCGCTAACTTCTTCAACGCAGAATTCGACGGCAACAAGGCCTCTTACGCCATTAAGAGCTACACCGGCACGAAGCCTCTGTTTACCGCAATTGCTTCCACCGGTAAGGTGAAGAATCTGTCAGTAGATAGCTCTTGCTCCTTCACCTTCACTCATCCCAATGATGCTGAATATGACTGTGGCGCTATTGCTGGTGTTCTTGATGGAGAACTGAACAATGTATCTGTTGCAGCAAATGTATCTCTCGGCGAAGTTGCAAGTGTCACACAACTTACTTCTATTGGTGGATTGGTTGGCTGTGCTACTACAGGGACAATTTCGGATTCCGATTATTCAGGCCTTCTTTCTACGCCAGCCGGATTTACCAGCACAGCTAAAGCTTATATCGGTGGGTTAGTTGGACATTTCTCTGGTGCTGGTAGCATTACTGGTTCCAATTTCAAGGGCGCGATTAATAATGCTGCGCAAATTACCTCTTCCGACGATGATAATCCATACTTAATCATTGGCGGTGTTGCCGGCTATGTCGATGGTGGAGCAAGCGTTACATCCTGCGCGACTACTACGGATCACGCTGATGAGGCCAGCGCTTATGATGGTTTTACTGGGATAATCGTCAACAAGACTACCGTCGCATATCATTCCGCAGTGGGTGGCATAGTCGGCGAACTGAACAATGGTACAGTCTCTTCTTGTACAAATGCTGCTACTATTGCTCTCTCTATTTATAGAAGTAAAGAGTCAGCTCGTTTTATGAAGACGGGTGGTATCGTTGGCAAGAGCAATGCCAACGGCGGCATTACCGGATGTACGAATAACGGAAGTGTTCAGCACCGTTCCAATCCTAAGTATCAGGATCTTGGTGGTATAGCCGGTTATAATGCGGGCACGATGTCTAATTGTACAAATAATGCCCCTGTTAACCAAATGACATCCGGACAAAGCACAAAAGCCGGCCGGTATGTGCGTTTAGGAGGTGTCATTGGAGAAAATGTTGCAAATAATAAGGTTTCAAATATCCACAATACTGCGGCTGTTCAAATCTCTTCCATGGAAGATAACGAGGACGGTAATTCTACAGAGTATCTTGGAGGCGTAGTTGGTTACAATAAGGGAACTATCGTCGGAGGAGATACCAAAGATATTACAAATTCCGGCGAGGTTTATCATTCTCCTTATTTTTCCAATCAGTTTGCAGGTTATTATGTCGGTGGTATTGCAGGCCTTACCACAGCTGCTATTAAAAATGCCAAAAATACAGGGCGATCCTATTTTCGTTGGCAGGGTACGACTCTTGGAGCGAGTAAAGTGTACATTGGTGGCATTGCAGGTAAAGCCGAAGGCGCTTCGAGTGTAATCGAGAATTGCGAGAATACCGTAGATAGTGATATTACCAATTCTGCTCAGGTTTACCTGTACCTACCTGGAAACGCATCCCATAAAGATAATTATGTAGGAGGTATCGTTGGGCTTAGCGAGGCAACGAACCCAGTCAAGAACTGCACAAACGGTGGAGAGGTCCGCACTGCGTCCGGTGCCAGTACGACTCCCGTTACAGGTATTATGATGGGCGGTATAATCGGCAAGATGACCGGATCCGGAGAAGTCAATAACGCAGATAACAGCGGACGAGTGCGTATTAATTTCATAGCGGCGACAGATGGACACAGCGGTAACTATCTGGGCGGTATTGTGGGTTATGTTGTCAATGCTTCTTCCGTCACCGTTACGGGATGCGACAATGGCGGCAACGTGGATGTTTCCAACAACAAGAGTCCTGTAAGTGATCTGATTATCTCTGGTGTCGTAGGGCGTATGGACGCCCCCGGAACTATCTCGAACTGTAAAAACAATGGCGGTGCTATTAATATGGCTATAACCGCAGCAAACGTTGCTATGAATAATCTTTATGTTGGAGGTATCCTTGGTAAAACCGAGCAGGATGTTACCGTTTCTGGATGCTCCAATACTGGTGCAATATCGGGAGGAAACAGTAGTTCTGCCGCTGGTAATTCGTTCTACATTGGCGGCATTGCTGCCTATATGAAGGGCGCCTCAAAGATTCTAGACTGCTCCAATACAGGTAGCACCGTAAGCACTCAGACGGGAAACAATGATACCATTGGCAGTACTACGCTTACCGGAGGTATTGTAGGCTTTGTGGAAGGCACAAGCGAGACTCCAATTGAAATTGGAGGAACTACTGGCTGTACAATTAATACATCGGCATCGCTTAACGCGACACGCGGCTGGATAGGAGGTGTCGCAGCCTATGCAAAATATGCTCAAATAAGCAAATGCACAGTAAGTAAAGACATCGACGCTGCGGCCCGTGGCGCAGGTGGCATTGTGGGAAAGGCGGAATACTGCACTGTTAGCGGATGTAGTTTTAGTGGTGACAAAGTTAAATCGAATCAGATTCAAAGTAGCACTGGCCATGGTGGTATTGTGGGATATCTGGATAACAGCACCATTGATGGATGTTCCTGCTACGCCACCAAGTTTTACAACAGTAACTCGCAACCATTTGGTGGCATTGTTGGTAAATCTGTTTCAAATAACACAATTCAGAATTGCCACTATAAGTCAACGGTAGAAGGGCCGACTTCAGGTACGGCCGCGACCGCTCAGGTAGCCGGTTCTGGAACCTTCTCCGGCAGCAATAATCTGGCTGATCTTTAGTCATTTTTATTTGACTGCTCTATCATCAATCGGGGTGCTTCGGCGCCCCGATTTTTGTTTAATGTTGAGAAGGGTGATCCTACCGTCCGTCAAATGGGGGAGGGTAGGCACGATTTGGGCCGTTTTTGATCCTACCCTCGGAAGAATAACGAGGGTGGGATCAGTGGCGGTTACGAAAACATAAAAAATTACGTTTTACCCACCCTTTTACCCATCTAAAGACTGAAACATCTTTTATCTTTGGCTCCATGAAAAAGACAGGAGTGGAGTTTTCGTATTATTTCGGCTGCATGGAGGATTTCATTGCAGTATCATTATCGACGAAAGGTGTGTTGATAAAGAGAATACTTGCTACAGTGTCACAACGACTGATAGACGACCTACACCAACTCGGTGTAGCAATAGATTCCTCGTGGAAGCACACAATTGATAATAGTGCTGTGCGTCATGCGATAAAAGTACATGGTGAATCAACGGAGGAACTTAGAGGTCAGGTTAAAATAACGGCGGCCGATTTGATAGGTATTCCAGAGATAATAGCCGGGTATGATTCCGTTCGAGTCGAAATAAACAAACGGAGTCAGTATGTTTTGATTTACAGCAAGTCGATGGCTGATGGAACAGTAATCTACGTGGAGGAGGTGCGTAATGGACGTAAAGAATTGGCAACCAGTACCATATATAAAAGAAAAAAGGAAAACTCACCGACGCAAATAGACTAGCTACGCAAATTTCGGATTTGTCTCCTTTTCTGCAAAGGTAAACAAAATAATTGATAATACAATCCTGCCGGACAACCGGCGGGATTTTTTTGTGCGTATTATCACAGATAATAATATCTTTTTTATCTTTGTAAGTTGCAAGCAATAGAACGAAATAAGCAATAGTTATACAATGACTTACAAAAAACCGTTTAATCGGCTTCAGTACGAAGCCCCGGGCGTGACCTCGGTTGAGGTGTGCGTCCAGAATCCGCTCGCGACAAGCGATCCGGAGATTATTATTGACCCTATTGTAGATGAAGAACAAGACTGGTAGTATGAAAGCACGTTACATTATCCTGCTTGCCGCAATGGCATTGCTGGCAGGCTGCGCCAAGGAACTGAATGCTCCTGTGGCAGTTGAACAAGGAAAAACGGTCCTTCAGGTCGGTCTTCCTTCAGACTCATCCATCCCCGTAATAGACACAAAGACCTTTATGGGTGACAAGGACGCTCAGAACCACCGCAAGGTGTACTGGTCCAACGGCGACCAGATCAGCGTAAACCGAGTGGCCTCCCATGCTCTGGCCGAACTTCCGGACAGCACGACTTCCGCCGTCTTTACGTTCGACCAGGTGCTGAGCAAGCCCTACAGCATTATCTATCCCGCATCCATCGTCAGTGGCCAGTGGGTGGAACTTCCTCACGTTCAGGCATATAAGGCCGGCGGCTTCGCCGACAACATGCTCCCCATGTGCGGATATTCCGAGACCGGCACCGGCATCACCCTGTATCCGATGTGCGCGATTGTCAAGATTTCCATCGCCCGGGCGGCGACCGATCCCGACACCGACGATATCGTATCGGTACGCTTCCGCGGCCGCAAGAGCGAGAAGGTCAGCGGCATGTTCAGCGTGAGCTATGACAGCCACAGGATGAGCGCCGAAACCGCCAGCGGCGAAGACCTCGAGGTGAAAGTTGTGAAGCATCAGGCTATATCGGCCACCGACTCCGCGGTTTACCATATCGTGGTTCCCGCACGTCTTTACGACAACGGTTTCGAAGTTGTCGTGCAGGATGCCGCCGGCCACGTGATGACCAAGAGCAAGTCCAGCTCCGCATTCTTCGATCCCGGCCATCTGTACTCGATGCCTAAGTTTGAGTTCGTGCCCACCGGCACCGAGATTGGCGTGGAGATTTCCAGCGCGGCCGACCTTGTGAAGTTCGCGACCGATTTCAACAACGGCGTGTACGCCGACAGGGGAGACCTCGTTGCCACCCTTACCCAGGACATCACCTTTGATGCCGAATCCTCCGCTGCTTTCAACGCTACCGGCGGTATCGGCCGCAAGGCTGGCGAATTCGAGGCTGCCGCAGACAACTATTTCTTCGGTGCATTCAACGGCGCCAGCCACACCATTTCCGGCCTCACCGTGAATGTTCCTCTCTTCGCCTACACCAACAGCGACGCAGTGATCGAGAACCTCAATCTGGACAACACTTGCAGCCTGACTGTTGAAAATGCAGTCAGGGGAGTGCACGCTCCAATGGTAGGCCGTCACAAGGGTATCCTGAGGAATTGCACCAGTAACGCGAGTGTCGTGATTAACAACCTCGCTGATGTCACTACTGCAGAACAGCACTACGGTGGTTTAGTCGGACGCAATTATGGCGGAAGCATCGATCACTGCGTGGTGAATGGTGACATCACCGCTGCACAGGCTGGTGTGACCATTACTGCAAACCAGGCATATATCGGCGGCATTGCCGGTACTCTGGGCAATACTGGCGACATCTATTATTGCAACTTCAACGGCAATATCACCGTCTCTGATGGTACTACTTATGGAGGCATTACTGCTGAAAAGAAGTATTTCTATGTCGGAGGTATCGTTGGTTTTGCCGACGATGGTTTGATTGACCACTGTGACGCGGCTTCTTCATCCATTACAAAGTCTATAGATGTCCGCGGCGTGCTTGTTCCGGCTATCGGAGGAATTGTGGGCTGGGTAAAAACTGACGTCAATGCCCAGGTGAGCAATTGCAACAACTATATGTCGTTGTCTTTCGCTTCAAACGGGGCCCGCGCAAATACTACGCCTGCCCGCATCGCCGGTATTGCATCCCGTTCACACGCCGACATCTCGGAGTGCAATAATTACGGTGCAATTTCCACCGCTTGCAACTCTACCTCTTTGTTCTTGGGCGGTATCGCCGGGGATTGCGGGAATATCAGCAATTGCACCAACCATGCTTCTGGTACCATCATTAGGTCGAATGCCGACCAGGTGGCAGATCAGGCTAACAGGTATATGTATATTGGCGGTATATCCGGATCTTTGGTTGCTGCAGGCAAAATTGAAGGCTGCACAAACCATGCTCCTATGCTCAGCAATGTTCTGGGTACTGCTACGAATGCTACCTTCGATATGGGTGGTATTTTAGGCGGTGGCCAGTCCTCCAAAGTCGAGATTAAAGATTGCGTGAACGATGCGGAAATCAAGCTCGACAATAGCAGTACTACCGCTGCTGTGGTGTCTGCAAGAAACGCTTTAGGCGGTATTGTCGGCAATGTGTCTACCACAGGCTCCATTGTTTCCGGCTGTACTAACAGTGGAAAGGTTTGGACCAACAACAACGCTGGTGGTTCTTATGGCTTTATTCACATTGGTGGAGCCGTTGGACATGTCGCGGATACATGCTCTGTAAAGGATTGCGTGAACAGTGGCGAGATCCTTTGCCAGAACCCCGGTGCTGCCATCTCGGCTTACGTCGACCTCGGCGGTATAGTCGGTTGCTCCATAGCTCCTATTATCATCGAAGGCACAACAGCTGATGCCGTTCTTAATAGTGGTGCTGTTACAGTCGCTCAGGCTTCTACTATTATTTATGCCCGCGATACCCAGGGTGGTATCCTTGGCTACGGTAAAGGTAATGACACCAAGATAAAGAACTGTAAGAATACCGCGAAGATTTATTGCAACCTGAAGGGATCTGCATCAGCTAATCGTTCGTCTTATACCGGTGGAATTGTTGGCCTGCTGGCCAGCATGTCTTACACCAGCAATGCGCCAAGCGGACTTGGCGCTGTCGGAGGAGTAGAAATCGACGGGTGCAACAGCCTTGGTGAGGTCAACGTTGCGAATTACAGCAACAAGGCCGGTAATAAGAATTCACCGTTCGGCGGTGGCATTGTCGGCCTGGTGAGCGGCAAGAGCGACAGCAAGGCTTATATCCATAATTGTACTGTGGGTTCGCAGACTGTCTATGCTTATAGAGGAGTGTCCGGTGGACTAATTGGATATGCCAATATGAGTACGATTAAAGACAATATTGTGGCTGCTAACATGTCCGGCACTAATGCCACTGTTAATGGAGCCGGCGGTATTGTCGGCCGTCTGTTCGACAGCTCGCTTGAGAATTGTACGTTCACCGGCATGATCGCAAAGGCAAAGAACATCGGCGGTTTGGTTTATACCATGAGCGAGCAAACTACAGGTTCGACAATTACTGGATGTAAGGTCAATGGTGCGACTCTGACCACTGGAACTGATGCCTCTGCTACAGCCGCTGCCGTTCTTGTGAGCATCACCGACGCCAAGACGAACACAATTACGAATTGCGGTGTCAAGGGTACCATCGACGGCGTAGCCATCACCCTTGAGTCCAATATGCTTACGACTAAGGGTGGTGATGGTACTACTGTCTCCGGAACCTATCTGCTCGACTAAGTTTCAGCAAATACTCATTCATCAATCGGGGTGCCCACAGCGCCCCGATTTTTGTATAAAATAAAATTAAACACCTACGAAAACATAAAAAGTTTGCTCTTAAACTTTAATTATCTGTTTTCGATACTCTAAAATGTTATACTTGCACTCGGATGCCCTTTGTGGTTTGCAAATTGTTTTGTAGATTTGCAACAACATTGATTTCTGTCCTTCGGGACAATTGTTACTCAAAATGGTATCCTGCCCTAACAGGATACCATTTTTGCTATACAACTGAGAGTGGTGCTCTTCAACTCAACTCAGTTGCGGGTAGCCGTCATTAATGGCGGCTACCTTTGTATATAGGTGAGGTCTGTTTTTTAGGCCAACACCTCGCCCACCCAATGTGGCTCAGAAGTGCCTGTAGTGCCATTCCACTGGGCGAGGTCCCGGGCATTTTAGCAGACCTCGCCCAAAGAGATTGCCGATCAGGTCGGCAATGACGAGCAGGGGCGCCGCGACGGGGAGGGGCAGGCTTCCGGGCGACTTTGAGCAAAAGGTTCCCGGGGAGACGAAGCGGAGGGCCCGTCTCGTGACGGCGTCTGTCCAACGACTGTTAAGCTGCGCAGCGGATTAAGGAGGCGTCAGCCGTCAAGGGCCCGCAGCAAGGCGAGCCCTTTTGCGAAGCAGGAGGCCGGGGGCCTGCCCTCCCCGCTGCGGCTGTTGTTCCCTCTACATTGAGCCGCTGTTAATTATATTTGTATCGAAAACATAAAAATTTTCGTTTTACCCGTCGTTTTACTCCATCAAAGTTGAAATAAAGACATACATTGCAACCGGTTTTTGTGTAGTTGGGCAATAGTTAACTTTTGAGTTAATAATATTTGGTCTATCTATTTGTTTTTATGTAAAATACGTTTAATTTTGCAAATGTAATTGACTATGAAGAAGGTTGAGTTTGTGCCTTTGTTGAACTCACATATTGAGACTCTGCAGGCTATCGATGCAGAGTTGAAGGATTTAGAAGATTTTAATGTGGATTTGAATAATAGTATCGTAAATATTACAGTCCAAATTGACTGATATGGCTCGAGTTAAGTATATAGATCCGGAATTCAGGCGGGCTTTGGAAGGTATAAGCCCGGTTGTGCGTAAGGAGGTTGGCTACTCCTTTGATATCGCCAAAAGAATAAATGACATCCTTGTGGCCAGGCATTGGTCGCAGGCGGATCTGGCTCGCGCTACAGGCAAAAAGACTCCGCTTGTGACCCGTTGGTTGAGCGGGACGCACAACTTTACCATCCGTACAATCGCCGAAATCGAAACTGCACTCGGCGCTCCAATTCTTAACGTCAGTACAGCTAAAGTGCATTTCCGCAGAGCGTAGAGCACAAGGCGGCGCCTATGGTTCGGACAGAGACCCGGGGGTGATGGCGAAGATTTAAAGAAAATCGTTATATTTACATTTTGTAATTGATAACGCTGAAATGAGAGTCTTTAGTATTTGCAAGGTACTGGTTCTGACGGTTCTGGCGGGGTTCTGTGCGCAGGGGACTGCGATGGCGCAGAAGAATACGAATCCGCTGGAGAAGGACTGGGCCAACTTCAGGAGGTACGCCGAAAAGAACGCACAGGTGAAGACCCGGCCCGTGGCGGTGCTGATGGGCGACTCCATCACCCAGAACTGGGCCAAGTTCGACACTCCCTGGCTGGACGAGCACAACTTCCTCGGCCGCGGCATCAGCGGCCAGACGAGCGCAGAAATGCTGGTGCGCTTCCGCGCGGACGTGATCGAGCTGCAGCCGGAATACGTCCAGATTCTGGCGGGCATCAACGACATCGCCTGCAACAACGGCCGCATCAAGATGGTGAACGTTTTCAAGAACATCGTATCGATGGTGGAACTCGCGCAGCACAACGGCATCAAGCCCATTCTCTGCACCACGACTCCGGCAAAGGAATTCGGCTGGCGCAAGGGTTTCCCCGATCCGCGCCCGGCAATCGACAGCCTGAACACGATGATCAGCGCCTACGCCCTGGCGAACAAGATTCTGCTGGTAGACTATCACAGCGCGCTTGACGACGGCGAAGGCGGCCTCGACAAGAAGTATCAGGGCGACGCAGTCCATCCCGCTATCGCCGGCTATAAGGTGATGGAGGCCCTGCTGCTGGAAGCTATCGAAAACGACAAACGTCAGAAGTAATATGCTAAGGTTTTTCAAAAGGATATCGGCAGCCGCGCTGGCACTCGGCCTTCTTGCCGCCTGCAGCAGCCCGGCGATAAAAGTAATGTCGTTCAACGTGCGCAATTCCAGCGCGCAGGACGGCGACAATGCCTGGGAGATGCGCCGCAGCGCAACCCCGGCGATGATTGCAGACCAGAACCCCGACGTGTTCGGGGTGCAGGAAGCCCTGCCGGACCAGGAGGCATACATCCTGGAGCAGTGCCCCAAATACAAATGCTACGGCATCGGCCGTAACGACGGCATAGAAGGGGAGCGCATGGACGTGTTCTACAACACCGAGCGCATCGAACTTGTAGAAAAAGGAACCTGGTGGCTGAGCGAAACTCCCGACGTGCCCTCCACCGGCTGGGACGCCAAATATCCCCGCACCGCTACCTGGGCCCTGCTCAAGGACCTCAAGTTCGGCAAGGAGTTCTACCTGGTGAACACCCATCTCGACCATAAGGGCGCACAAGCCCGCCGCAACGGCCTGGCGATGGTAGTGGACAAGATAAGGGAGATGAATCCCGACGTGCCGCTGATCCTGATGGGCGACTTCAACGTGGAGCCCGGCGACAGCTGCCTGGTGGACGTTGACCGCCTGCTGCTGAGCGCCCGTGTATGCGCGAAGCACAGCGACGACACCCCTTCGTTCAACGGCTTCCGCGGCCCGGAGAAAACCATCGACTACATCTACTTCAGCGGCTTCAAGGGCGCCGACGACTTTGCGGTGGTGAAGAAGGAATACGACGGCAAGCCCTTCATCTCCGACCATTATCCTATCGTGACAACATTAAAATACTAGAATAGAATGAGTGCATTTGATTACTTCAAAATGAGCGGCCCCTCGGCAGTAAAAGTACCTGCGGAGAAGGTTGACAAGACCTACAGGCGCCTGCGCTTCCAGGCCTTCATGGCGGGCACGTTCGGCTACGCGCTTTACTACGTCTGCCGCCTCTCGATGGGCGTGATGAAGCAGCCCCTCATCGACGCGGGACTTCTGAACGCAACGCAGCTCGGTATCATCGGCGCATGCCTTTACTGGGCTTACGCGCTTGGCAAGCTGGTGAACGGCTTCCTGGCCGACAGCTCCAACATCAAGCGCTTTATGGCCTCCGGTCTCGTGGTGTCGGTGCTCATGAACTTCACCATGGGAATTCTCGGCGTGGCAGCCCTCAAGGGCGCGATCGCTACGAGCGCCCTCTTTATCGTATTTGCCTGCTGCTGGGCGGTGAACGGCTGGTCGCAGAGCATGGGCGCACCTCCGGCAATCATCGCACTGTCGCGCTGGTATCCGCTCCGCATACGCGGCACCTACTACGGCTTCTTCAGCTCTTCGCACAATATCGGCGAAGGCCTCTCGTTCGTGTTCGTAGGTATGCTGGTGGCCACATTTGGCTGGAAGTGGGGCTTCTTCGGAGCTGCGCTTGCCGGCGTGCTTGGCATCCTCATCATAATGTTCTTCCTCCACGATAACCCCGAGAGCAAGGGACTGCCTCCGATCGAGGTGCTTTCCGGCGAGGGAGAGCAGAAGGCCGACCTTACCCCCGAGCAGAAGCGCGCGGAAACCAAGCGCATGCAGGCTGCGGTCATCCGCAACCCGGGTGTTTGGATTCTCGCACTGGCCAGCGCCTTCATGTACATGAGCCGCTACGCCATCAACGAGTGGGGAACCATTTTCCTGCAGGAAACCAAGGGTTATGACCTCGCGGGAGCAGCAACCATTATCGGCATCAACCCCATCTTCGGTATTATAGGTACGGTGGTGTCCGGCTGGCTGTCGGATGCAGTGTTCAAGGGCGACAGGAAGTATCCGGCCTTCGTGGCCGGTATCCTGGAGGCCATTGCGCTCGCCATCTTCCTCTTCGGAGGCCCGTCCAAGTGGGTTAACGTGGTGGCGATGGTGCTCTTTGGAGTAGCCATCGGAGTGCTCATCTCCTTCCTCGGAGGCCTTATGGCGGTGGATCTTGTGCCCCGCCAGGCTACGGGTGCGGCCCTCGGAATCGTGGGTATGGCATCCTATGCAGCCGCAGGTCTGCAGAACGTGGTGACCGGCCTGATCCTCGACAAGAACATCATCGAGGTGAACGGCGTTCAGGTGCACGACTTCACCTATGCAAGCTGGTTCTGGCTTGGAGCCGCCTGCATTTCCTTCCTGCTCCCGGTGCTCAACTGGCGCCGCAAGCAGCAGGTAATCTAAAGGGTATCCTGCTTAAGGCTCTCGACGTATCGGTTGATGCGGGAGAGCTGCATTGGAATATTGATGCTTTGCGGGCAGTGCGACAGGCATTGCCCGCAACTTATACAGTGGTCGGCCTGGCGCACCGTCGGGATGGCCTTGTCGTAGCTTGCGAGATATGCCTTGCGGAGTTTGAGGTAATCCTTCTGCTCGCGGTTGCGGGGGAAGGTGTTCTCGGTGATGCTGTCGTTGTAGTGGCGGAAGATGCCGGGGATGTCGATGCCCCAGGGGCAGGGCATGCAGTACTGGCAGCCCGTGCAGTTGACGGTGGGGTACTTCGTCATAGCGTCGCCCATCTCCTCCATGAAGGCCATTTCTTCCTCGCTGAGTGGCTTGAAGTTGCAGAAGGTGCGCAGGTTGTCGATGAGCGGGTCCATGGATTCCATGCCGCTGAGCGTGCAGAGAACGCGCGGATGGCTGCCGCAGAAGCGGAAAGCCCAGGAAGCGACGGAGCGGTCCGGCTCGCGGGCCTTCATCTGCTCGGCGATGTCCGAAGGGACGTTCGCCAGCCGTCCGCCCAGCAGGGGCTCCATTATTATAATAGGTATACCGCGCTTGTCCAGTTCGGCGTAGAGGTACTCGGCGTTTTCGTTCCAGACGCCGTCCGCGTGCCTCCAGTCGACATAGTTCATCTCGATCTGGCAGAAGTCCCAGTGGATTTCGCCGGTGTCGTGCAGGCGCATGAAGTCGTCGAAGGCCTCCTTCTTCCCGTGAAAGGAAAAACCGAAGTTGCGGATGCGTCCCGCGGCCTTCTCCGCCATCAGGAAATCTATCATGCCGTTGTCCACATACCTCTTGCGGAAGGCCTTCATCCCTCCGCGCCCGATGGCGTGCAGCAGGTAGTAGTCGAAGTAGTCGGTGTGCATCTCCCCGAAGGAGTCGCGATACATCTTTATGGAGCTTTCCTTGTCGCTTTCGCGGAAGTTGGAGAGCTTTGTGGCGATGTAGTAAGATTCGCGCGGATGCCTTGCCAGGGCGTCTCCTGCGGCCTTTTCCGACAGGCCGCGAAGATAGGCGGGGGAGGTGTCGAAGTAGTTTACCCCGTGGGCGATGGCGTAGTCCACCATAGCGTTGACAGCCTCCTGGTCGACCGCCTGCGCGCCGTCCTTTTCTATCATCGGCCAGCGCATGCAGCCGAAGCCCAACAGCGATACTTTGTCGCCGTTTGCGGGGTTGATGCGGTATTCCATATCGCCCTCCGGCAGGGGAGCGCTCTTGCTTTTGCCACCATTGCAGCCGAGCGCGACGGCGCCTATACCCGCGGCGCCGGTGATTTTGAGGAAGTCTCTCCGTTGCATGGCGCTAGGATTTAAGGTGTTCGTGACGGCCGTTCACCGTGATGGCGCTAACCGGCCTGGCGGGGCAGAGGAATTCGCAAGCGCCGCAGCCGATGCAGATCGATTCGTTGACGGCTGGGACGCGCGTGCCGGCAGGTCCGGGGACCATGGAGATGGCCCCTGTGGGGCATTTCTGCGCGCAGTTGCCGCACTGGGTGCCCTTTTCGGCGACGCACAGCTCGCGGTTGACGCTCGCCGTGCCGATATGGTATTGCGTTTTCTCTTCGCGGCTGATGAGTTCGATTGCTCCGGTGGGGCAGTATTCCGAGCAGCTGGTGCATTCGGGACGGCACCATCCGTTCTCGTAGCCCAGTTCGGGCTGCATAAAATGCTCCGGCGAGCTCGACGGCCTCAGCACCTTGTTGGGGCAGTGGGCGATGCAGAGCTGGCAGGCGGTGCACTTGGAGTAGAAGTCTTTAACGCTCCTGGACCCCGGAGGCGTAATGGGGATGCTGCGCTTCACCGCCTTCTTCGGCAGCACCGTCGCCAGCCCTCCGTCGGTTTTCTTCTGGGCCCTCAGCGCTATTACCGGCAGCAGTAGCGCCAGGCTGGCTAAAAAGGCCCGCCTGCCTGCGTCATTGCCGACCTGATCGGCAATCTTTTTCTTCCAGGAAAACCTATAATGCAGCGCATCAAACTTGCAGTCACCGAGGCAGTCGAAACAGGCGACGCAGCGACTGTGGTCGATGCTGTGCGAGGCGATGTCGATGCAGGACGCCTTGCAGCCGTTCTCGCAAATGTGGCAATTTTTACACTTGTCGGCATCAATCACCGGCCGGAACGCGGCAAAGCGGGAGATGAACCCGAGCGTAGTGCCGACAGGGCAGATGGTATTGCAGTATGTGCGTCCGCCACGCCAGGCGAGAATAACGACTGCGACTAGCGTAACAGCGGCGACAGCCAACAGTGTCCAGGTCCAGGGGCGTCCGGGGGTGAGGACGTTCACTATCCGTCCCCAGGCGCTATATGGTGCCAGTAATGCCACAAAGGCTTGCACTCCGAAAACCAGCGCGAGAACGAACAGCGCCAGCACCCCATAGCGGAGCCACTTCTTCTCCGGGCTCCAACCATAAGCTTTATGCTTGCGGTGGCGGCGGGCGGTAGCGCCTACATGTGCTATTCCGTCCTGGAATACTCCGAGGGGGCATATCACCGAACAGTAAACGCGGCCGAACAGCAGCGTAAGCAGCACCAGGCCGGCAATCACCGCAAAATTCATCGCCAGCACCGCCGGCAGGAACTGCAGCTTTGGCATCCATCCCAGCCACCTGTACAGCACCCCCGTGCCAATGGCCAGCAGCGCCGTAATCCCAACCCAGAAAATGGCGGCCAATATTACGCGGATTGTTTTGAGCATACTACTTGAACTCGATTTCGGGGGAGGTGGCGTTGCGGCGGAAGATGCGCTGGTAGGTGTGGGGCATGCGCTTCTCGAGGAAGGCTTCGATGTGGCGCTCGATCTTGTCGGGATAAATCTCGGTGAAGCGTATCATCAGGCCGGTCTCGATGGCGTCGGACAGCTCGTCGTTGACGGTGGAGCCGAAAATCTTCATGGTTGAAGAGGTGTTCATGTAGGTGTTCACCAGCGGCGGGATGTTGGCTCCCAGATGGCGCACGGCCTCCTTGAGGCAGCGGTAGTCCGCCTTGATGGTATCTTCCTTGAGGATAAGGTCCAGCAGCCTGGGATCCGTGTCCGGTTTGAGCAGATTGTAGGGGCGGATGAGCTCCTCTTCGTCGGGGAAATGCTTCTCCAGGAATCGCATTATGAGCTCGCGCGCCTGCTTGTCGTAGGCCTTGTAGATGGTCATCTTGCCGAAGAAGTACTCGATGCCCGGACTGCTCATAATCACGCCCGCGATGCCGTCCCAGAGGTTGTCCAGGGTGAAGAGCGACTTCATTCCGGCAACGGAGCTTTGATATTCGGGACGCACGAACGAGCGCCCGAGTTCCATGGTGCGGGGGAGGTATTCCTTGATGAATTTGTCCGAAAAATGGAAAAGGTGCGAGGAGGTCAGATGGGGCTGACCGTCGGGGCCGAAGGTAGCGTCGGGGCCAAGTAGATAGCGGTAGCCGCCGATTATGGCCTTGGCGTCGGGGTCCCAGACGATGAGCTGCTTGTAGGGCTTCTCCATCGTGTCGAACTCGTCCAGGTCCATCGCGAGGCCCGAACAGCCGCCCGCTGCGCGATAAGTGATTTCGCGCAGACGTCCTATCTCCTTGAGGGTTTCGGGAGCGTTGAAGGCATCTACCACATAGAGTTCGTTGCCACCCTTGTTGGTGTCCATCAACTTGCGCTCCGGCGTAAGTTCCGCCAGAAGCTTATCAACGGGAATCGGGTCGATAATCTTTTCCATAGGTTTCAGTACAACGCCGAAAGATAAGTATTTTTAGTGAATTATCAGCACGTGGGGGAGGGGTTTGCCGTTGGATGTGACGGTGGCCTCGTCGGTGGCGGGGTCGTAGCGCACGTCTACATCGCGGTAGGCGATGCCGTCACCCTCGGGCCAGTGGAAGCTGCCCTTGAGGACCTTGTCGCGGCCGCAGACCATCACGCCCATTCCGCCCTCGTCGTACATCGGGACGATGGCGCCCACACGGATGAACAGGGGGAATTCGTAAATGCCGTACTCGCGCTCGATGACGGTGCCGCCCGCGAACTGCTCGCCGGTGTGCATGTCAACCCATTCGGAGCCCTCCGGGAGGGTGAAGCGCACGTGGCCGTCGTCGCTGGTGATTGCCTTGGTAAAGAAGTCGGGCCCGAGCATGTGGGTTTCGTTTTCGAGGTCGGCGTTACGGATGAGGGTTCCGCCGTGCAGATGGGCGTCTACCAGGGTGGAGAAGATATAGGGCACCAGCCGGCAGTGGAAGAGGGCCAGCTCCTTGTAGGCCATACCTGCTTCGGGGCTGTGCCACCATGCGATATGGTTCTCGAAAGGCTTGTTGGAACCGCCGTTGATCATGCAGGCGGTAAGCGCGCCGAACTGGGCGTAACGGAGGAGCTGGGCTTCGGTCGAAGGCGAGCCGAAGAAGCCGCCGATTTCGGTGCCCACTGCGCCGTAACCTGCCAGGGCAGAGTTATATACGTCGCGCACCTGCTCCTTAAGGCCGGTCCAGTCGCCGGCGAAATCGCCGCACCAGCCGAGGGACATCTTCACCGGGTTGGCAAAGTGGCCGTTGACTCCGCGGCCGCTCCTGGTAGAGTAGGGCCTTGCGAGGATAATGCCGGTTTCGGGCCGGCGGCTCACTGCGTAATCGTACATCGCATCGTAATAATAGCGGCGGAAATCGCGGTTTGTAAGGGGCCCGACGCTGGTCCTGACGGTGTCGCCGTAATTGGTTTCGCCGCCGTCCACCTTATAGCCGTCCACTCCGTCCGCGAGCACTCCGTCCAACTGGCCGTACCACCACTGGACTGCCTCAGGATTGGTAAAATCGATGTGGATGCCGTCGCCTTTCCACCAGTGCGCCTGCTCTCCGTCGTTGACTGCGTAGCCCTTCTCCACGGCCTCGTCGAAGTTGTCGCTCTTCTGCTGCTCGCGGTCGTTGCAGGTGGTGTTGGTGCAGCCGGTGAGCCAGAGTATGCTGTGCACGCCCTTGCCCTTGAGCTCGCTCAGCAGCGCTTCAGGCTCGGGATAGAGATTGTGGTCCCATTTGAAGTTGTTGTAGCTGGTGCTCCAGGGGCTGTCGATAATGACGCCGTTCACGGGAATGCCGCGATCGAGGTAGCCGTTAACCAGCCTCAGGGTTGCTTCCTGAGTGTTGAACTGGTCTTCCCATACAATGTGCCCGAGGGCCCATGCGGGGGTGATGGGAACGGTGTCGACAGGTGCAGAGGCCTTGCAGGAAACAAGCGCCAGTGCCAAAACGATAAGGAGGAATCGAAATGCTTTCATAATGTGGTTATTTCAGGGGGATTTCTATGGTGCGCTCAAGCGCGGGAAGCGAAGTGAAAACGGTGGAGCCGTCCGGCGCGAGTTCGGTATTCGCGCGGGTGTAGATGTGGAAGAGGGCCTTGTCGGGGGTGATTTCCACGAGCGACCATTTGCCCTGGTCGCCCGACGCCACAGCGCCGCAGTTGATATCGTACATGTTGCCAACTTTTTCGACCGGGAAGTCCCTGTTGTGTTCGTGGCCGTTGATGTAGAGGCGGATGTTGTATTTCTCCGCGAGGTCGAGAATCTTCTGGCGGTTGTCGTTCCAGCCGTTGGCCTCGCAGGCGTCGTAGATGTGCCATTTGAAGCCCGGAGCGATGCCCCAGTGGTTAACAAGCACTATCTGCCGGATCTCGGGGTCTTTTGCCGCGCGCTCGATCTGGTCCTTGACGAAGGCGAAGGTGTCGTCCGCTATGCGACCGGTGCTCTTGTACTGGCCCGGAGGCGCGGGAAGAGCGCAGTAGTGGCAGAAGAAGCAGATGAAGCGCACACCTCCGCACTGGAAGGCGCAGTTGCGGTAGAATTCCTCCACGTCCGTGTCGTGATTGCCCTGGATGGGGATGACCTTCGAGCCGAGGACGGGGGAGTGGAATTCCATCGGGGCCTGGTCCGGCCCGATGTTCTCGGCGCAGGTATAGCTCTCCGGCGCCTCGAACTTGAAGGCTTCGAGGCCTTCCTTATCATTATAGAGGTTCAGCATGCCCACGAGCCGGTGGTAGTTGACCATCTCGTCCACAAGGCTCTGATGCTCCCGCTCGTAGCCGGTATTGATGTTGTCGCCGCCAAGGAGGATGAAGCTGGCCTTGCTGCAGAGGGGATCTTCGTTGATGAACTCGAAGGTCTTCTCCAGCGAAGCGTGGTTGCCCACCGCGTAGTGCTCATAGACCGGATGCCCGCGCTCGATGAAGTCGCTCTCGATGTGCATGTCGGTCAGGAAAACGAAGCGCAGGGTATCGCTCTGCTCAACGGCCTTTTTCGGCCTCTGACCGCACGCCGCTACCGTAAGCATCGCGGCGGCGATAATAAGTATCTTTCTCATATTCAGTCGTTATAGTTGTGGTCGATTACTATGCTCACGGGGATGTCGGGCACAACCTCCTTGAGCTTCTCGGTCAGCAGGCGGATGAAGGCTGCGTCATCGGTTACGCTCCATTCGGGCACCACGTCCACCGAGATGGTGTTTTTATCTTTGTTGTAGAAGAATGCGTGTGCCTGGATAACTTGCTCCTGGCTGGAGAGCGTCTGCATTACCTTTTTCTGGAGTTCGCTGCTCTTGTTATCGCCGGTAGCCACCGAGTAAATGCCGACCGTCATAATGATGCCGTACTTTTCGTGCATAGTCTCGGAAATCTTGCGGCTCAGGCCGTGAATCTCGTGGGCCGTCATAGTGTCCGGAATTGCGATATGCAGCGAACCTATGGACAGGTTGGGGCCGTATCCGTGCAGGATTATATCGAAGACTCCCTGCACCCCCTCCATCGAGCCGACATCATCCTTAATCTTGTGGATAAGGTCCTGCGGCGCTTTGGCGCCCAGCAGCTGGTTGATGGGGGAGGAAAGCATCTCGATACCGGCCTTGACGATTGCGAGCGAGATGAGCGCGCCCAGATATCCGTCCAGCGAGATGCCCCAGATGAGCATAATTCCTGCGGAGATGAGCGTGGCCAGGGTGATGATCGCGTCGAAGAGCGCGTCGGAGCCAGATGCGATGAGGGCGTCGCTTTCGAGTTCTTCGCCCTTTTTCTTGACGTATCTGCCAAGCAGCAGCTTGGTGATGATAGCTACAATAATCACGACGAGCGTCACGGTGGTGTAGTCCGGCTCCGTCGGGTTGATGATCTTTTTGATGGATTCCACCAGGGACGAAACGCCGGTGGTGAGCACGATTACCGAAATGATAATAGCGCTGAAGTACTCTATGCGGCCGTGCCCGAAGGGGTGTTTGTTGTCGGCAGGCCGCAGCGAAAGCTTGGTGCCGATTATCGTGATGATGCTCGAAAGTGCGTCGCTGAGGTTGTTGACTGCGTCCAGCACCACTGCTACCGAGTTCGCCAGCAGACCCACAATAGCCTTGAACGATGCCAGCAGCACATTTGCCACTATCCCGACAACACTCGTACGAATTATCTGTTCAGACCGCTCCATAGAACATGTTATTATTCCGTAAATATACGCATTTTCCGATTAAAATCCTATATTTGTACCTGTTCAAATAAATGGTCACAGAATGAAGAAATTTTTTCTGATTGCGATGCTTGCAGTTGCTGCACTTTCGGTGTCGTGCAGCAAGGAGAATAAGGCGACGAGCCGCCCCCATACACCTTCCACGGACAGTCAAATGGTTGGTACCTGGTACTGCTATAAGGTGGCTTATGGTGAGATTTTAATGGAGGATCCCGGAATTGTCATTACCTTTGACTCCGACAATAATTATAAATTGTATAATCCCAACAAGCTCCGTGAGGGAACATGGTTGGTTGATGGGGGATATCTGGTTTTTCAGGGCGCTTATTCTGCGAGGGATTCCATTATGATTCTTGACGGGACGCATCTGTGCCTGCATGAAGCTTATATGGATTTGTATTATACCAAAATTGAGGAACTGGTTACCGGCTCATGGCGATGCGGCGAGATGCAGGTTACGAATCATGCCTCCGGGGCTGCATCGGTAGACGGTGTCGAGGGAGAAGTGACCTGGTCCCTTTCGGTCAACAACAACGCTAACGCAGTCATTAACTACACCGGTGCATACGAGGAGTCATTTGCGATTACTTATGTGCAGGATTATCTGTTTGGTGTGACTGACGGCAAAGGCAACAATGGCCTGTTCAGATCGACGGCACCCCGTAGTTTCAAGGTGAACAACATAATCGGGACCTGGATGAGGAGCGGTTGGAGGAACTTCGGCACGGAGTCTTCGGATTATCGGGTCTCATCTTGTATTTTCGCGCCTGACAATACCTGTGTGCTGAGTTGGACGGGTGTTGCGAACAACGCTTCAGATAATCACTGGTCCGTCAGTAAATACGACGGCATTTACGATTTGAGAATCATCGATTCCAATGGGCCATCCCTTTATACGATGGAATATCTGGACGAAAAGCATATGGCCCTGTTGTCGAGAGATAACTTCCTGTCCGTCTTTACCAACATTTCGACCCTTCTTCCCGGTAAATGGAAGATTTCGTGGACGGACAGATGGTACATCGTCACTATTGACGATTCCGGCAGCTCCTCGTGGCTTATGGAGGGCACGGTGGATGTCGGCAAATACGCCTGGTCGCTTGACATCGTTAAAGGCAATGCTCTCATCAAGTTCACCGGCCCCGGCTGGCAGGACGAGATTACCATCCAGACCATTGTCACCGACGAGTTGCTCGTCGCCAACAACGCCGCCAACGGCAAAGTCACCTTCGAAAGGCAGTAAACTAATACCTGATTTTAAAATAGTCCAGAATGGCTTTGTAGTTGTCCTGGGCAGTGAGACAGGTATCTGTAAGGTAGCCGTTGTTGTGCCCCCATTCGCGTAGACCGCGGTAGTAGAAGAGCTTCAGATCTTCGGTAATAATGAAGGGGACGATTCTGTTTGCCAGGCACTCTTTGAACATAATCAGACGGCCGACACGACCGTTTCCGTCCTGAAATGGATGGATTGCCTCGAATTTCTGGTGGAGGTCCAGGATGTCTTCCAAAGATTTGGATACTCTGGCATTATATCCTGCCAGCAGCGCCTTGATTCTGCTGTGCACCTGCTCCGGTGGACAGGTCTCCTGTCCGCCCACCTCGTTGGGCAGTTTCTTGTATTCTCCCACGTTGAACCAGGATTTCCGGCTGTCCGAGGTGCCTGATTTAAGTGTGCGGTGCAGTTCTTTTATGAGACCTTCAGACAGACGCTCTCCGGCCCTTTCTATGATTAAGTCTATACAACGGAAATGATTGGTCGTCTCGACTATGTCATCTACATTTATGCTCTCGTCCGTTACGCCGATGGTATTGGTCTCAAAGATATACCTCGTCTGTTCGTGGGTAAGCCTGCTTCCCTCGATGTGATTGGAATTGTAGGTAAGGTCTATCTGGGTACGATGGTAAATGCCTCCGCGAATCTGCCCTTCCTTCTCCTCCCGCAGCCTTTTCAGCAGAGGCGACACCTTCGCCTTACCTTTCGGGGGCAGGGGACAGTCGGCGGGAATGACCCAGGTTTTGCCGGTCATGAATGCGCCGTACATCTTCCCGGCATTGCACCAGTTCCTGACCGTCCTTTCCGGAAGGCCGTGCAATTCGGCAAATTGACTTACAGTTATGAACTCCATATCGGCAAGAAAACTTTAGATTCTTGCCACAAATATAGCATTTTTTGCCGATACCGGCAAGAATCGTGATGAATACTGGTGGAGGGGTGGGACCTTTAGCGAAAACGGGGCAAAATGCAAATGGTCTCTGGAGCCGCCGGGGCGGGGGCGTTGCGTCGCGGGGGATTTCGGAGGCGAAGCCGACGAGGGGAGTTTGAGATGAAAAGAAGTGCTGGCAATGGGACAATTATCGAACCATCTTTGAGGACGTCGAAGAAGTGTATCTGTTTGGAATACAGGTCATTGAAGATTCTTAATACATTTATTCTTGTCGTCTTCCATTTTTCCTTGTTTCTACGGCAAAGAATGACTAACTTCGTGGAAAATGATGTGAACTATGGGCAATAAAGAAGCGCTCCAGTTATTCGGAGAAAAGAAAATCAGAACAGCCTGGAATCAGGAAGAGGAGAAATGGTATTTCTCGATTGTGGATGTATGTGAAGTGCTGACAGATAGTAAGGACTATCTGACAGCCAGAAAGTACTGGAACAAACTCAAGCAGAGGCTAGTAGAAGAAGGAAATGAAACGGTGACAAATTGTCACCAGTTGAAATTTTTCAAATTTTGTCATGTACTAAAGGAAAATTCATATAATTGCGTATGAGAAAAATATTCGCACTCCTTGTCTTTCCAATTCTTCTGCTTGCCTGTAACAAGACCGAGATCAGAGTATCAAGGGTTTCTTTTGCCCAGGATAATGTCTCACTGATGGTTGGTGAGACGATCAAACTTGTTGCGGCCGTCTATCCCAACGAGGCGGCTGACAAGACCATTTTTTGGAGCAGCAACGACGAGACTGTCGCCACAGTCGATGACGACGGCACCGTCCACGGCATCAAGGTTGGATCAACGACCATCAAGGCCACGTCCCGCGACGGCGGCAAAACAGGCTACTGCCGGGTTAAAGTAGCGGGGCTTCCCGTTCCCCCCACGAACGGCAACGCCTCCGATATCACCTGCTGTTCAGCTTATCTTTCCGGCACGGCCACTGCCGGAGTATCCAGGGTGGGGGCATATTATTCCGAATCCCCCGACGTAGACATCACTTCCGACAAGGTTGAGAGCAGGGATTATGACAATGACTTCAACTTCCGTGTCGAACTCTCCGGACTGAAACCTTCTACGACCTACTACTACCGCTGTTTTGCGGCGTATTCATTGCAGACTATGCTCGGCGAAGTCAAGTCCTTCAAGACCCGCGAGGTCGAAGCCGGCGTGACGCCCCCGGCGGCCAGTGATATTACCTGCTTTACGGCGACCCTCAACGGCTCTGCGACCACAAACTGCCCCTACCCCTATGAAGCGGGCCATGAATGCTGGTTCCTCGTAAGCAAGACGGCAAGCACGCTTGAATCGTTAAAAACTGATGGCGGCAGGTATCACGCCACGATGAATAGTGACGGCACTTTCTCCGCACAAATCCAATCACTCTTTCACGACACCAAGTATTATTTTGTCGCTTATATAACTTTGCACGATACGGAGTGCTATAGCGCCGTATCCTCATTCCAGACGCAGAAACTTCCTAACAGGGTCGTTGACCTCGGGCTTTCCGTTTTCTGGGCCATCGGCAATCTGAGCAGCAGCGGTCTTCACGGCAATCCCTGGGATTCAGGTTCCTATTACGCCTGGGGCGAAACGGAGCCCAAGACGAATTACACGTGGAACACATACAAATGGGGCATTTTCAACGCTCTCTCCCGGTATAACGACTCCGACAACAAGACTGAGTTGAAGGATTACGGATATGAAGACGATGCAGCCAGGGCCAAACTCGGCAAAGACTGGCGGATACCGACACGAAGTGAGTGGCAGGAGTTGTTCGACAATTGTACATATACCAAGGTTGACAATTACAACGGGACAAGTGTCAGCGGATGGCTCTTCACCAGCAAAAAGACCAATCACACGAACAAGTCCATTTTCCTACCCGCAGCCGGGAGGATAAGCGGCTCTACCCTTCACAGCGACGATGGACATTACTGGTCCGCCAGCCGCGATACAGAAAAAGCGGACCAAGCTTGGGAACTGTACTTCGTTAACGACTACATTTCATTATCCACCTACGCACGCTGCAGTGGCTTATCGGTCCGACCCGTTATGTGCAGATACTAAATCTCTCTTCGGCCTCTGCCCGCAAGCCGCTGCCATCAGCGCCGCCGCGGCGATCAAAAAGAATCTTCTCATATTGTCGTAAATACACATATTTTCCGCGGAGAAATCCTAAATTTGCGGGAGCAATGCCAAAAAATTATGAGAAAAGCGTTCCATTATCTTCTTGTCCTGTTTGCAGTACTGACCATCACATCTTGCGGCAAGGAAAGCAAACATAAGAAGCATTCTCCCGCGCCATCTTCGGTCAATGCCGCAGTTTGGGTTTGGGCCAGCGACATGCCCGGTCTTGTGGATAACGATGCCGCAGGCCTGAAGGCAATCAAGGCCAAGGGCTACAGCCACATTTTCCTTTCGGAGTATGTCTTCGATTTATACGCGCCTGATATGGTAAGGGGTTATATCGGCAAATGTAAGGAGAACGGTTTGGCCGTGTTCGTCGACATGCAGGCCCTGTACGGTGACGACGGGTGGATCAATCCCGTCAAAGCAGACGGTTCATTAAATTATACTGCTATCGATAATTTTACCTACAGGGCCGAGCATTATGTTAATGGATATGGCGTGAGCGGTATTGTGATGGACAATCTGCGCTTTCCGGGGACTGCTTACGGAACGCGAGGTGCGACATCGGCGATAACCCTTTTCTGCCAACACGTCCATATTGTGTCGCAAGATGTTTTGAAAGTGCCCTTGGCGGTTACCCTGATGCCTGAGAAAGATAATAATGCCCGTTACTATGGCCAGGATACCAAAGAACTGAGCAAATATGCGGAAATATTGATTCCGTTGTTGTATAGGGGTAATTACAATACTGGCAGAGGATGGTATGCGCCCACCTTGGAGTGGTATTTGAACGAGCTGGATCCTTCTTCTTCCTGTGAAATCTGGCCTGCCATCTGCTCCTTTGTTTCCGATGCCGACGATACCCCTCTAACGGAAGAAGAAATGCGCCTGGATCTGGCCGCGCTCGCCGAAGCCGACATCGACGGCTTCAGCATTTTCCGCTATGGAATAGGCACCCTTCCGTCCCTTAAAGGAATCAAACTGAACAACAATTGGTGGTGGAAATAACCCGTTTCCGCGCGGGTTATTTGATTGCTCGTTCCGCGAGTTTCATTGAGAGGATTGAAACGGGGATTGTCAAGATCAGCGCGATTGCCAATGCCAGATGGTTGTCGATGACGGGAATCATCAGTTGGTCGTATCCTGCGGGCATCTCTTCGGCGGCGGCGGCTGTGGGACAGAGACCATGGGGTTGAGACAGACGGAGTCCTTTCACCCGGTGCGGAGTTTTTTGGAGGCCAAAGGCCGACGCAGGGAGTTTGAGGGGAACGCCCCTCAATAGACACAATCTTCGCCCGCACGTTGCCCGGACTCGGCCGGGCATGACGAAAGCGCCCCGGGAGGGAGCGCTTCGTCAAGTGCGGGTGAAGGGACTCGAACCCATACGCCGTGAGGCACCAGATCCTAAGTCTGGCTTGTCTACCAATTTCAACACACCCGCAGACGGACTGCAAAGATAGTAAAAAAGCGGGATAACGAGTTTGCGGAGTGTTGGACTTGGCCGGTTTTTTGCTAAATTAGCAGTCCGTAACAAAACTGTCTGGTTTATGAAGAAAATGATTCTTACCGCGGTGGCCTGCATATTCCTGTGCACGGGCGCGTTCTCCGCGGAAAAAGGCTTCCTGAAGGGGAAGATTCTCAAGATTGATTTGAAAGAGTCGATAGCCGAAAGGGGAGGATCCTCTTTCAGCATCGGCCTCAGTGGCATCAACACGAGTTCCGCAGTGTCGCTGCTCGGCGTCGAGAGGGCGCTGGAAAAGGCGGCGGACGACAAGGACATCGCTATGGTGTACCTTAACCTCGACCACTTCTCCGGCAGCATGGCGGCAGTGGAGGAGGTGCGCGAATACCTCAAGCGCTTCAGCGCAAAGGGCAAGCCGGTGGTGGCCTGGGCTGCAAGCCTCGGCAACGGCAGCTACTACCTCGGGTCGGTGGCAGACCGTCTGTTCCTGCACCCGCAGGGCGGCGGCACACTGAACGGCCTCGGCAGCACGCAGTACTTCGTGAAGGACCTCCTGGACACCCTCGGAATCGAGATGCAGCTGATCCGTCACGGCAAATATAAATCTGCCGGCGAGATGTATATCCGCAACGACATCAGCCCCGAGAACCGCCAGCAGTATGAAGAGCTGCTCGGATCCATCTGGGGAGGCTTCCTCGCAGAAATAGGGGAGTCCCGCGGCAAGAGCGTGGAGGAACTGAACGCGATGGCTGACGGCCTGGCGCTCGGCACAGCCCAGACCTGGGTGGACAAGGGCCTGGTGGACGGCCTCAAGTACCGCGACGAGATGGAGGATTACCTCTGCCACCTGTTCGGCACCACCGAAGCCGACGATGTGAAGGTCGTCGGCCTCAAAGATTATATCAAGGACCTCAAGAAGGGCTCGTCCTCCAAGAAGATAGCTATTATTTACGCCGAGGGCGAGATAGTGCGCAGCGGCGACGGCATCGTGGGAGAGAAGCTTGCCCGCGAAATTGCTGCGGTGCGCGCCGATTCTACCGTGAAGGCCGTGGTCTTCCGCGTGAATTCTCCCGGCGGCGAGGTGGTTGCGGCCGATATGATTCGCCGCGAAATCGAGCTTCTGGGCAAGGATAAGCCGGTTATCGCGAGCTACGGCTCCTATGCCGCTTCCGGCGGATACCTGATTTCCGCCGGCTGCAAGCGTATCTTCGTGGACAACGCCACTCTTACCGGCTCCATCGGAGTGTTCGGCATGATTCCTTCCTTCGGAAAGGCGGTGAGCAAGAACCTGCACGTGAACCTCGTTACCCTTGGAACCAACGCACACAGCGGCATGGGAACGGGTGTCAACCCCCTGAACGCGGAGGAAGAGGCCTGGTATCAGCAGGAAATCGAGGGCATTTACGACACATTCGTGGGAGTCGTTTCAAAGGGACGCTCGATGAGTACCCAGGCGGTGGACGACATCGCCCAGGGCCGCGTGTGGTCCGGCAAGGACGCGCTCGGCAATGGACTGGCGGACGAAAAGGGCACCCTGCTCGACGCGGTGAAGTATACCGCCGACCTGGTGGGCCTCAAGAAGTACCGCATCGCCTGCTATCCCGAGAAAAAGTCCTTCATGGACCAGTTCAAACCAAGCGACGAAAAGAAGAAGGAACCTCTCGCAAGGGTGAAGCAGCAACTGCATCCCGGATTCAGCGCAATGGCGCTTATGCCTTATTTTACAATCGACCAAGTTAATATCGCAAAATAATGAAAAGGATATTTATAGCACTGGGCATCGTTCTCGCCTGTGCAAGCACTGATATGCTGGCTCAGACCAGCGCCAAGGACCGCCTTAAGGAGATAGAAGAAATGGCAGTGAACGCCCACAAGCGCAGGGTTGCCAAACATAACGACCTGTTCAGCTGCGACGGACTCTCGCACTTCTACTTCGGATTCCATCAGGTGAGCGGCCAGAAAGAGCTGGAAGGCAAGTTCTTCCAGTCGCATGAAATCGGCTTCAATGTACTGCAGCTGGGTCTGAATCCCGCCAACTGGGTGTCGCTCAACGCGGGCCTCGACCTCAAGTGGGACCAGTTCGAGCTGGCGAAAGGATATGCCGTGGAGATGGTTGACCACAAATTCGCATTCAACGAGCAGGACCGGATTTTTGCTGATGTGACCGATTTTAACCAGCGCATCCGCACCTTCGCGCTTGCAGTGCCGGTGAGTCTCGGCTTCCACGCACCGTGGTTCTCGGTTAAGGGCGGCGCCGAGTTCGACTTCAACATCAACAAGTACACCTGCATCAAGACCGACTTCGTGCAGAACAAGTACATCGACGTGCACAGCAGGAACCGCAAGCCCAAGGTGGAGAACACGCTCATCAACTACTTTGCCGCGGTCGATTTCGACGGAACGGGACTTTATTTCAGGTACTATCCAAAGTCCATCTTCCGCGACAACTCGCTGGCCGGCACCGACAAGAACGATATGAAATACTGGACACTCGGCCTCATTTTTACATTCTAGCATATGCGTAAAACCATTTCTACGCTCGTACTGCTGCTGTGCTGCCTCTATCTGGGAGCCCAGCAGCATTGCTTCTACAGCCAGTTCCGCCTGACCGACAAGCAGCAGGTAACCGAGCTCTGGAGCCCTCAGGACAACGAATTCCGCCAGATCGGACATCACGGGCCTGCCGTGGAAAACCAGTTTATGGCCCTCCGCTTCTACTACGACGGGCGCGGAGCCATCGACATCTACAGCAAGACCGGCAAGATTGACGACGAGCTCGGCAAGTGGCACTGGTATCCCACCGAGGAGCAGCAGCGCGACGAGGGTGCCGGATGCGACGAGTACTTCGTGGGCAAGACGGTGGGCCTCGGGGGCGTGCGCCTCTGGGACGGTGAGAAGGAAGTCCGCCTGGACGGTACTGCCGGCCGCCGCAGCACAGTGGGCCGCAGGGGCAATAACGTGTGGATGGAGATGACCGCCTACGGCGTTGAGTATAAGGGAGATAAGGTCGATATCAGCCTGCGCGTAGATGTCTATGACGGCAGCCGCTGGGCCAACGTGACCGCCCGGGAGCTCAACGGCAAGAAGGTGCAGTTCGCGACCGGCGTCAACTATCACCCGGGGTCGGTACTCAAGTGCGGCGAGGATTATATCGCCGCCTGGGGAATCCACCCGGCCAACGTGTCAAAGAACCCCGGCCCTATGGGTGGGGGAATGCGTTTTTCGAAGAATAAGTTCGAGAAGATAGAAGACCTCGGCGGAGCCTTCCGCATCATCTCCAAACCTGCTTCCCAGATTACTACAAGCATAGTTTCCGCCTCCTGGCGCGAGGACGAGGTGAACAACGCCGCCGCTTTTGTGGAGCTGGTGGCGGGAAAGCCCGTTTCGCTCAAGGTGATGTCATTTAATATAAGGTATGGCACCGCCAAGGACGGCGACAATTCCTGGGACAGGCGTAAGGCCGGCTCGCTGGCTCTTCTCGCGGCTCAGACTCCGGATGTTTTCGGGGTGCAGGAGGCTCTCCGCTTTCAGCTGGATTATCTGCTCGAAAACTGCCCTCAGTACAAGTGCGTGGGCGTTGGCCGCGAGGACGGCAAGAGCGAAGGGGAGACGATGGCAATCTTCTACAACCGCAAGCGCATGAAGCTCATAAAGTGGGGCACATACTGGCTCAGCGAAACTCCGGACAAACCCTCCAAGGGCTGGGATGCAGCCTGCAAGCGCACCGCCACCTGGACGCTCTTCAAGGATCGCGCTACCGGGAATAAGTTCTTCTACGTGAATACGCATCTCGACCACATCGGAAAGAATGCCCGCTACAAGGGGCTCGCCCTGGTGGTGGAGAATATCGCCAAGATGAACCCCGAGGGCTGGCCGATGCTGCTCGGAGGCGATTTCAATGTTACGCCCACGGACCCCTGCCTGAAGGCCCTGGAAGGCAAGATGACCGATTCGCGCGTGGCCGCTTTTGTGTCCGACGGGCGGGCTACGTTTAACGCCTGGGGGAAGCCCGGCGATGTGGAGTGGGAGAGTCAGCGCGTCATCGACTACATCTATTCTTCTGCTTTTTCCGCCTGTCCTTCCTTTAAGGTCGTTACAGACGATTATGGCGTACCGTATCTGTCAGATCATTATCCGATTGTAGCAACATTTGTTTTCTAAAAAAATATTGTTACCTTTGCAACCCCAAAAGAAAAAGGAGGTGGTAAAGTAATGATCATAGTACCTGTAAAAGACGGCGACAACATCGAACGCGCATTAAAGAAATTCAAGCGTAAATTCGAA